>NZ_CAJLUB010000019.1 GCF_905209685.1 uncultured Veillonella sp. | reverse complement strand
GGTTTTGGATATTTTCTTCGAAGGAACCACGATATTGAGTACCAGCTTCCAAACCAGAAATATCGATGGAAATAATTTCTTTATTTTTAATAGCTGCAGGAACATCGCCATTGACGATAGCTTGTGCCAAGCCTTCTACGACAGCTGTTTTACCAACACCAGCATCACCTACGAGTACAGGATTGTTTTTAGTACGACGTGCTAAGATTTCTGCTGTTTCTTGGATTTCTTTATTACGTCCAATAACAGGATCGAGTTTACCATCACGAGCTTGTTGAGTTAAGTTTGTACCTAACTTGGCAAGGATACCATCTTGTTTCATTTTACCTTGTTGTGCAGCTTGAGCAGCTTGCATTTCTTCATTAGAAGGTAAACGACCAGTTTGACGATAGAAAGCAAACTCTTCTGGAGTCACTTCACGACCATTAATTTTATAACGACGGTTTTCTGTGGAATAACCACCCATGTTACCCATCAATTGATTGAACAAATCATTCATGCTACCGAAGTCGCTACCAAAGTTATTGAAGTTGTTGTTCATATAAATTACCTCACTTTTTTACTACAAGTATATCTGTTTGACTTTTTAAGTCTGTTTAATTTCTTGCTTTATTTCTAGGTTTCTTCAACCTTATGACATTATAATAATCTGATTAAGTCAAAAAGTCAATAGGTCAAATTAAAATTTTTTGACTTTTTTTTGACTTTTGTTTTGACTAATTAGATTTATACGACAAGAATATAGATAAATGCTGAGTTTGTGAGAGATAATTAAATTTGAACTTTTGAGTTATTTATATAAAAAACAAAAGACCATTCGATGAATGGTCTTTGATTAACAATATTATTTTGATTTTTTATATTCTGCTCTAAATCCATCACGGAGAACAGCATAACGTAATAAATTTCTTATAAAGGATTGTACATTAGGGTCTTTCCACTCTAGCAAACGAGAATTATTTAGACGACCAAGATATATTTCATCATCATGGACAAGCTCAGGTGCACGGTCCTTAATATATGCAATAACATCAGCTCTTTTAGCTGCTCCACCTTTACCGCTTGTTAAAGAGCCGTTATGTGTAACATCTACTATATTAGTAAGTGGATTATATCGACAGCACCTATCTAAGTTTAATTGAAGGGAATGATGTCTCGATTCTTTATTGGTTATAGATACATTTAATTGAGTAGTACCAGTACGGTTACCCCAATGTGGATCATTCTCTGTATGTGCCGTAGCACATATACTAATACCTAGAACTTGGTCTCTATTTAAATAATCTTTTGCAATAAACATATGAGACCAAGCTTGATAATTACCACCTCCACTATTACCAAAATGTGGCATACTTACACGGCAATCTTCGGATACACCTATTTTTTCCAAAAACTTACTATTTTTAATCTCTTTAAAAATAATTAGATTAATCAAATTAAGAGCAAAGCCTTTTATATATTGAGGCGTATATTCACTAATATCACAGTTTTCAGTAAAGGCGTCTTGAAACTCATCTGACATAAGTTCTTCATATCTAAATGCCTCAAATGGTTCTGGTTCGACAAAAGAAATTTCATTCTTTAAAAGTTCCTCTAATAAAGGAATTTCCTTAACTTCATGATATACCCCATCATTATAATAATATATAATGGCCTCTATACCATTCACCAGCATAATATAATCTGCATTAAGTATTTCTCTATATCCTGAAGCCTGATTAAATACTTCATCACCTAGCACGTTAATATGAGGTGCCTTACATTCTATAATCATTAGTACATCTGTGCACTCATCATCACGGTAGATAACAATATCAGCTCTTCCACGGGCTCCTTTTTTAGTATGCGCCATTGACTCTTCTACAAAAATCCGATTAATAGGTATCCCTAATTCCTGTTGCAAGAATGCAATTGTTTTTTGGCGAACAATCTCCTCTGGTGTTGCAGCTAATAAAAAACAACGTATGGAATCATATAGGCGGCCTTCATCTCGATTAGCATTATCAAGGTCTATCTTATCAAAAATTTTCTCTATATTTTTCATTAAAATTCCCCTTACTACAACGTCAAAACACTTCACTTTTTCTTCATTTTTAACATTATAGCATAAATAATTACTAGCTGTCTTTTAGGAGCATTAACATATAAAAAACGGATAGCTCATTACGAGCTATCCGCTTAATTTCTTTGGTGATCCAGGAGGGATTCGAACCCCCGACCCACGGCTTAGAAGGCCGTTGCTCTATCCAACTGAGCTACTGAACCATGTGGATTACCTATATATGTAATTATCTATTATAGTATAAATTATGTACTATATATCGTCAATATTACGTTTTACCCTAAAAAAGGCAAAAAAAAATGGAGCGGGTGAAGGGAATCGAACCCTCGCGACCAGCTTGGAAGGCTGGGGCTCTACCATTGAGCTACACCCGCAAAAAAAAATGGTCGGAGCAGCAGGATTCGAACCTGCGACCCCCTGGTCCCAAGCCAGGTGCGCTACCAAACTGCGCTATGCCCCGTCATTAATTACTTGCTAATTATAGCAAACCTGGTAGTTGATGTCAACCACTACTCTTGCTGAGTTTTTACTCTGTTGAGTATCGCTCTGCAACGAAAATTATTATATCATTGATACAAATTAGTGACAAGTACTTTTTTACAACTTCATTAATTTTTTAAATTTTATTAGTACATATAAAAAACATGCACCCCTTTCGAGGTGCATGTCATTATAGTTTATATTATCTCACTTAGGTTTTAAACAGCTTTTGAGCCATTAAGCAATCAAATGATTAGCTATAAAATTAACCTTCGTAGCTACCGTCTTCAACTACTTTAGGGTTTTTAGCGATGCCTTGTTTTACAGCAACTTCAGCAACTGCTTTAGCAACAGCTGGAGCTACACGAGGATCGAATACGGATGGCATGATGTTTTCTTCGTTCAATTCGCTATCTGGAATCAAATGAGCCAATGCTTCAGCAGCAGCCAATTTCATTTCATCAGTGATTTTGGATGCGCGAACATCGATAGCACCGCGGAAGATACCAGGGAATACTGCTACGTTGTTGATTTGGTTAGGAGCATCGGAACGACCAGTACCAGCGATACGAACGCCAGCTGCTTTCATATCAGCATATGTTGCTTCAGGGTTAGGGTTAGCCATTGCGAATACGATTGCATCGTCAGCCAAGTTTTCCAAAATTTCTTTTGTGAATACGCCTGCTGCAGATACGCCAAGAAGAATGTCAGCGCCTTTAGCATTTTCAGCCAAGTTGCCATGTTTTTCTTCAAGTTTAAGCAAGTCAATCAATTCAGATTGCAAGGAATCAAGACGTTTGTAGTCTTTGTGCAATACGCCAGAGGATACTAACAATGTAATATCGCGAGCGCCTGCAAGATATAATAAACGAGCGATGTTTGCACCAGCAGCACCAGCACCGTTTACAATGATTTTAGCTGTTGCTAAGTCTTTTTTAACTAGGCGAAGAGCACCTTTTACACCAGCTAAACAAGCGATAGCTGTACCGTGTTGGTCATCATGGAATACAGGAATTTCCAATTCTTCTTTCAAACGGTTTTCGATTTCATAGCATTTAGGAGAAGAAATATCTTCCAAGTTAATACCAGCAAAGTTCTTTTGCAATAATTTTACTGTGTTAATCAAAGTATCAGCATCTTTTGTATCTACAACCAATGGAATGCAGTCTACATCGCCGAATTTTTTGAACAATAAGGATTTACCTTCCATTACAGGCAATGCTGCTGCAGCGCCGATATCGCCAAGACCAAGTACACGAGTACCGTCGGATACAACGGCAACCATGTTGGAACGGCAAGTTAATTCGAAGGATTCTGCTTCATTATCTTTAATACGCAAGCATGGTTCTGCTACACCTGGTGTGTAAGCTACAGATAAATCATGAGCGTCTTTTAATTCATATTTAGTTCCTACAGTAAGGAAACCTTTTAATTCACGTTTTTTTTGTACAGCTAATTCACGTACGTCCATAATAATTCTCCTTTGTGGATAAACTCGGACTCTTTTGAGTCGGTATTTAATACCTTTAACTAATTGTATTATACAAAATGATATATAACAATTCAAGTTTTTTCGATATAGTTTTTCGAACATTTTAGAATTAAATTCTATTAATTTATACTAGTAATAAAAATGATAACTAAACAAAAAGTAGATAAGCCATATAGGGCTTATCTACTTTGGTATTATATACACATTATCTAATAGGACAAAGAGCATACAAAATATACATTTTTATTTATGCTTTTACGGATGGCAAGTTACGGCCATAGAAAATTTCCATCATTTCTTGCTTCAATTGATGTTTAATTTGTTTGATTTCTCGTTCGCTCAATTCAGCTTCAGTAATGCCAAATAGGTAATTATCTAAATCAAACTCTTTTAACATCATTTTTGTATGGAAAATATTTTCTTGGTATACGTTTACATCAATCATGTTGTACATGTTGCGAGTTTTTGCATTGATGTAGTTTTGGATAGAATTGATGCGATGATCGATATAGATTTTCTTACCAGATACGTCACGTGTAAAGCCACGTACATGGTAATCCAATGTAAGGATATCGGAATCAAAGCTTTGAATTAAATAGTTAAGTGCTTTAAGTGGAGAGATTTGACCACATGTGGACACTTCAATATCTGCACGGAATGTACTAATCCCTTTGTGCGGATGGCTTTCAGGATAGGTATGTACAGTAAGGTGAGATTTATCAAGATGCATTACAACATCTTCTTTTTCAATTTCCTCTTCAGAAATCAGAATTGTTACAGATGCACCTTGTGGATCATAGTCTTGTTTCGCCACGTTAAGAATGTTAGCACCAATAATATGGCTAACCTCTGTTAAGATAGCTGTTAAGCGATCTGCATTGTATACTTCATCAATGTACTGAATGTATTGTTTTTTCTCTTCTTCTGTACGAGTATAACAAATATCATAAATATTAAAACTCAATGTCTTTGTGAGATTATTAAAACCATATAATTTCATTTTAGGCTTTGCTTTAACTGGTGTATCCATGATATGTCATAACCCTTTCCATGCATAGACTTACTATTTTTTTGAAAGCTTTTCAAGACGTTACAGCTTGAAGCCTTCACCATATAACTAAACAATATCTTGTTTATACACAAACTCTACATCAAACTGTCCATTATTGTAGGTAACGATGGCAAAGGTACCACCAGAGCGGTCACGAGCCAACGAAATACTGCCAGGATTTACGAATACCGCATCACGAACACGAACCTCACCATGATGATGGCTATGGCCAGATACAATAAGTCGTGCCCCCATATCAGTTCCTAACTCAATCAGTTTTTGTATACGATTATAATATGATACCTCATGACCATGAGTCATGTAAATATAGGTATCCTCTAACGGGATTAACTGCTCTCGTGGCTCAAGAGGTTGTACACGGTCATTATTGCCACGCACTGCATACACAGGAATATCCGTATGCTCCTGCATGTAACGAGCATCATCACCAAAGTCACCAGCGTGAAGCCACATATCGATGTCTTGATCTGCTGTAGCCTCTAAGACGAGGTCAATATCCTCTAGATACCCATGGGTATCACTCAAAATACCAATTCGTTTCATTTTATAAGTTCTCTAATACTATTATATTACATATTTATATGAACTATACCATATAGTTCGAAAATATCAAAGCTTGTTAATTAATTCGCGTAATGCACGGCCACGATGACTAATCTTTTCCTTTTCTTCGATGCTAAGTTCAGCCATTGTTTTCTTAAACTCAGGCACATAGAAATATGGATCATAGCCAAAGCCGTTATCCCCTTTTGGTTCGTCTTGGACTAGGCCATCACAATAGCCTTCCGCTGTCACTTCACGGCCATCAGGATATACAAGAGCCAAAGCACACACATAATGACCTGTGCGGTCACTTTTACCTTGAAGCTCACGAATCAATTTTTCATTATTAGCTTGATCATCACCGTGATGACCTGCATAACGAGCAGAATATACACCTGGTGCCCCATTGAGAGCATCTACAGTGATGCCAGAATCGTCCGCAAGGCATGGACGATTTGTAGCCTTTGCGTAGTAATAGGCTTTCAAAAGAGCATTCTCCATAAATGTTGTACCAGTTTCCTCTGGTTCCTCGATAGAAATGACCTCTTTTACTGGCACACAATCAATAGATAAATGAGAGAACGCCTCGGAAAACTCACGAATTTTTCCTTTATTTCCTGTAGCTAATACGATTTGTTCCATCTTACACCTCCGGAGCTGTAGGATATACCTTACCTACCTTATCTGCTGTCGCACCAAGTACTTCACGTTGTTTAGCCATGAGCTCATCGGTAGCAGCCTCTGCTAAATCAAGTAATGCATTGAGTTCATCACGGTTAAAGGTACCGTGTTCGCCTGTACCTTGTACCTCAACCATATTGCCAGAGCCTATGCGCACCACATTCATATCAACGATAGCAGCACTGTCCTCTTCATAGCAAAGATCTGTAATAGGACCTTCAGGACCAATCCCTACGGAAATAGCGGCACAGAAATCAGTAATTGGGAATTTACCGGCTCCACCAAAGGTGAAGTCCACCGCATCAACAAGGGCCACAAAGGCACCTGTAATAGAGGCTGTACGCGTACCACCATCGGCTTGGATAACGTCGCAGTCGATTGTAATAGAACGTTCACCAAGAGCTTCAAGGTCTACGACAGCGCGCAATGCACGGCCGATAAGACGTTGAATTTCTACGGTACGGCCCGTTTGTTTCCCCTTTGCCGCCTCACGGCTTACACGAGTTTGCGTAGAACGTGGCAACAAAGAATATTCGGCTGTTACCCATCCTTGGCCAGAACCTTTTAGCCAGCGCGGCACAGAATCCTCCACAGTAGCCGTGCAGATAACCTTAGTCTTACCGCACTCAATGAGTACAGAACCTTCTGCATACTCTGTAAAATTCCGTGTTATTTTAATAGGTCGCAATTGACCTGCTGTTCTATTATCACTGCGCATAGGAACCTCACCATTCTAAAACTAAACATTAGAACGCCCCTTACACAAAGGGGCGTTATTTCTTCTTATTATATCACATGTTAACTATTTTTTATTACCATGAATCGGATTGTAATGTCCGTTGTGAACATAATACGGTGCATTTCTATAAAAAATCCTTACCATATTATAAGAATCTCTACCATATTATAAGAATCTCTACCATGTTATAAGAATCACGATCATAGTTCATATTGGCCTGCACCAAGTGGATCGACCACAACATAGCGGCTAGCTCCACCTTCTGCTTTAGCCTTTTCAGCCTCTGCAATCGCATCTTGACGAGTACCTTCGTTCGCTTGCCAAGGGATAAACATAGCATATACGCTTTGTGGTCCATAAGGTCCGTATTGGCCTCGTGAAAGTACGCTATGCCAGCCCACCTTATCTTCATACATGCGCACCTTTTCAAGTCGTTCCTCTTGTACGCCCGTTTCATCATAGTACACATTGTAGCGGTTCGACCATATATCACCTACACCGGTACGTTCCTCTTCGGCCATCTTATGACGATTCGCCCATTGGACCTTCCATTTAGCGATGAGGTCATCTATATAAGCTGTTACGTTTTGGCTTTGCTTATATTTAACAGGGTCAAAGGCAGGTTCTACGACCTTACTGTAATCAAGGCCTGCCATGGATAAAATAATACCTGTATTTACATAAGGTAACGCCTCTTGTACGGAGTAACCACCTTCTAAGACAGCTATATCGGCTTGTAGTAAATCAACAAGCTCAGCATAGCCCTTTGCCGTAACCTGCATATTTGCCAAAGGATCACTAAAGTGATTATCTTGTCCTGCAGAGTTAATAACAATATCTGGATTAAACTCTTCTAAGATAGGTAATACGAGTTCACGCATGACCTTCATCAAGCCTTCGTCACCTGTTCCTGGCGGTAATGGGATATCTATATTGCCACCGATGGCTTGTGGTCCACCAAATTCATCCATAAAGCCTGTTCCAGGATATAGGGTCCGTCCATCTTGGTGGAAACTAATATATAGCGTATCTGGATCATGATAGAACACATCTTGAGAGCCATCGCCATGATGTACATCTGTATCTACCACAGCAACGCGTTTAATACCATAGGTTTGGCGCATATGCTGAATCATGACGGCTTCAATATTTATGGTACAAAATCCACGAATACCATGCACCATGGCCATTGCATGATGCCCTGGAGGTCTAACGAGGGCAAAGGCACGATCTACTTCACCTCGCATAACCGCATCAGCAGCCGCAATAGCACCGCCCGCAGATACGCGATGTGCTTCCGTTACCCAAGATTCTAAATCAGGGGCGCCCACATGGACACGCTCTATGGTATCCCAATCAGCAACGATAGGATTATATTCTTTAATATTAGGTATATCTAATAAGCCTTCCTCTACGATTTGATCCCGAGTGTACAGTAATCTCTCTTGTCGTTCTGGATGGGTTTCAGAAATCTTCCAGTCAAAGGCAGGAAAAAATACTAAACCTAGACTATGTTTTGACGCATTTCTATCAGTATGTAGCGTATCACCTACATTTGTATGAATGCCTTCATTTGTACCCTTGTGTCCAAGTCCATGACGCTCGCGATAGGATAGTCCTTTATTCCACATACTGTTTCACCCCCGCTGCTAGTTGTACTTTCACGGTGATTAACCGTTCCATCGATTGCCAGCCCTCTACTACAGGGAAGTCTTCGATACTAATCACCTCTATATCTTGGTCCTTACCAAGGCCTAACCGCAATGCTTCTTCACTAAGGGCCTCTTTAGCACGTTCCACAACTTGTTCTACCCGCTGCAAGGTACAGGTTTGTTGCTTAATCCCTAATTCAGGAATGACTAGTAACCGCCGTTTTGTATCGACGTGAACCGTAAGTTCAATAGTCGATAACGCTAAGGCCGCACCGATAGCATTAGCCACCGCCGCATTCTCTGGAATTGTAACAGTCACATTCAAATACTCGCCGATACTTGGTCCTAAGCTAGGCGCCGTACCGCCTACTACAACGATTTGAGCAGGTACAAATACATCGGGATTCACAATATCCGCCACTACATAAATAGGTCGTTTATTCTCTGCCGTTACCACCTCATCTATACCATGCTGAATTGTTTCTAATGCCTTATTGACTATTAAGCGTGCCACATCAGAAGCCGTAATAGAATCACCTAATTGCTGTTGAACTTTAGTCGAGTCAGATGTTAAGCTGTCATGTAATGACGCAGGTAATCTATTGGCTAATGCCTCCATAGATTGGATGGCTAGCTTCATATCACCATAGTTTGCATGGCCCAGTACAATGAGTGCATCCCCTAATGTAGGTTCCGCGCCACCTAAGGCCGCCGATGGGCCCACCCGTTCTGGTCCGACTGTAACGTCACCATCTACTATGCGAACCACAGATTCACCACCAATACCGACGGAGGTAACTGCAAAGGATCGAACTGCACTAGGGTACTCACGGATGGATACACCATTTTTCGTCATTAATGGTTTGCCGTGTTTCCACAGAGAAATATCCGTTGTAGTGCCCCCAATATCTAAAGCAACTGTATGCTCTTCACCAATTGCACCAAGGGCAGATAAGCCAAGCACAGTAGCTGCAGGTCCCGTAAAAGCAGTCTCTACAGGTCGACTCACCATATGCTCCATAGGCAAGGAACCGCCATCAGCTTTCAAAATATGGAGTGGAGCCTTAATATTACGAATGCTAAGGGCCTCTTCAACATTACATTTAAAAATAGTAAATACAGGTGTAACAGCACTATTAAAATAGGCGCTAATGGTACGGCGAGGGAAATTCAAAGAGCCACTTAATAAGCTGCCATTAGAAATGGTATTATACTTATCTTTCAGTTCTTCTGTTATCGATAGTTCCTCTTGAGGATTTCGTACCCCAAATTTAGCAGATACAGCGGCTAAATCAGTGCCACTACGGGATTGAACCATTTTAGCAATATCTCGCACTGCATTTAGAGGTGTGCTTTCTACCACAATCCCTCTATGATCTGTATAGCCTTGAAGATATATAGGACTCACAGGGAATATATCGTCTACGTTACGACCAGGCCCAGTTACTACATAGAGATCTACTACTTGTTCCTTCTGTTCTACAATGGTATTTGTTACCACTGTAGTGGATAGAGTAACTTGTTCAATATTTGATGTATTACAGCCTGTCAAAACTGCATCTAATGCCTCACCTATTCCTTGCATTAGATTATCCTTCGTAGTCCGTCTTTTAGCAGATGCTACTACACGATGACCGTCGATGATGACCGCATCTGTGAAAGTACCACCTACATCTAAACCTAGTAACATATAACCTCCTTTAACTTTCACAATATATAAAAAGGCTGTACCCATCTCTATGTGATGAGTACAGCCTTCTGTTATTTACCAGATACAGATGCGTAATTTTTAATGATAACAATCGGAGTCATTTGGCTATCATTACCAAATGGATTATCGATCAATAATTGTGCAATTTTGTTACCGTCAATGCCACGGCTTGTACCTAATACAGCGGAACGTTTCAAATCATTAACGTCAGCTACAACAGCGCCATAACAGCCTGTGCGAGATACGATTTTCTCAGCTACTTTATCTGGATCCTTTGGACCAAATACAATGTGCTTATCAAATGGAGGCATTGTGCCGGTTACGTCATCAGTTAAGGATGCTGCACGAGCAATTGCATAGAATACACCTGGTTTGCGGAAAATTTTAGCAATAGCACCTAAAATAAAGGCACCTAATACTTTCCATTTACCATCCAAGTTCATAGCGGATTGCATGCCGTAAATGGATGCCATAGAACCATCTGGATGGATAAAACGATTGATCAAACGAGCTTGCCAGCATACATCTAGCTCTTCAGGACGTGTAAAACGACCTTGTGTAATAGCTACTACAGATTCAGCTACACAAACGATATCTTCAGGTCCAATGTTATGACCGCCAAATTCAACGATAGCATCCACGATGTCATCATTATCTGTAAGAATACGTGTTGGCACACATACTAACTCTAATTCTGCCATTGTTATGCCTCCTTATTGAACCAATGCTGCTTGAACTTCTTCAGCAGTCAAACGAATACGTTGTTTATCGATATGATAATCTGTACGGCCTACGATTTGGTAGTAAATATCGATGTCCATATAAGGGAAGCCCTTAATATCTTCACGAATATTGCCATTTTTACCTGTCAATGTAACGAATACACGAATAGTACCGCCTTTGCGAGGTTTGATGATAACTGCTTCAAAATAGCCATCATGACGAGGACGATTAATGTCCATAGCCCATGCATCTACTTTTACCGCATCAAAATGTTCCTCTGGCAACAATGGACGTGGGAACAAATCCATAATTGTACCAAGTTGACGGCCTTTGTTCACAAATGGAATGTCACAGAACAAGGTAATGGATTCAAAATTACGATCAGATACTTGGAAGTTTGTCGCACGTTTTGGCAACAAGATAACCTTTTCATTACCTTGTTTCAATACGAACAAACGGAATAATAAATACAAAGCGGCAATAGCTACAATAATACCTATTACTACACTTAGGATGTTATAAAACCACATAGGGCATCTCCTTTACAATGTAATATGTTCAATAGTACGACAATTTGTATCGAGGAAGGAAGCACTCAATGTATCACCAAGCTCTACATCCTTTGTAAAATACAATGTCACAGTGCCTGCAGATTTTTGAGGATTAATCAAATCCTTACTCTCTAATCTACGACGAACTAACTCACTTGTTTCAAAAGCAGGGTCGATAAATTGAATGCGCCCTGACGTTAGCTCCTCTAGCAAAGGTTGTACAAATGGGAAATGTGTACAGCCCAACACTACGACCTCAATTTCTCGAGACAATAAAGGCTCTAAATAATCAGTACATACATCACGTACAAAGAAGTCATCTAAATGACCTTGCTCGATGAGGCCTGCTAGTTCAGGACAAGGTTGTTCCCAAACAAACACTTCATGATCAACTTCAAGTGCTACATGTTTATGAATATGACTATTCACAGTCGCTACCGTCGCCATGATACCAATCGTCTTGCTTTTGCTTTGACTAATCGCTGTTTTCACACCTTGTGACACACCAATAACTGGTACAGATACGCGTTCGCGCACCGCATCAAGGGCTACAACAGTAAACGTATTGCAAGCAATGACCATCAATTTAACAGGCTGTTTTTCAAGAGCCTCTGCAATACGACAAGCTAAATATGTAATTTCATCATCACTGCGATTCCCTACAGGATTATTCGCATTGTCGCCAATATAGATGAAGTCTTCGTTAGGAAATTGTTCTTGTAAGACCTTTAAAACAGATAGCCCGCCTACACCGGAGTCAAATACACCGATAGGCAATTGTTGTACATTACTCATTAGGCATCTCCTCAACAGCTGCTAACATAGGCTGATAAAAAGTGTCGTCTAATCGCACAATTTTACCTGTTGATTTTGACATAAATGCATTCTTAGTCTCCCCCGTAGCTAGGAGAGCACCATCACTGGCACGGCGCATACGATATCGAAATACCATTTGAGCACGCGTCATCTTAACCAAATAGGTTTCGATATGTAGCTCATCATCGAAATTTGCTGGTTCTTTATAATTGCAGGATACATTCATAATAGGAAATACAATATCCTCATTCATCATATCCCACAGGGTTACACCGATTTTACGAAGGAATTCAATGCGCGCCAGTTCAAACCATCTAAAATGGTTACTATGGTGCGCAATACCCATCATATCGGTTTCGTAAAAGCGTACATTTACTGAAGCAATATGCATAAATTTTTCCTTCTCTTTTTATAGAATACAATTTTCATTGTATATCTATTACTTTAGTGTGTCAAATAAATAAAGGCAGTTCAACCGCAACGGATCAAACTGCCTTTATGGTTAAAAGCTAGTTACTGCCACCAAATGGGAAGTATTTTTTTGCCTCTTCTTGATGACTAGTTTTGATGTAACGATTGGCAACCTTGAAGGCAAGGCCAAGTACTGCTACATCATCTACCCAACCTAATACAGGAATTGTATCCGGTACAATATCAATAGGTAACACGAGATACCCTAAGGCACCAGCAATGACTGCTTTTACATATTTTGGAGTGTCCTTGTCACGCATGCAGAGGAACAAGGTCACTGCTCGTTGTACAAAGGCAAGCTTTTTACCATATCGCCCTAAAAAAGCGACGAATTTAGATTCGTTAAAATACTTACCATATGTAATAATCTTTAATGGATTCATCGTAATAATCCTTTAGCGCCTATTTGCGCAAACCACCAATTTTATCTTTTGCTGTGTTAACAGTGTTTGCAGCAACATCTTTGGCTGTTTCTACAGCATCATTAGCTTTAGTTTTTGCAGTTTCTACTGCAGCTTGTGCAGAAGCTTTAGCCACTTCTACGCCACCTTTAGCCAATTCTTTGGCTACATCAATATTTTCTTTAGCAGCGTCGATTTTTTCTTTCGCTGCATCAGATACTTTTGCTACAACTTCCGCTGCATTGTCATGGAGTTGATATTTAGTTTCTGTATTCCATTTATCGATAGCAGGTGTTACTTTTTCTTCGTAAACTTGTTTCAATGTCTCTTTAGCAAGACCTGTTTCATTAGCAATACCAGCCCAAACGTCACGTTGACCTTGTGTGAAAGGAATGCTAGCGCTTGCATCACGAATGATGTCACCAGCAATAGCTTTACCGCTTTCAAGGAATTCTGCAACCATTGGTTTATAACGTTCGATATCAGAAGGCATACCATCTTGGATCCAGATATGTGCAATTTTACCAATTGCATATGTCAAACCGATAGCAACCGGTACACGAACTGCTTTAAGAGGGATCAAAAGGGATACAGCAGCTGTACCTACAGCTGTGCTAAGACCACCAACTAGACCCACTACGGCACCAGATTGCAATTCTACATCGTAAAGATGGGCAATGCGAGTTACCATATACGTTGCATTGGCGCACAAAGCAACACTGCTGAATTTAGGGGACAATGCTAAAGCCGCCGCACGACCTGCACCCCAGAAAATAAATTGTTCAACTTGATAGTCACGATCTTGAGAACCATCCATAAGTGGCTCAAGTGTTACGCCATTATATTCTGCCATAAGTATTCTCCTTTGTTGTGAACCAACTATAGGTCATATTATTAGTATTATTATACCATTCTATTGGTATAAGGGGAATGAATTTTTACAATTCTCCTAAAATTTAAAAAGCAAAATATTATCCAAGATTTTCAATATTACCAACTAGTGAGACCACCATCGATAGTCCACGCAGCACCCGTTACAAAGGACGCTTTACTACTCAATAAAAATACAATTACCTCTCCGATTTCATGAGGTTGACCAATACGACCTAATGGGTAATGTTGCCCCATTTCAGCCTTAGCAGCCTCTGCATCTTGTTGAGCATTGGCAATTTGCTTATCTACTAAGGATGTATCTACATCACCTGGACATACACAGTTAACACGCACATTATGCGGTGCCATTTCTAGGGATAGAGATTTTGTAAAGCTCACCACCGCCCCTTTTGAAGCGCCGTATACAGAACAAGCTACATTACCTTGCAAGCCTGCATCACTGGCTACCGTTACGATACTGCCCTTTGTAGAGCGCAAATAGGGTAGTGCAGCTTGGCACAAGAAGACCGTTCCCTTCACATTGGTGCCAAACATTTCATCAAAAGCAGCCTCTGTTACATCAGATAGTAATTCTTCTTCATAGTAGCCTGCGGCTGTTACGAGAGCAGATACACCGCCAAATAGTTTGACTGTTTCTTTTACAATACGCTGACAATCTTCAATTTTAGATACATCACCTTGGATGTACTGCACCCTTGAAGAATAGCGGCGCAATTTCATCTTAGCCTTTTGTCCTGATTTTTCATCACGACCATTGATAACAACACACCAGCCTTCTTTAAGAAGCAATTTTGCCGTAGCAAATCCGATTCCCGATGTGCCACCACTAATCAATGCCACTTGTACATCACTTTTATGAGGCATACCTTGCCCTCCTACAATGTTGAAACATAGTCATAGACCAATTTCAACAACATCACTGTCGTTACCGACAAGAACACAACACGTACTAATGAGGAACCCTTAGCAATAGCTAAATGAGATCCTAAATAAGCGCCTATAATTTGACCTGCCCCTGTAGCAAGGCCGTATTTAATATTAACGTGCCCTAAGTATAAGAACACAAGTAAGGATGCTAAATTACTAGTAAAATTCAATATTTTTGCATTCGCAGAAGCATGTAAGAAATCAAAACCAGTAAAGATAAAGCCCATAATCAAAAACGTACCTGTACCAGGTCCAATAAAGCCATCATAAATACCAATACCAAGAGCAAAAGCCATACATATATATAATGCTTTGCCCGCCACCTGAGACGTACGATTCACCTCGCCCCAGTCCTTTTTAAATACCACAAATAGTGTGACACCAACAAGAAGGACAATAATGATAGGTTTTACATATAACGGTGGCAACGATACGACGGCTAAGGTACCAAGCATGGATCCTATAAATGTAAAGGGTAGTAATTTGCGGACCAAGGAGAAATCAACCATATGATTTCTTAAGAATGTAATTGACGCACTACCAGCACCAAAGATACTAGATAATTTATTACTACCTAATGCCATACTGGGTGGAAGATTCGTCAATAGCATAGCAGGAACAGAAATTAGGCCCCCACCGCCCACAATGGAGTCTACAAAGCCTGCAAAGGCACCTGCTACAGCGAGCAAAACGAGAATTAGGATATCAAAGGGTAACCCCGTTACCTCAATAAGCCACTCCATATAAACCTCCTACAGATAGCACATCAACGGTCGCCAAAAGGCCACCGTTGTCATGCATGTTTATGTTATTTTGCACCTAGACGATCAAGGGCTAATGTATAGCCATCAGCACCATAGACTAAGCATCGTTTCACACGACTAATGGTAGCCGTGCTTGCGCCTGTTTCTTCTACGATTTTTTCATAGCTATCACCTGCGCGTAACATTTTAGCTACTTGTAAGCGTTGAGATAGAGCTTTCAATTCATTAATCGTACAGATATCTTCGAAGAATGCATAGCATTCCTCTGTATTTTCAAGCGTTAAAATAGCGGTGAATAACTCATCGTTTTGCTGACTTCTCAATTTTTCATTGATGCTCATAGGGTCCTCCTACTTCTTATTCATCGCTTTAGACCAAGCATCACCAATCATTTGTACTAATTGTACCAAAATGATCAAGATGATGATGGTAGCAATCATGATATCAGCTTGGAAACGTTGGTAACCATATCGGATAGCAATATCACCAAGGCCACCGCCGCCGATAGCACCAGCCATTGCAGAGTAACCGATAAGGTTAACGATAAGAACCGTTACATTGTCGATAATGGTAGGCAATGCTTCAGGTAATAAAACCTTCCAAATAATTTGGAGTGGGCTTGCACCCATAGATTGAGCCGCCTCAATAACACCAAAGTTAATATCTTTAATAGATGTTTCTACAAGGCGCGCCAAGAATGGAATCGCCGCAATTGTTAACGGTACACAAGCAGCTGTTGTACCAATAGATGTACCTACTACCATACGCGTAAATGGAATGATAGCTACCATCAAGATGATGAATGGTACGGAACGCGTTGCATTGACGATGGCACCTAATACTTTATTAAGCGCTACATTTTCTAAAATATGGCCCTTAGATGTGACTACCAAAACAACCCCGAGAGGAATACCAAGCAACATAGCCATAATCGTAGAGATAATGGTCATTTGCAATGTATCAAGGGTACCAGTTATGAGAAGGTTAATTATTTGCTCTGACATAACCGATCACCTCGCTTTCAATTGGTAATGTTTTGATGTAGTCTAAGCCCTCTTGTGCATTTTCAGGATCACCATTCAAGATAACAATGAGGCGACCAACGCATGTATTTTGGATGTAATCAATACCACCGAAAAGGATGCTTACATCGAGGTTAAAGCGGCGTACAAGGCCTGCTACTACAGGTTCATCCGTAGCTTGGCCTGTAAATTTAAGGCGCACTAATGGAGCTGTACCACCAACCCATTGGTCGTGCAATTCCAAGTGCTCCAAAGCTTCTGGTGGCAAGTTTTCACTGACTACAGAACTAATAAATTCTTTTGTAGTATTTTCTCGTGGATGTGTAAATACTTCAACAGTGGAGCCTTCTTCGAGAATGACACCGCCTTCAATAACCGCTACGCGATCACAGATTTCACGGATAACATGCATCTCATGTGTGATGAGTACAATAGTAAGGCCCATTTTTTCATTGATGTCTTTCAACAATTTCAAAATGGATTCTGTTGTTTGTGGGTCAAGGGCAGATGTAGCTTCGTCACAAAGAAGAACCTTTGGATTAGAAGCTAAGGCACGAGCAATACCAACACGTTGTTTTTGACCACCAGACAATTGAGATGGATAGTTGTTCATACGGTCGGTAAGGCCTACGATATCAAGAATTGGCATAATGCGTTCCTTGATTTCAGATTTGCTCATCCCTTGTAGTTCCAATGGGAATGCCACATTGTCATATACAGTACGAGAGGACAATAGGTTAAAATGTTGGAAAATCATGCCGATATCTTTGCGCGCTTTACGCAAATCGGATTTACTAAGTGTTGTTAAATCTGTACCATTAACGATAACAGAGCCAGATGTAGGAGCTTCGAGCATATTGATGCATCGAATCAATGTGGATTTACCGGCCCCAGATTGACCGATAATGCCAAAGATTTCACCTTCTTTAACGTCAAGGCTAATATCTTTTAATGCTTCCACACGACTAGCGCCTTCATAGACTTTACTAATGTGTTGTAATTGAATCAAAATAATGTCCTTTCTTAAGGTAAAAGTTTACCATTCTATGAAAGTAGATAACCTATTAAGGCAAACCTTCTTCCATCAATTTTTCTAATGCTTCGCGTAGACGAAGTGTAATAGCACCTGGTTTACCACCAGATACTGGATTTCTGTCTAGCTTAGTAATTGGGATGACACCACCAATTGTATCGGTAAAGAATAATTCATCCGCATCATCTACAAAGGCGCGGTCGAATTCTTTTTCAATAACGGTGATACCTAGAGACGGTGCTACGCGAGTCAAAATCATTTGGCGCGTAATACCTTTTAAGATATGATTATCTGCTGGGTGCGTATACAAGATACCATCTTTTACAGCAAATACATTAGATGTAGCACCTTCTGTACAGATGCCATCGCGGAATAACATAGCTGTATAAGCAAATTTCTTTTCTGCTTTAGTTTGAGCCAAAATATTTGGAATCAAGTTAGTAGTCTTAACATCTACATGGTCCCAACGTTCATCAGGCAATGCGATTGCTTTTACACCTTCACCCAATTTATTAACTGCATCCATATCCAAATTACGGATAGACATGAGCATTTGTGGTTCTAGTTTAGAACGATCATATGCATGATGACGTGGCGCTACACCACGAGAGATTTGCAAATAAATATAGCCCTCTTTGATTTCACTTTGCTCGATTAAAATTTCGTGCAATTCTGTTAAATCATCTGGGGTCATTTTTACGGGAATATCCATTTCACGCATAGAGCGATACAAGCGATCTTGATGGTAAGACAATGCGAAGCAACGGCCTTTTACAACACGTACCACTTCGTATACAGAGTCACCAAACAAATAGCCACGGTCATCAATACTGATAACTTTGGCACCTGGTTCAACAAACTCGCCATTAAAATATGTTAATTCTTGCATAGGAGCACCTCTTTTTCTATATCGTTACTCTATCAAGTAGTAATCATCATGGACTTATTATATCACAATTACTTTCAAATTTTCACACTTTACTTTGTGAAAGATATAACTTAGATATACAAAAATCCGCTAGGATGCCATAGCTAAAAACTATATCCTAGCGGATGTATATTATTAATGTCCCAATATAAATTTACGTAATGGTTTAGGTACATGGTTTAATGTCACGGCAGTCAAATAGGACAGGCCTAGCGCCATCACATACATAGCCAGCACGTTGACCACGGTATATAAAAGATTGTATTTAGCCATCACGCCAGAGATGATTAACAACCAGAATGGATGTGCTAAATAAATGCCGTAGGACTTATCCCCTATTTCTGACCAAGTGGACTCCATAGTCGCATTCATTGGTAAGGTTTGGAACAAGAACAAACTAAAGAGCGTTCCCAATCCCGTATAGAGGACACCCATTGGACTCATTTGATGAACCGTATAAATGGCTTCTAGTACTGTATAATGCCATACGTCCATGACATAGTAATAGGATCCGAGCATTAACAATATAGAACCTACTGCACTAACACCTAACAAGTAGCGATAGCGCCACATGTATTCGCATACCGTTTCATATCGTTCAGCACATACAGCCCCTAGCAAGAATATCCACACATAATGGATAACCCAATAGTTGAGTCTCATATCAAAGAGATATTTCAAGACAGGATTATTGCTAAGGTGTTCTGTTACCCAACGGCCCAACATGTAAGATGAAACATAATCGATACCAACTTGGATAACAAATAGTAAGACCATCCAAAATACTGGGCGTTTTAAAATGACTTTCACCATGGCCCGCCATAGTGGCATCATCACGTAGAACCATAGAAGGATAACCATAAAGTACAGAT
>NZ_CAJLUB010000018.1 GCF_905209685.1 uncultured Veillonella sp. | reverse complement strand
CGTGAGCGATAGCATCAGCGCCTTCTTTTTTAGCAATATCTACAAGGATTTTACCAATCAAAGGTCTAGCGAAGGATGTACCTAATAAATATTTACCTTCATAAATTGCACCAGCTTTTACTGTTGGCCATACATAATCTTTTACGAACTCTTCTTTAGCGTCTACGATGTACGCTTTAGAAGCACCAGATTTAATTGCTTTTTTCTCAACTGCATCATAATCCTCAGGTTGTCCCAAGTCTACACACACTGCAATAACTTCAGCGCCATAATTTTCTTTTAACCAAGGAATGATAACAGATGTGTCCAAACCACCAGAATATGCGAGTACTACTTTATTTGCTTTACCCATGATAACACCTCATAAAAAACTTACTATGTATTTAAACTCATATAATCAATATTATATCAGATAATTGTGAAAGCACCGTGGCATCTAACTCAACGGTCATTCCCTCTTTCTGACAAAAAATAGTATACACCTGTATAATTATAAATGCAAGCATTATTTTTATTCAATTTAATAATATATTTCGGAACGTAACTATCTTTGCAAAAAATCCCTGTTAGCCAATAGTAATCAGCCAACAGAGATTATAGATTATATATATATTATATATTTAATTATTCTTCCACAAGTCCTAGGTCTTGTTGGTATGCATAGTCAGCCTCAGCTTGTGTAATCATTCCTTGGTCTACCATTTGTTCGAGTACTAGTTTTTGTCGTGCCTTAGCCCCTTTATAATTCGTATAAGGATCTAAGTAGGATGGTGCGTTAGGCAAGGCTGCGAGCATAGCGCTTTGACCTAATGTCAATCGGCTTGGGCTTGTTCCAAAGTAGCCATGAGCTGCTTCGTAGATACCGTAGTAATTATGACCATAATATACGGTATTTAAATACATGGTGAGGATTTCGTCCTTCGTGTAGTAATGTTCCATTTCACTCGCCAAGATAGCTTCTTCTATCTTACGGCTCATAATGCGTTTTGACGAAAGGAAAAGATTTTTTACGACTTGTTGTGTAATCGTACTGCCACCCTCTACAGTTTCACCAGCAATGGTATTCGTATAAAAGGCGCGAATGATACCAAGTACATCTATAGCACCATGCTTATAATATCGCTTATCCTCTATGGCGATGAGTGCATTCTTTGTATATTCTGGAATGACATCTCCCTTTACCCAATGTTCTTTAGAAACACGTTGGTTCAGTGCCGTCTCTACCTTTTCTTTAAAGGTAAATAATCGTATAATACGATCTGTGCGACTAAGGGTATCTTCACCTTGTTCTATGCGTTTTTCAACAGTTGTATGCGCGTTACTTTCACGATCTGTACCTTGAACCCTATGGTATCCATCATATATAAACACGGCCAGTATCATAACTAACACAAATACCACTAGGTTCCGAAGGTAGCGAAACACTTTCATTGCTTTCACCTATTTCATAAAGGCCCGTAGTATATACCTATAGACAAATTTAAATTCTATATGCATTACAGTACCTTATATACATATACAAACACATTGTGTATTAAATGTATTGTATCACATCAATTAAGAAGAAGATATATATTACAAGGTCTAAATAGATGTGTATAATATAAAATACATGCCATGCTATTTTAAAAGTATATATTTAAATGTACCTTTGAATACAGATATTCACATACATCCATATACAATATAAATCTATATATGTAGATTTAATGCATATTAGGTATACTTATTAAGTTGTATTACAAACTTTACATGGAGTATAATAATAAGGATGATAAAAAACATGCCCATTGGAGGAGTATTATGAAACAATGTATGGATTCAGAAAATCTACATCGTCGATTGCGTAAAATCCTTGGTCAAGTGCAAGCTATTGATCGAATGATTGAAGAAGACATTCCATGCGAAGATGTGTTGAGCCAAATTAATGCAGCTAAGTCTGCACTACATAAAGTAGGTCAAGTAGTCCTTGAAGGGCATATCAACCACTGCGTACGAGATGGTATCGAACACGGTGACGTAGAAAAAACCATTAGCGACTTTACAAAGGCTGTAGAGCGCTTTGCAAACATGGGAAAATAAAGAAGAGGCTAAACCGCCTCTTCTTTTTTTACTTGAAACTACACGCTAATAGTTTTGTAAATTCGCCATATTAAATTAAAGGTAACATTTAATCAAATCAACCAAAACATAAAACATATACAAAAATCATATACATAAAACATATAGATCAACAAAAAAGGACTCTACATTCGTAGAGTCCTTTGTATTACCACATTGTATTAGTCGTGGTTAGTTGTTAAGAATTCGCTTAATGCAGCAAGTGCATCGTCTTCGTCAGCACCGTCAGCTGTCAATGTAACGGATGTACCTTTTGTAGCGCCCAAAGTCAATACAGTTAAGATGGATTTAGCATCAGCTGTTTTGCCGTTAGCAGCGATTGTCAATTTGGAAGCATATTTAGCAGCCAATTGTGTGAAAGCTGTAGCAGGACGAGCATGTAAACCAGATTCGTTAGTAATTTCTACTGTTAATTCTTTCATGATAACCTCTTTCTATCTTGATAGGCTGTGCCTATCCCATACGTTCTAATAGATATATTGTATCAATTTCAAGCCTTTCAATTCAAGTATATTGAAAGTTATTTGCTATACAACAGAATTATAGTAAGCCTTTTTCAGCTAGTACAGATTTAGCATAGTCTGTAATTTCTTCTGCTGTATCCATGGAAAGTGCTTTATTAGCCACATCTTCACATTCTGCTTTAGAAACAGAGCGCAAGATTTTCTTAATAAGTGGTATAGAAGATGCTGTCATGGAGAATTCATCAAGACCCAAGCCTAATAAGATCATGGTAGCCACAGGATCACTAGCGAGTTCACCACACATGCCTGTAAATTTACCTTGTTCATGGCTCGCATCGATAACATGCTTAATAAGACGTAATACGCCTGGATGCAATGGTTGATATAGAGCGCCAATAGATTCGTTCATACGGTCTACTGCCAATGTATATTGACACAAATCGTTGGTACCAATACTGAAGAAGTCTACGTATTTTGCCAAGATCGGAGAAATAACAGCAGCTGCTGGTACTTCAATCATGATGCCAACCTTAATATCTTTATTGAATTCTTTGCCTTCTGCTGTAAGTTCTGCCTTACATTCTTCAAGCATAGCATTCGCTTGTTTCACTTCTTCTACGGAAGCAATCATAGGGTACATGATGTGAATATCACCAAAGGCACTAGCACGCAATAACGCACGCAATTGTACTTTGAAGATATCTGGACGGTTCAAGGAAATACGAATTGCACGGTAACCAAGGAATGGATTCATTTCACTTGGCAAATCAAGGCATTTCAATTCCTTGTCACCACCAATATCCATGGTACGGATGATAACAGGCTGCCCCTGTATATCTTCTGCAACTTTTTTATATTCTTCGAACTGTACATCTTCTGCTGGCAATTCATCGTTTTCCATGTACAAGAATTCTGTACGGTATAAGCCGATACCTTGTGCGCCCATTGTAAGAGCATGTTTAGCATCTTTAGACTTGCCGATATTACCAAATAACTCTACATGATGACCATCTGTAGTCTTAGCTTCAAGATTGGCAGATTCGCGCAAGCGTTTTAATTCCTCTTGGTATGCAGTAGCTTGATTTGTATATTCAGCCCAATCCGCATCAGATGGATTTGTTTCAACAATACCATCTGTACCGAGTACAACGGCTTTCTCACCATCTACGAAGCCTTCAATATCACCAACGCCCATAACGGCAGGAATTTCCAATGTACGTGCCATGATAGCCGCATGAGATGTAGGGCCACCAGCAGCTGTTACAATGCCTTTTACCACATTTTTATCAAGAGAAGCCGTATCGGATGGAGCCAAATCATGAGCCACCAAGATAACCTCCCCAGAAATATGGGATAAGCCACGAGGGTTCATACCTAACATATTGCGCATCAAACGATCCCCGATATCTTTGATATCTGCGCCGCGTTCGCGCATGTATGGATCTTCCATACCAAGGAAGATATTGGCAAAGGTTTCAATGGTTTGAGCTGTAGCCGCTACAACATTAGTATGGCTAGACTCAACGAGGGATTTAATACCATCAGATAAAGATGGGTCTTGAGCAATTTGCATATGTGCTTCAAAAATAGCCGCCTCTTCAGGGCCCATTTCTTTCAAAGCCTTTTGACGGATTGTATCCAATTGTTTTAAGGTAGATGCCATAGCAGCAGCAAACTTACCAATTTCCGCTTCTACCTGATCCTCTGCTACAGTGTAATCAGGAATGACAATTTCCTCTTGAATATATCTATATACATTGCCTACTGCAACGCCACGAGATCCAGAAATCCCTTGAATTCGCATATGTGTTCCTCTTTCTATTACGATAAACTACATTACTCTTTATTTTATCATTTCTACGGTAAACAATAAAGTAATAGAGCCCTATATATCCGCCTTTCAGGTTGTCCCACGTGGGTTAATTTTTAACTCATGTTCATATTTCTCAACCGTCTTAATACGTACTATAACAAGTACTTTAAAAGGAGGTCATTTTTTGCTTGTTTTTACTTTAATTTTATAAAGTTACACCCCATAATTGAAAGCCATTTATGATATAATAATATAGAATATATAATATTATACATATGAGACTTTCACGGGCTTCATGGTGAAAGTCTTACTTATTGATAGGAGACTTTATGAAATTAACAAAAATGCATGGTCTTGGCAATGATTTTATCCTCTTTGCCGACCCTCAAGGTGCTAACAAGGACTATACTGATTTAGCCATTCGCCTTTGCGATCGCCGTACAGGCATTGGTGCTGATGGTTTAGTCATTGTTGTACCATCTGACACATGTGATGTGCGCATGCGCATCATCAACTCCGATGGCAGTGAAGCTGAAATGTGCGGCAATGGTATTCGATGCTTTGCCAAATACGCTTACGAACACGGAGAAATTACAAAAGAAACTTTCACCATCGAAACATTAGCAGGTGTTATGAAGCCAACCTTAACCATCGAAAATGGTGTGGTTACACTAGTAACAGTAGACATGGGCAAGCCATTCTTTAACAGTAAAGATGTACCTATGAATGTAGACATGGATAAGGTCATCGACGTAGACATTGATGTAAATGGCGAAACTGTAACAGTGAGCTCTGTATTGCTCGGTGTACCGCATACAGAGGTTTACGTAGAAGATATTACAAACGCCCCTGTTACGACACAAGGTCCAATCCTTGAAAAACACGATGCATTCCCATCCAATACAAATGTTAACTACATTGAAGTAGTAAACGACAAACACATCAAGGTTCGCACATGGGAACGCGGTGCTGGCGCTACACTAGCATGTGGTACAGGCTCTTGTGCCTCTGCCGTTATGTCCTTCGAAAAAGGCTTAACAGGTCGCGAAGTAGACGTAGAACTTTACTTAGGAACATTGCATATTTCATACTTGGAGGATGGCACGGTGCTCATGACAGGCCCTGCTGAGGAAGTCTTCGAAACAGAACTTCCTATCGATTAAGATGAAGTGGTTACAACTCATATTAAATGCGTTTCTAAAGTATCAACAAGGCCGTTCACTGATGCCGAAAAATACAGAGCCCCTCTTAGGCTTACTCCTATCCATACTCGTCATCATCATCGCCGTAGCCAATAGCATTGCCATCGGTTACGCCTTGATTGTAGTATGGTGCATTATGGCTTATGTGTTCTACCGCAAAGGGTACCAACCAAAGGAACTACTAAACCTATCATGGACAGGTGCTAAAACATCTATTGTGGTGATGCAAATATTCCTGCTCATCGGTTGGCTCATCGCCATGTGGCAAGCGGCAGGTATTATACCTATAATTATCGCCACAGGCATCGACTTGATTGATCCTTCTATCTTTATCGCTTGTGCCTTTTTATTAACAGCACTGGTGAGCATGCTATTAGGAACTGCCCTTGGCACTGTGGGTACCATAGGTATTGTACTCATTACGATGGCAAAAGCCGGTAACATTCCAGAAAATATCGTAGCAGGCGCCATCATTGCTGGCGCTTACTTTGGTGATCGGAACGGGCCTTTATCGTCTAGCGCCTCTCTCGTAGCGACCTTAACGCATACAAAGGTATCGACCAACATCCCTATTATGTTTAAAGATGGTCTACCAGCACTTGTTATTTCCACAGTGCTCTACCTAATACTATCGCAGTGGTTCCCTCTCAACTATGCAAATAGCTTACTGTCTGATACGATTCACTTTGTGTTCAACATCGATTGGACCTTATGGATTCCAGTCATCATCATCATTGGTCTGTTACCTTTGAAAGTATCTATCCGTTGGCCTATCGGCCTTAGTGCATTAGTAGCGGCAATTCTAGCTTATACCAATCAGGGAGCTACCCTTTCTGATTTAGGCTGGTATACCTTAACAGGCTTTGAACTACCACATTATAATCCACTAGCAGATATCATTCACGGCGGCGGCTTACAAACGATGTTCATCCCTACCCTTTCCATTTTTATGGCAACTGCCATTTCTGGCATGCTCGAAGGGGTTGGCTTCTGGAACGATGTGAGACAGCTATTAGAACGAGCGAAAACACGAAGTGATGTATTTGCGGCAAACGTAGGTCTCGCCTTTTTAACAGGTGCTGTAGGTTGTAGTCAAGCTATTGCGGTGGTGATGACCCACTCTATTATGCGCATTACCTATGCACAGAGAGGCATTCAAGATGAAGATGTGATGCTCGACTTTGAAAACAGCGGCATTCTCATTGCTCCATTACAACCATGGAACATCGCTGCTTATGTACCTGTAGTTATGATGGGTACTAGTACAGCTGGCTATGTACCATTCGCCTTCTTCCTATACCTCGTACCACTCCTATACTGGTTACGACTACGGAATCAAGATCAACCAATTATACGTTAATTATAAAATCAATCGAATTTACGCTAATTACAAAATCAATCAAATTTACACTAATTACAAGATTAACCAATCATAGGCTAATTAAATTTATCTTAAAGGGGAATTTGTATGATTTACACCATTACCTTTAATCCAGCCCTAGATTATATTGTTCGTCTTGATCAACTCAAGACGGGCACCATTAATCGCACCACCCAAGAGTACGTTCTCGGTGGCGGCAAGGGTATCAATGTATCCATCGTGCTCAACAACCTAGGCATGGATACAACGGCACTCGGTTTCATCGCCGGTTTCACAGGGGAAGAAATCGTAACACAACTGAACCAATTCGGTGTGAAAGAGGATTTCATCCGTCTCCGCGAAGGTTTAACGCGCATCAATGTTAAGGTGAAAGCCTCTGACGAAGAAACAGAAATTAACGGCCGTGGCCCTATCATCGCAGACGACGAACTAGAAGCCCTCTATAAACAGCTCGATGCATTAACTGAGCAGGATACATTGATCCTTGCAGGCAGTATTCCTTCTAGCTTACCAAGCGATATGTACGAACTCATTATGGAGCGCTTACAACATAAAAATATTCGCATTGTAGTAGATGCTACAAAAGATTTGCTTACACGGGTCTTACCTTATAAACCGTTCTTAATTAAACCTAACAATCACGAGCTTAGCGAAATCTTTGGTCGTACCCTTTCCACAAAGGATGACCTAGTAGAGGCAGCTAAGGCATTACAAGAGAAAGGCGCACAACATGTGCTCATCTCCATGGCTGGTGATGGAGCTATCTTAGTAGCTGCTGACGGCACTGTATATACAAGTCCTGCCCCTAAGGGTACACTCGTAAACTCCGTAGGCGCCGGCGATTCCATGGTAGCTGGCTTTATTACAGGCTTTGAAAAGACAGGCGACCTACAAGAGGCGCTCTACTGGGGTATCTCCAGTGGTTCTGCCTCCGCTTACTCTGAAAATCTCGCTACGCTGGCAGAAGTAGAAGCACTACTTTCACAAGTACGAGTTAACTAGTTTTCTATTTTATGTGCATCAAGGAGTACACATATGAAAATCACTGATTTATTAAAACCTCAATCCATTCTGCTGAATGCAGATCCAGTAAGTAAGGCCGATGCCATTTACACCTTAGGTGAATTAATGGAAAAAGGCGGCAACTTATCTGATAAAGCAGAATACTTAAAAGCAGTTTTCGCTCGTGAAGAATCTGGTTCTACAGGCCTTGGCGATGGTATCGCTACACCACATGCTAAATCTACAGGTGTAAAAGAAGCCGGCCTTGCCGCTATGGTCGTGCCTAATGGTGTTGATTTCGAAGCACTCGACGGTCAGCCATCTCGCTTATTCTTCATGATTGCTGCTCCAGAAGGCGCTGCCGATACCCATGTAGAGGTGTTGAGTAAATTAGCGACTATGGTCATTGACCCTGATTTCAAAGAGGCGCTCATCGCTGCTCCAACTGTTGAACGTTTCTTGGAACTCGTAACAGCTAAAGAAGATGGCAACTTTGATCCATCTGTAGAAGGCTTTATTAAACAACCTGAAACTCAAGAAGCACCAAGCATCACTGATACTATTGAAGAAAAAGCTACAGAAGCTATCGAAAAGGTGGCTCCTAAGATTTCTGTAGATAATCCTCACTATGAAGTATTAGCCGTTACAGGTTGTCCTACAGGCATCGCGCACACCTACATGGCTGCGGAGTCCTTAGAACGCAAAGCTAAAGAAATGGGCATTTCCTTAAAGGTTGAGAAAAACGGTGCATCAGGTGTAAAAGATGCGCTTACAGCAGAAGAAATCGAACATGCAAAATGCATTATCGTCGCTTCCGACCGCCAAGTGGAAATGGCTCGCTTTGATGGCAAGCCTATGATTCAAACAAAGGTAGCTAACGGCATCAATAAAGCGGAGGAATTATTGCGTGAAGCTACAGCTGGTACAGCACCTGTATACCACGCATCTGCTGCTGACCGCGAATCCGCTGAAATCGCTGCTAGCGCATCTGACAGCGTAGGCCGTCAAATCTACAAACACTTGATGAACGGCGTATCTCACATGTTGCCATTCGTTATTGGTGGCGGTATCTTGATTGCCCTTGCGTTCCTATTCGATACATTCGATCCTGCGAACCCTAAAAACTTCGGTTCCGGCACACCTTTATCTGGTTTCTTAATGCAAATCGGTGGTGCATCCTTTGGATTCATGTTGCCAGTATTAGCTGGTTACATTGCTATGAGTATTGCTGATCGCCCAGGTCTTGTAGCTGGTTTTGTTGGTGGCTTATTGGCTAACCAAGGCGGCTCTGGTTTCCTTGGTGCATTGATTGCCGGCTTTGCAGCAGGTTATTTAGTATTATTAGTTAAAAAATTAGTATCTGGTCTACCTCAAGCGTTAGAAGGTACAAAACCAGTTCTCTTCTACCCAGTACTCGGTGTATTATTCATTGGTATTGCTATTACCTTTATCATCAACCCTCCTGTATCTGCACTTAACCACTGGTTAATGGACTCCTTGCAATCTATGGGCACTACTAGCCGCGTATTGTTAGGTCTTATCTTTGGTGCTATGATGTCCGTTGATATGGGTGGTCCTGTAAACAAGGCCGCTTACGTTATCGGCACTGGCGCCCTTGCTACTGGTGAATATGGTATCATGGCGGCTGTAATGGCAGGCGGTATGGTTCCTCCGTTGGCAATCGCTCTTTGTACTACATTCTTCCCTAGCCGCTTCACAGAAGCAGAACGCAAATCTGGTATTACAAACTATATTATGGGCCTTTCCTTCATCACAGAAGGTGCTATCCCATTTGCAGCGGCTGATCCAGTTCGCGTATTGCCAGCTTGCATCATCGGTGCTGGTACAGCTGGTGCGTTGTCCATGTTCTTCGAATGTACACTACGCGCTCCACACGGCGGTATCTTCGTAGTACCAACAATCGGTAACCCACTTCTTTACCTTGCATCCATTGCAATCGGCTCCGTTATCGCTTGCATCATCTTGGCACTATTAAAACCAAGCTTGAAAAATAATGGTGAAAGCTAGTATAATGCTAGTACATATAGCAAAAACGTACATATGCTAAATAAGTACATATAGTAAAAGGACTAGAACTCCTAGAGTTCTAGTCCTTTTCTTATGTAACACTATCGGATTACATCATTATAACTTATAAGATTAAGCACTATAAATTATTGGATTACATCATCATAAAATACGCCAAATACTTTCTTGAAAACACGATTTGCAACGTGATAGCTTTCAAAATCAAAGTCTGTAGGTGTTAAGAAGGTTACATGCTCATACCCTTTATAACCTGGTTGTGTAGGTTTTCTTTCACCGTACAGCGTGTAATCCTGTTGAGCCTTAACAGTACCAACAATTCCAGAATCATCCATTTTTATATTCCATATTTCACCTAAATAGAAATCCGGAAATTGTTGTTTAAACTCTGGCATTCTTGCGACTAAATTCGCAAAAGAATAATTTAAGTTATAGTCATAATGAATTGTGTATTCTCGAATCAAATTAGACGAAGGCAATACAACATAAATCTTAGTCTCTATACTTTTGGTACTGGTACTTGTGGACACATCTTTGACTGTACTCAACTCAATGTATTTACCATCTCCACCACCAGTATCACCTTTAGATATAATATGTTCAAAACGACTCGTATCTTGTAATTCCACATTAGAAACGGCTTTCACAGAATTAAAAAACACACACCATACGCATAAGATGGCCATAAAAAATAAGAAACGTTTCATATGGCACCTCATTTCACGACAATATCATCAAAATGCTGCTGATATGCAACGACAAACATGGCATCTGCTATAGCAAAAAGATCTCGATCGGAACGACTACGATCCAAAGGTCGTAATTGGTGCACTAAAGGAACTGTACTACTAACCTCAGTACCATCCCCATTAAATCGCTTCACCTCTCGTAAATCAATCTGTATGCCAGAATCATCTTGTGCTGCCTTTATAACCGCATACATAGATGGGGATGGCTGTACCACTTGACTAGCGTGTATTAAAGAACCTAGTGAATAATTAGTATTATATGTGGCCGTTACTTCATATTCAGTAATAAATGTACCACGAGTATATGTATAAACTGTATAAAAAGTACCTTTTAATTTATAATGTGGTGCTGCGTATTCTAGTGATTCTACAGAGTAAGTGTTTAAATAGTTTATTAGCCTATCCTTTGGATAAGTACCTTGATAGGAATCGGTTTTTTGATATACCTTTTTAAACTGAGGTGAACTATTTAACTCATTAATCGATATGGCTTGTGTCTGTATAGTGAAAGTAGCTAATACCGTACAGGCTAGCAAAAATTTTCTAAACATACTCTCTCCTTTATAATTAAAAGTCAATTAAATTACCAAAAGCATATCATATTTTATGGAAATATGTACATATAATAAAAAACTACTTCAAATCATTAGAAGCAATATGTAATATTCTATGCACTTTAAATTTATTTATATTTTCCTAATCTCATCTTCTTTACACCCATCCAGTATTCATCTATATTTTCATAAATTGTACAAATATATCGATTTATGTTAAACTATATAAATATAAATAAATTTTAAAATTATAAATTATTATTTGAAATCTAGTTCGGAGAGTAATTCATGAAATCATCTAGGAAACGTAAGGTTACCGCTGCATTTTTTGCAGCTGCAGCGTTGGGTGGTGTTGCCCACGCAGCCCCTACCCTCAACATGAATGATTTGGTAGGTTCGAACACTACCACTGAATCAACGACGCAAGGTACTACAAATGTAGCAACCCCAGTCGTGCGACCTATGGCTACTCAGCCTACCCCTTCAACTACACAACCAATAGTTGTTGCACCACAACAAGCAGCCGTAAGACCTGTACAGGCACAACCAATGGCTCCAGTTCGCGTAGCACCACCGCAAATGGTTCCTACACAAGCACAACCGGTAATGCAAACACAACAAGTTATGCAACCAAGTGCTACCACACAAGCGGCTCCAAAGGTAACACCTTTAATTCCCCGTGTACGTCCAGTACCGGTAAACGATATAGCAAAAGCTTTATCTGATCAACAAAGAGCCGTTTCACAGCCACAATATGTTGTTAATAAACAAACTAATGCTGTAATGGAACCAACATTGGCTATGCACAGCTTGATGAATGTACAACGTAAAACAGAACCTGTTACAGTACAAAAACAAGTTGATGGCAAACAGCAAGTGCAAACGACACAAGTGGTACGTACGCCTGTAATGGTCCAACAAGAATCTACAACACCTTTAGTGATTGCTAATACAACTCAAACTAAAGCCGTTGTAGCCAAACAAAGATTAACTATTCGCGATATTCAACGTGCAGAACGTGAAAGATTAGCTCAACTAGCAGCCGAAGAAGCGGCTCAACAATCAGGTGCAAATCAAGTTGATCAGCAAATGGTTGCGCAAAAGCAAGCTGAAGCACAACGTCAAGCAGCAATTCTAGCAGAACAACAACGTCAAATGGCTATGCAGGCAGAGCAGCAACGCGTAGCACAACAACAAGCCGAGGCGCAACGTCAAGCTGCTATGCAAGCGGAACAACAACGTTTGGCTGCTCAACAAGCTGAGGCTCAACGCCAAGCGGCTCTAAGAGCTGAGCAAGAACGTATTGCGGCTGAGCAAGCTGAACAAGCTCGTATCGCAGAAGCTCAACGTCAAGCTGCAGAACAAGAGCGTCTTCGTATCCAAGAAGAACAACGCCGTATTGCAGCGCAACAACAAGCGGAACAACAACGTTTAGTAGCTGAGCAAGCTGAGGCTCAACGCCAAGCGGCTTTAAAAGCTGAGCAAGATCGTATTGCTGTGGAGCAAGCCGAAGCTCAACGTCAAGCTGCTTTAAAAGCTGAGCAAGAGCGCATCGCTGCGGAGCAAGCTAAAGCTCAACGTCAAGCTGCTTTACAAGCGGAACAGGAGCGTATCGCTGCTGAGCAAGCTGAAGCTCAACGCCAAGCGGCTCTAAGAGCTGAACAAGAACGTATTGCGGCTGAGCAAGCTGAGGCTCAACGCCAAGCTGCTTTAAAAGCTGAACAAGATCGTATTGCGGCTGAGCAAGCTGAAGCTCAACGCCAAGCGGCTTTACAAGCTGAACAAGAACGTATCGCGGCTCAACAAGCTGAAGCTCAACGCCAAGCGGCTTTAAAAGCTGAACAACAACGCTTAGCTGCTCAACAAGCTGAACAACAACGCCAAGCTGCTTTACAAGCGGAACAACAACGCTTAGCAGCTCAACAAGCTGAAGCTCAACGTCAAGCTGCTTTACAAGCTGAGCAAGAACGTATTGCTGCGGAGCAAGCCGAAGCTCAACGTCAAGCGGCTCTAAAGGCTGAGCAAGAACGTATCGCTGCTCAACAGGCTGAAGCCCAACGTCAAGCAGCTTTAAAAGCGGAACAAGAACGTATCGCTGCGGAAGAAGCTGCTCGTCAACGTGCAGAAGCTGCTGCTAAAGCTGAAGCTGAGCGCCAAGCGGCTCTAAAAGCGGAACAAGAGCGTATCGCTGCTGAACAAGCTGAGGCTCAACGCCAAGCTGCTTTAAAGGCTGAGCAAGATCGTATCGCTGCTGAGCAAGCTGAAGCTCAACGCCAAGCTGCTTTAAAGGCTGAACAAGATCGTATTGCTGCTCAACAAGCAGAAATGGCAAGACAAGCTGCTATCAAAGAAGAGCAAGAACGTTTAGCTGCCGAACAATTAGCAAAAGAAGAAGCTGAAGCTGCTGCTAAGGCTCAAGCTGAGGCAGAAGCAGAAGCAAAAGCTAAAGCCGAAGCTGCTGCTAAAGCTCAAGCCGAGGCTGAAGCAAAAGCTAAGGCTGAAGCTGAGGCTACGGCAAAAGCTAAAGCCGAAGCAGAGGCTGCTGCCAAGGCTCAAGAAAGCAAGTTACCTCAATCCTATGTAGATGCTCGAAATGAAGCTTCCACAAAGGGTTCTGCTGTAACAGAAGAGAAAAATATTTTATCTCAACCAATGGAACCACCATTACAAGCTGATTCTTCTGCAAAAATTAGCCTTGCATTCGATGCGAAAAATTATGAGTCCATGTCTACTACTGTAGATAATAAGGAAATCAAATATCGTGCCTTCGAATATATCCCTTACGTGGCTAATCCTATCGATATCGATCAACAGTACATGAATATCTATGTACCAGAAGAATACTTTAATAATGGAACTGTAAATGGTTACAATACGCAAACAGCCCCTATCTTCATGCCAAATGCGGTAGGTGGTTATATGCCAAGCCAAGCTATGACTCCAAAAGTGGAGAATGGCAAACCTAATAGTGTTCTTTACGCATTATCCCGTGGCTATGTAGTAGCTTCCCCGGCTACCCGTGGTCGTACAAATAAAGCATCCGATGGCAACTTTATCGGTAAAGCGCCTGCAGTTATTGTTGACTTACAAGCTGCAACAGCATACTTACATGCTAACGATTCCACAATGCCAGGTAATGCAAATCGTATCATCACTAATGGTACAAGTGCTGGTGGTGCTGTATCCTTATTGCAAGGTGCCACTGGTAACAACTCTGACTTCCAACCATATTTACAAGCATTAGGTGCTGCTACAGCGGCAACCAATGTATATGCAGTTTCTGCCTATGCGCCTATTACAAACCTTGATGCGGCTGATATGGCCTATGAATGGAGCTATAAAGGTATTACATCTTTCAATAAAGTAACGATGGGCCAAGGCGAATTGCCTCAAACCAACGTAGGTGGTAATACAGCTCCTCCGCAACGTACAATGCAACGTGTAAACTTGAATGCTGATGATGTAGCATACTCTAACTTACTAAGTGAACACTTCCCAGAATACGTAAACAATTTACAATTGCATGACTCTATGGGGCGTGTATTGAAACTAGATAAGAATGGCAATGGTACTTTCAAAAATTATGTGAAAGCATTTATCATCGATGCAGCTAATAAAGCACAAGCCAAAGGTACTGATTTATCTAAACATACATATCTCGTACGTGATAATAAAACCGGTACAATCAAAGACATTAACTGGGAAGCTTATAACCAATTTGTAAGTCGTTCTAAAGCACCAGGTGCATTCGACTCCCGTTCTAATGACTCTGGCGAGAATAGCCTATTCGGTACAAGTGCTACAGATAATAATCACTTTACAATTACTGCTGCATTACACGATACAACACCTAACCAAGATGTATACGTAGAAAATGCTAAAATCGTTACTATGATGAACCCAATGAACTATCTCGGTTCTCCAGCAGCAACAAATGCACGCTACTATCGTATCCGCTATGGTACAGCTGATAGCAATACATCCGTAGCCATCCCATTGATCGTAGGTACACGTGCTCAAAACCTTGGGTACAACGTAGATATGGCAACACCATTTGATGTAGACCATTCTGGTGACTACGATTTAGACGAATTATTCAACTGGATGGACAATATCGTTAAAAACGGTAGATAATAACAACTAAATACATACCATAACATAAAAGGAGCTACCTAGTAGCTCCTTTTTCTTTATGCCAAATTAAAAATCTCTAAAATAAAGCTCCAGTATGTTAAGCACAAAAAAGCCCCTCTACCGAGGGGCTTTGCTATATTAGGAAAGCATATTCACAGCTTTAACCAATCATATTCTATTATACTTCTGGGAATAATGCAGTGGACAAGTAGCGTTCACCTGTATCAGGAAGAATTACTACAATGTTTTTGCCTTTATTTTCAGGACGTTTAGCCAATTCTTGAGCAGCCCAAAGAGCAGCACCAGAGGAAATACCAACTAAGATACCTTCTGTATGTCCAAATGCTTGAGATGTAGCGAATGCATCATCGTTAGTTACTTGGATTACTTCATCGTAAATATTAGTATCCAAAGTATCCGGAATGAAGCCAGCGCCTAAGCCTTGGATTTTGTGAGGACCAGGTTTGCCATTGGACAATACTGGGGAATCAGTTGGTTCAACAGCCACAATTTTTACGTCAGGGTTTTGTTCTTTTAAATAACGACCTGCACCAGTCAAAGTACCGCCTGTACCAACACCAGCTACGTAGATATCTACTGTACCATCTGTATCTTGCCAGATTTCAGGACCAGTTGTTTTATAGTGAATTGCTGGGTTTGCTTGGTTTACGAATTGGCCTGCTTCGATCGCACCAGCAGTAGCTGTTACGATTTCTTTAGCTTTTGCAATGGCACCTTTCATACCAAGAGAGCCATCAGTCAATACAAGTTGAGCACCATAACCGAGCATCAATTTGCGACGTTCGATGGACATTGTTTCTGGCATTACGATAACTACTTTATAGCCAAGAGCAGCACCAACAGCGGACAAACCGATACCAGTGTTACCGGATGTTGCTTCTACGATTGTACCACCTGGTTGTAATTCACCAGATTCAACAGCCGCTTGAATGATAGCAGCAGCGATACGGTCTTTTACAGAGCCACCTGGATTAAAGTATTCCAATTTAGCAAAAATATTTGCATCTGCGCCATATTTTTTACCAAAACGTGTAGCTGCCAACAAAGGTGTTTTACCAATTAATTCAACGAAAGATTTTGCAATATTAGACATAATAGTTACTCCTTATTAAATAGAACCATCCCAATTATCATATTTTGTATCAAGTTTAGCGTAAGTTCCATCAATTACATCTTGAAGAGTTACGTTTTCTAGATAATCATGAATATAGTTTTGTAATCCTGCCCAGAAACCAACAGTTCTCTCATTGATTACTGTATCAGTACTCACCCCTTCATCAAGAGTGGAGATAATAGCCATGGATTCTTCCGTGGCAAGCAAAATTTCAATAATAGTGTACTCTTTAGGGCTTTTAGATAAACGATAGCCTCCGTATTTACCACGAATACTATCCACTAGGTTAGCGGCACCCAAACGAGCCACAATACCCTCAAGGTATTTCTCAGATATACCTTGTCGTTCTGCAACGGATCGCAAGGAAACCGGTTTATCCTGACCTTGCTCTGCTAAATCGATGAGAACCATCAATGCATAGCGACCTTTTGTGGAAATCCTCATATATCTTGCCTCTCTTTGTAAAAGTTAGTGCTAACACACCCCATGTTATAAAGCACTTATCCTACTTCATTTATAAAACCTTGTGTATCACTAGGAATTAATTTCATTATAGACCACTAAATTCAAAAATGCAAGAACTTATTTCCTACTTTTACAAAGGGATATTTAAAACCCTTATATTTATTGGCCTAAGCCTATATTATTAATTTACTTTATTCTATTATTAGACTTGCAATTACACCTATCGAAACATTAATTATTTTACATAACACAAAAGGACTAGCCCGAAGGCCAGTCCTTTTGCGTATAGTTTGTAGTTTGTTATATGAGGTTTACCATGATGAATTGGAGAGGGTTCATCTGGTATTGGGACTTACCGTATCGTCAGGAAAACGATGCGCGCCCGTTTTGTCATTTGAGGAGTTGTCTAGATTATTCTAGCGTTTAAGTTATTTCTAAATTAGATTTTACCTACTAAATCAAGACCTGGTTTCAATGTGTCTTTACCTGGTTTCCAACGTGCAGGACACACTTGGTCACCATGTTTTGCTACGAATTGAGCCGCTTGTACTTTACGAACCAATTCTTCAGCAGAACGACCGATACCCATATCATGGATTTCAGCTGTACGAACGAAACCTTCTGGATCTACTACGAATGTACCACGGTAAGCCATAGCAGATTCTTCTTGGAATACGTCGAAGAAATCAGCTAATTCATGTTTTTTATCAGCCAACATGTAGTACTCGATTTTATTAATGCTTGGAGAAGCATCAGACCATGCTTTGTGAACGAATTCAGAGTCACAAGATACGGAGTAAACTTCGCAACCTAGTTCTTTCAATTCTGCATAAGAGTTTTGTACGTCTTCTAATTCTGTAGGGCAAACAAATGTGAAGTCTGCTGGATAGAATACGAAGATGGACCATTTGCCCAACACATCGGCAGTACTAACTTTTACTAATTCAGGTTTTTTGAAAGCATCTAGAGTAAATTCAGGAAGTTGTTTACCAATAATAGACATGTTATGTCCTCCTTAATTGAGTTCTAATGTAACAGTTATATTATTATCAGTGTACTTATCACCAAATCTATATCTATCTTTGTCTATATAATAACAAATATCATTCAAGATTGCAAGTGTTATTTTTAAATTTATCGATATATTTTTCTAGCTTTTTTCAATATAAATAAAAAAGAAGAAAGATGCTCATTTCTGAGCATCTTTCTTCTTTTTACGTACTACAACAGACTTACTGTTCACAGTAGCATGATCAAAAGCGATTAAACCCGCTATATTAGCAAGCCCTCTCCGTGCTATATGACCAGTTGTAGATTGTTCTTTTCCTGATTTACCATATACAAACTGCTCTAGTTTGAGTGCAGCTAATATAAAGATACCTATAATAGATAAAATGGATCCCATTGCTATTCTCTATTTTTTAAGTTCCAAAATCGCATCTACGAAACCGCGGAATAATGGATGTGCATTATTCGGACGGGATTTAAGTTCTGGATGCGCTTGTGTACCAATGAAGAATGGATGGTTTTTCACTTCAATACTTTCCACAAGGCGACCATCTGGAGATGTACCAGAGATAACAAGGCCCGCATCAGTCAATTGTTGACGATATTCATTGTTGAACTCATAGCGGTGACGATGACGTTCATAAATCAAATCTTCGCCATAGGCTTCATGAGTTTTTGTACCTGCTTCTACTTTACATGGATAGATACCAAGACGCATTGTACCGCCTTTTTTATCTACATCAACTTGATCACTCATCAAGTCGATTACTTTGTACTTAGCATTTTCGTCAAATTCGCTAGATGTAGCACCTTCCATACCACATACGTTGCGAGCAAATTCCATTACTGCAGATTGCATACCAAGGCATAGACCAAGATATGGAATATTGTTTTCACGAGCGTATTGGATTGTACGGATTTTACCTTCTACACCACGAGAACCGAAACCACCAGGTACGATGATACCTTCAACACCATCAAATACCTCTTTAGGATCTACAGATGTATCATCAAGTTCTTCGGAGTCAATCCAACGAATATTTACTTTAGTACCCGTAGCAATACCAGCATGATCTAGAGCTTCCACTACGGATAAATACGCATCATGTAATGCTACATATTTACCAACGATAGCAACTGTAATATCTTTACTAGGGTTCAAGATTTTATGAACCATTTCTTTCCATTCAGCCATATCGCAAGGGCGTTCTTCAAGGCCTAATTTTTTGATAACAATATCATCAAGACCTTGATCTTGCATCATCAATGGCACTTCATAGATGGAGCTGCAAGTTTGGTTTTCAATAACTGCTTCTGGTTCTACGTCACAGAACAAAGCAAGTTTTTCTTTCATTTCATCAGAAATATGTTTTTCGCTGCGGCATACCAAAATATCTGGTTGAATACCAATGCTGCGCAATTCTTTTACGCTGTGTTGTGTAGGTTTAGTTTTCAACTCGCCTGCTGCATTGATGTAAGGCACCAATGTTACGTGAATGTAAAGTACATCATTACGGCCTACTTCTTTTTTCACTTGGCGGATAGCTTCCATAAATGGCAAGCTTTCAATATCACCTACAGTACCACCGATTTCAGTGATAACTACATCAGCGTTATCCTCTTTACCTACGCGGTATACGTTTTGTTTGATTTCATTTGTAATGTGTGGAATTACTTGTACAGTGCTGCCCAAGTAATCACCTTTACGTTCTTTATTGATTACAGACCAGTACACTTTACCTGCTGTAATGTTGGAACGTTTACTAAGGTTAATATCGATAAAGCGTTCATAGTGACCCAAATCAAGGTCAGTTTCAGCACCGTCATCTGTTACGAATACTTCACCATGTTGGTAAGGGCTCATCGTACCAGGGTCAATATTAATGTATGGGTCAAATTTTTGAATCGTTACATTGAAACCGCGGTTTTTAAGCAAGCGACCCAAGGATGCTGCTGTAATCCCTTTACCAAGAGAAGAAACAACGCCGCCAGTTACGAAAATATACTTAGTTGCCATGATGCCTCCCACCTATTACATTTTTTCCGGAGCAGAAATACCTAAAATACCCAAGCCTTGACGAAGTACGAGGGCAATCGCTGTGATTAATCCTAGACGAGCTTGTTGCAACGCTGGATCTACGCCAATGATACGACCTTGACGGTAGAAGGAATGGAACATGCTTGCCAAATCGAATAAGTAACGAGCAATGCGATGTGGTGCACGATGTTCGGCAGATTGAACGACCTCTTCTGGATATTCAGCTAATTTTTTAATCAATTCTAATTCCATTTCGCTTGTAAGCGTTGTGAAATCAGTTTCACTATAATCACCAAATGCAATGCCTGCTTCACGCACTTGGTTGTAAATGCTGTGAATACGAGCATGAGCATATTGGATATAATATACTGGGTTATCATTGCTACGAGATTTAGCCAAGTTAATATCGAAATCAAGTTGACTATCTAGAGAACGCATCAAGAAGAAGT
>NZ_CAJLUB010000017.1 GCF_905209685.1 uncultured Veillonella sp. | reverse complement strand
TACTACGGGCTTATAGCCCGTGAGCAAACCACCCGTTTTACGGGTGGTTCTGATTTATGTTTTTAATACATACCTTGTATGGTATATCTTTATGACTCTTTTCATAACGTTTAGCGTAGAAATGTGGTACAATTATCTAGAAAGTTCTATATAGTAGAACTTTTACCATACATATTATTTGGAGGTACCATGTTAGAATTAAAACCAATGATCCATAAGTTTCGGATGAAGGATAACTATTACTGTTTAGATGTAAATAGCGGTATCATTCACGTTATCGACGAACTCATTGATAGAGTTCTTGACATATATGATGGCACTAATCGCGATGCAGTACATGCTGCATTAGATGCTAAAGAAGATGCAGTAGAACTTGATGAGATTATGGATGAGTTAGATGAGCTCATTAAAGCGGAGCAATTATTTGCTCCGATGAGTACAGAGTTTAAACTTGTAGTAGGTGAAAAACCTATTGTTAAGGCATTATGCTTAAATATTGCTCATGATTGTAATTTGGCATGTAAATACTGTTTTGCCAGCCAAGGTGATTACGGCGGTGTAAAACGTGAATTAATGAGCTTTGATGTAGCAAAGCGAGCTGTAGATTTCCTCATTAAAATGAGCGGTCCTCGTCAACATTGTGAAATAGACTTTTTTGGTGGAGAACCCTTATTGAACTGGGAGGTTGTTAAACAAACCGTTGAATACATTGAGTCCATTCAAGAAAAGCACAATAAGATCTTTAAGCTTACATTGACTACAAACGGCATGCTCTTAACACAAGATAAAATCGACTATGTAAACGAACATAAGATGAGCCTTGTATTATCTTTGGATGGTCGTGAATCTGTACATAATGCGATGCGCCCTGTAGCTGGTAGTGGTGCTGAATCTTATAAATATATTGCTAAAAATCTTATCAATGCTGTAAAACAACGCCATGGCCTTGAATACTACGTACGTGGTACGTATACACATAAAAATTTAGACTTTACAAAAGACGTTATGGCTATGTCTGATCTTGGTTTCGAACATTTATCCATGGAGCCTGTAGTAGGTGAAGAAGGGGATTATGTACTTCGTGAAGAAGATTGGCCAGTTCTTGAAAAAGAATATGAAAAATTAGCAGATATTTACCTACAACGTCAATTGGAAGGTTGGGGCGAGAAGTTTAATTTCTTCCACTTCCGTATGGATTTATATCGTGGCCCATGTATGGCAAAACGCCTTCGCGGTTGTGGGGCAGGTCATGAATATATGGCAGTCGTACCTAATGGCGATATTTACCCATGTCACCAATTCGTAGGTAAAGATGGATATGTGCTTGGCAATGTATATGATGGTTTACAAAATACAGAAATTCCTAAAGATTTTCGTAATACACATGTATTTTCTAAACCAACTTGTGCTGAATGTTGGGCGAAATTCTTCTGTTCCGGTGGCTGTCATGCTAACAACATTACATTAGGTGGCGATTTAGAAACACCTTATGAATTTGGTTGCCGTTTACAAAAGAAACGTATTGAATGTGCTATTATGATTCAAGCCGAGCTAGAACAAGCTGGCATTGATGGCAGTATTCCTGTAGCATTAGGTTAATAGCCATTAATTCTCCGTCTATAGTAGGAGCTTATATGAAACAAAATAGTAATCAAACTATAGAACGCTGGGGAATTCGTTATACCGGTATAGTTCAAGGGGTCGGATTCCGGCCCCTTGTTTCTATGTGGGCACATTCCCTAGGGTTAACAGGTTTTGTATATAATGATAGCCAAGGTGTTTACGTTGAGATACAAGGTTGTGCTAGTGATTTGCAACTATTTTTAGATGCGATTCAAGATGACCAACCTCGATTGTGCCGTATTACAAGTCAACGGGTACAACATCTTACTATACAAAACAATGAAGTTGAGTTCTCTGTGAAGCCTTCTCCATTAGGCGAAGAGGTTAGCACGTTTATTAGTGCTGATACAGCGCCATGTGAAGACTGCCTTAAAGAATTAGAACAGGACAAGCGTAGGAAAGAATATCCTTTTATCAATTGTACAAATTGTGGCCCTCGGTATACGATTATTAAATCTCTACCTTATGATCGTGAGAGAACGACGATGGACGAGTTTCCCATGTGTGAAGCTTGTAAGGCTGAATACGAAGATATAGAAGGGCGCCGTTATCGTGCTGAACCAAATGCTTGTATTCAATGTGGCCCTCATTATACTCTATATAAACCTAATCGAGCGGTTGTAGATACAGTAAATGTATGGAATACAACCCGTGAATTAATCAACGAAGGTAGTATTATCGCTATAAAGGGGATTGGTGGCTATCATTTGGTTTGTGATGCTCGAAATGATGCAGCGGTCCAACGCTTGCGTAAGCGTAAAAATAGACCACATAAACCATTAGCAATTATGGTAGGGTCTCTAGATACGGCAATTGAGCTAGTCCATCTTAGTGATGTAGAATTAGATATTTTGACTGGAATGGAACGTCCTATCGTATTATTAGAAAGAAATCACGATAGCTTAGTCCATTTGAGTTCCCATGTAGCGCCAGATAATCATATGCTTGGCGTAATGTTACCATATACACCGATGCATGAGGTGCTATTGCCATCAGATGCGGCGTGGGTTATGACGAGTGGTAACCGTAGTGGTGATCCCGTTTTATATGATGATGATCAAGCATTTGAAGAGTTAGGGGCCGTTGCTGATTATTTCTTGGTTCACAATCGGCAAATTTATGCACCTCTCGATGACTCTGTTGTAACTGTTATTAATAATAAACCTAGATTTATTCGTCGTAGTCGTGGCTATGTACCAGAACCTATTCATTGTGAAATTTCAGGACAAAGTCCGATATTAGCTATGGGTAGTGATTTGAAAAATGCCTTTGCTGTGAATAAAGGTTCTGAAGTTCTGGTAGGACCGCATATTGGTGATCTACAAAATGCGTCTACTCATACAACTTTGGAGTGGACCATTGACCGATATGAGAAATTATTTTCTATACAACCAGAGAAAATAATTGTAGATAGTCATCCTCAATTTTTCTCTTCTCACTTAGGGGAGCGTATTGGTAAAAGTTCACAGATTTCTGTAATACCTATTCAACATCATCATGCTCATATTGCATCAGTAATGGCAGAACACAATCTAGAAGGTCCAGTTCTTGGTATTGCCATGGATGGAACAGGATATGGCCCAGATGGTAGCGTATGGGGCGGTGAATTTCTCCTTTGTAAAGGCAACGAATATCAGCGATTAGCTCATATCCATGAAGCACCGTTACCAGGCGGAGAAAAAGCGGTTTCTGAGCCATGGCGTCAAGCCTTGTGGTATATCAGAAATTATTATGGTAATGATATTCCACCTGTCTACCAAGATTGGATGAAAAGGCTACCTAAAGGTTGGGAAATATTAGATAAAGCATTACAATCTACAATGCCTATGATTCAAGCAACGAGCTGTGGACGTTTATTTGATGCAGTAGGTTCTCTTTTAGGACTAGGTATGATTCATACCTATGATGCGCAAATTGCTATTGCATTAGAATCTTTATGTGGTGATGAAAAAGGCACATTGCTTGATTATAACTATAACGGGCGAATTCTTGATTTTACACCAACTGTTCAATCTATTATGGATGGTGTTTTTAAAGGTGAGTCTAGAGAGCATCTTGCAGCATCATTCCATAAAACTGTTGCCATTGCATTATGTGAAACTTCAGCCGATTTAATGGAGCGATATAACATTAGTGATGCGGCCATATCAGGCGGTGTATTTCAAAATCGCAAATTAGTAGAGTTAATATATCGCGCTTGGCATGTAGGCAATTTATATATGAATGAAGCTGTCCCTTCTAATGATGGGGGCTTAGCACTCGGCCAATTATGGATTGGTAATCAGAAATAGTTATATACTCTTGTAGCTAGTATCACTTAATAATTACTATTATTGTGATAAAATGATATTAGAAATATTTATATATAATGAGTTTGCTTACATAAGAGTAGACTCATAGAATTTGTTATTAAAGTAATATATAAGGAGATATTATGTGCTTAGCTGTACCAGCACAGTTAGTAGCTGTGAATGATGTTATTGGCACTGTTGAATTAACAGGCGCCACCCGTGACTGCAGCTTACTCCTCGTACCAGAGGCAAAGGTAGGGGACTGGTTGTTAGTCCATGCAGGTTTTGCTGTACAAATTGTTGATGAAGAAGAGGCACAAAAAACATTAGAGGCCTTTAAGGAGCTAGAAGAACTTGAAGAAGCTTACTTTGCAGGAAAAGCAGAACAGTGCTGATGCATTGTTAAAACGTATCAATGCTCTTCATAAGCCAGGAGAAACCGTAAGACTTATGGAAGTTTGTGGTACACATACTGTATCGATTTTCCGTGAAGGTCTTCGTCAGTTATTGCCAAGTGGCATTGAACTTGTTAGTGGACCCGGATGTCCTGTATGTGTAACAGATCAAACGTATATGGATAAGGCTTTGGCTTATGCTGAACGTGATGATGTTATTATTGCAACCTTTGGGGATATGTTAAAGGTGCCAGGTAGTTATAGCAGTCTTAGTGAAGCTCAAACAAAGGGTGCCCATATCCATGTAATTTATACCCCTTTAGAAGTGGTAGAACTTAGTAAGAAATACCCGGAAAAGAAAATCGTATTTTTAGCTATCGGCTTTGAAACGACTATTGCCGTTATTTGTGCAACTGTAAAAGCCGTTCATGCAGCAGGATTGAAGAATGTTTTCTTCCTTGTATCTCATAAATTAGTGCCTCCTGCATTGCGAGCTTTATTAGATAAACAAGAAGGTCATATTGATGGTTTTATTTTGCCGGGCCATGTGAGTGTTATTATCGGAGAAGAACCATATCAATTTTTACCTGAAGAATATCACATACCGTCATGTATTGCTGGTTTTGATGGACTTGAAATTTTATCTGCTATAGCAAATATTTTAGAGCAACGAAAAACTGGTAATTTTGTAGTAGGAAATACATATCATTCTGTAGTTATGCAGCAAGGGAATCCGGTAGCGCAAGCGATGATCAAAGAAGTATATGATGTATGTGATGATGCGTGGCGTGGTATCGGTGTTATTCCAAACTCTGGCTTAAGATTAAAGGATGAATATGCAGCCTATGATGTGGAACGGGCGTTACCTATCCAGCTTGAAAAGCCTTCTCTTGATCCGAAGGGATGCCAATGTGGTCGTGTATTGCAAGGTCTTATTAAGCCTAGTGAATGTCCATTATTTGGTAAAAGCTGTACTGCTGACCACCCTGTTGGTGCTTGCATGGTCTCTGTAGAAGGTAGTTGTGCAGCATGGTATAAATACGGTTATTCCAGTGGTGGATCGACGTGGGAGGATTAATATGGAACGAGTTCGCTTAGTCCATGGGAATGGCGGTCGATTTAGTCATGAATTGACCGAGCGTTTTATTTTGAAATACTTTACAAATGATTTATTGGCTCCTTTACATGATGGTGCTCAATTTCCTGTTACAGCAGGACGTATGGCGTTCTCTACAGATTCCTATGTAGTACAACCAACGTTTTTCCCTGGCGGTAATATTGGTAAATTAGCTGTCTGTGGTACTGTGAATGATTTAGCCATGAATGGTGCTATTCCACAATATTTGAGTTGTGGACTCATCTTAGAAGAAGGATTAGCTTTTGATGAGTTAGATGAAATTCTTCATACCATGTCAGACATGGCTAAAGCTGCAAATGTACAAATTGTTACAGGAGACACTAAGGTTGTTAAAAAGGGCGAGGTAGATAAAATCTACATAAATACTGCAGGAATTGGTATGATTCCAACAGGAATAGATATTGGTCCACATCGTGTGAAGCCTGGTATGGATATCATCTTATCTGGTGCAATAGGGGATCATTCTATTGCTGTTATGGGACAACGATTTGGATTGGATCTATCTGATGCGTTAAAAACTGACTGTGCTCCTTTAAATAACATGGTTCATGCTGTACTCGATAAAGTGGGACCTCAAGTGGCTCTATTGCGAGATCCTACACGAGGTGGCCTAGGTACTGTGTTAAAGGAAATTGCAGATCAAAGCCAAGTGGGTATTAAGGTAGAAGAAGCGGCTATACCAATTCACGCCGAAGTACAATCTGTTTGTGATATTTTGGGATATGATCCGTTATATTTAGCAAATGAAGGAAAGGTTGTACTCGTAGTAGATCCATCCGTTACAGATGAAGTTCTATCTATTCTTCACAGCTTTGAAGAAGGTAAAGAATCGGTGCTAATTGGCAAAACATTAGATAAGAATATTGGTAAGGTTGGTTTGCAAACTGCTATTGGTGGTGTTCGCTTAATCGATTTGTTAGGTGAAGATCAAGTTCCTCGTATCTGCTAATTATATAATTGAGTTTCTCTAAGTCTTAAAGATATGTAAAGGTAAGAACTATTTTGTGCCTATAGAGTATGAGTTAGACTTGATATTGACACTAATTCTTTATGATGGTAGCATTAAATTAAGTTGTGTAAAATTCATTGATTGTTCATCGGACTTTTATACAATGCTAGTATCTTTATGTGTAAGTTCTTATACTTTCACTAGAATCTATGTATAGAATTTGTTAAAATATAAGTATCTATAGGAGGCTTATTATGAAAAAGAAGATTATTACAGCTGTTCTAGGGATTTGTTTAACTACAACTGCATTCGGTGGCATCTTGACTACTCAAGCTGGCGGCCTTAGCAGTATTCTTGGTGGTGCAGCTAAAATTGGTGGCATCGGTATTGTTATCAATAAATTCGGTCCTCAAATTGACTCTTTCTTAAATAAATTATTGAAACAAAATAACTTAAGCACAGAGTATACAACTAAAGTTGTACCTATTATCAGTATTGGTACAAAAGGTTATATTGGTGCTGCTCAAGTAACTGGCCCAGCATCTAGCATTGAACAAGTTAAAGCGGTTGCTCAAGTTGAAGGTAGCTTTAACGGTATGGTTCGTGTAAAAGGTTTAGTACCAGTTGATAGCACAAACCCAGTTGGTGCATCTCGTGTTCAAGGCGTAGGTGTATCTGCTATTATCGATTTGAAAATTTAATGGCCACTGAGCATATAAAATAGTAGACTCAGGGAATAAGCACGGTCTTAGGCCCGTGCTTATTCTGTTGTATAACAGTTATACATTAGATACGTTGTGGAGGAATTTATGAAGAAGCAAGTACTTACACTTTTAATGGCATCCTTGATTTCAGGCACTGCATTTGCTGCTCCTGGTACAGTTACAGAAAAAACAAATGTTTTAGAGACTACTGTATATGGTGCTGTACAAGATGGTGCTGTAGTGGACCGCATTAATCAACTTGATGAAACCGTGTATGGTACTGGTTTCAATGGCAATTCTGCTACATTGAGCAAACGTGTCGATTCCCTTTATAACTCCGTAGAAGGTAGCGGCACAAATATTTCTTTGCGCGAAGAAATGGACGCACTTGAATATACATATCAAAATAGCATTAATGCAGGTTCTCTTGTTGATCGTGTAGAAAAGATGGAACGTAGCGTTAATGGTCGTATTGGTAGCGGCTCTTTACAAAAACGTATCATTTCTTTAAAAACAAAAGTATATGGCAGCAATGTAACGCTCACAAATCAAGTGGGTACATTAGCGGGCAATCAAGTTTTCAAAGTTACATTGAATGATGCTGTTTCTTCAAAAACTAGCCATGAAGGCGACACTGTTGCTTTCACAGTAGCTGAAAATGTTATGGATGGCAATGTTTTATTAGTTCCTGCAGGTACAGTAGGTTCTGGTACAATTACTTCTTTGAAAAAGGCTCGTTCCTTTGGTCGTAATGGTGCATTAGATATTACATTCGATACTATTCCTGCTATCGATGGTACAGAATTCACTGCTGTACAAGGTAAAGAAGCTAAAGACAAAACTCGTAATGAAGTAAAAGCTGCAGGTGCATCCGTAGCTGGCGCTGTTTTACTTGGACCAGTAGGTTTAGTAGGTGGCGCTTTTGTTAAGGGGAAAAATATTGAGTACCCTGCTGGTGCAACAATTTATGTACAACCTCAAGATTCTGTAACAATTCAAGGTCTTGTAATTGGTGGTGACGGTTTGGCTCATAGTGATGATGAATTGGCTGAAGCTGTAACTGTACCGAATGCAGCAGATGAATCTGAAGAAACTGTAGATACTAATGAAGCGGCTGTTGATGAAAATGAAACAACAACAGAGGAACCAGCAGCAGTAGAAGAACAAGAAGAGCAAGTAGAAAATGTTTCTCAACCTATCGTAGTTGTAAAGCGTAATCAATAATTAACAAATTCTTAAAGCAAGAGGAGTTCTAGTAACCATGAGGAAACGTAAAGTACAATGGCTGGCAGCGGCATGTGTTTTCTGTTTAGCACAACCAGTATGGGCCGCTACAGAGTCAACCACGGTATATCAAGATCAATTGGATAGCGTTGATCAATCCTATCTTGGAGAAATCTCTAAAGCATCTACACCTGACAATAGTAATATCCGTGTTGTACGTCGTGGTGAAAAGGCAAAGTCTGATCAACCTACAGAACAGTTGCCGACTCGTATTGATGCAGACAAAATGTCCTATATAGGGTCCACTGGTGATGTATATGCACAAGGTGATGTAGTAGTGACTCAAGGTAATCAAACTTTGATGTCTCCGCGTATAGAAGGTAATACGAAAACTACAGAATATCGTACTGTTGGTGGATATCGCTTTTTAGAAAATGGCGGTAAAACTAAGGATATTACAGGTCAAAATATGACATATCGTACTAGTGATCACCATTTTACAGCTGATCAAGCTTTTGGTTGGAATGACCCTTACTATGTAAAAGGGCAAAATGCTACATTTGATGGTGAAACTGGTCATATGGAAAAAGGCATGGTTACTACAAAACATGCGATGGCTTTTAAACATACACCTGACTATCGTGTAGAAGGTCAAGATATCAAGGTATATCCTGGTGATAAAGTAGTTATCAAAAAACCATCCTTCTATATTAAAAACTTCAAGGTTTTATCTTTGCCTTCTTATACAGCATCTCTTCGTCATGATAAAGAGGGTAAATTTAGTATTTTCTCCTTGGTTCCAAAACCTACATATAGTAGTGATGATGGCATTGGTTTACATGGTAGTACAGAGTATCCAGTCGGTAAGCATGGTGAAGCCTATATTGATTACCGTTGGTATTCAAAGTCTGGATTTAAACCAAAAGTAGGCTATAGACATTACTTACCTTGGGGGACTGCTTCTATTGGTTACAGTAAGGAATCCAATGAGTACAATGATGAAACCGTATGGGTTGAAAAGATTGGTGAAGTTCGCTTAGATACACATACATACCATGTTGGTAAATCTCCAATTACTGTACGTGGTGGTGTAAACGCGGGTTATTGGAAAGAGGGTTCTGTAAAAGGTTCTCATAAGGAGTATTATACAGAAGTATCTCATGATCCAATTAAGCTTTGGAAAAATGCAGATTTACGTTTCTTAGGTGGTTACCAACGAGATTATTATGGTTATGATGGTACGATTCGTAGCATGCCTTATTGGGGCGCTCGTTTCCAATCTAAAGTGGGAAATCGTGCTAATGTATGGGTTAGTTATAATCAACGTAATATTTCTTATAACAACTCTCCATATCGATTCGATACGACAGAGCTTCCTAAGGAGCTCATTTATGGTGGTTCTTATAAATTAACTCGCTTGGATGATGTTTCTGTCAGTGTGAAAACAAATATGATGAGTGGTGACATTGATTCTGTGTACTATACATGGCATCGTGATTTGCATTCCTTTGATATGTATTTGACATATAAAGATGCTCATAGAAGCAACAATGATCAATGGAAGATCAAATTTGTTGGCAAAGACTTTTAATTAGGAGATAACTATGCAACGTATTAGAAAGGCCGTTATTCCAGCAGCTGGCTTTGGTACACGGTTCTTACCAGCTACTAAAGCACAACCAAAGGAAATGCTTCCTATTGTAGATACACCAGCTATCCAATATATTGTGAAAGAAGCACTAGATTCTGGTATTGAAGAAATCCTAATCATTACAGGTCGTAATAAACGTGCTATTGAAGACCATTTCGATAGCAGTGTTGAATTAGAATTATTGTTACAAAGCCAAGGTAAAAATAAACAGTTGGCTATGATTAAGGATTTAGCAGATATTAAGGTTCACTTTATCCGCCAAAAGGCACCACGTGGTCTTGGTGATGCTGTACTATGTGCTAAAGCCTTTATTGGTGATGAACCATTTGCTGTATTGCTTGGTGATGATATTGTATATAATCCTGAAAATCCATGCTTAAAACAGTTAATTGAGTGTTATGACGAACATCCTGGTATTATTCTAGGGGCTCAATTTGTACCGGAAGATAAAGTCAGCTCTTATGGTATCGTATCTGGTGAAGCATTAGCGGATAATTTATATCGCGTTCATAACTTGGTGGAAAAACCAAAAAAAGAAGATGCGCCATCTACACTTGCTGTATTAGGTCGTTATATTTTAACTCCAGATATTTTCAATATTTTGGAAAATACAAAACCAGGCGTAGGTAATGAGGTTCAATTGACTGATGCGTTAGCAGCATCTAAAACTGACACCTATGCATTGGCCTATGAAGGCATTCGTTACGATACAGGTGATAAACTAGGTTACTTGAAAGCTACTGTTGAGTATGCCCTTCGTAATGAAGAGTTAGGTGAAAATTTCAAAGCTTATTTGAAAGAACTAGATCTTAAATAGTAAATCTATATATTAAAAGAGCCTGTGGATGTTACCATAGGTTCTTTTAATTGGTAGCGATATTTTTGCATTATTGTCAACAAATCGGATGTGATTTTGTTGACTAATAAAATAATGTTGATTATAATCAATTTATTGAATAAATAAAGGACTGTGATTATATGAGATCGCTCTTTACAACATTGTGTAATAATGATTTTGGATTACCAGGGCATTGTGTTATTAAGCATATGCATTATGATGCTTCGGGTAGTGATCAATCTATCTGTGGTATTTTATATCAAGTTGCTAAAACTACTACAATTGGTATTCTAGACAAATCAGGTTTTTTAATAGTTGATTTACGACCGGTACCGAGAAAATTTCGTATTCGTTCAATAATTCATGAAGAAGAGAATGATCGGACGATATCTTTCTCTAAGGAGGATATCATACGATTTGTAAATGATATTAACGATACCAATGAAATTCATCGTGAATCGCCCTATGTAGTGCCTGGTTGTATGATTTTAGAAAATTTATGGAATTATTGGAATATTAGTAAATCTGCACAGCAGATGGCTATTTATTTTCATGCACCCGTTATTGCAGATGATCAGGTAACTTTGGTGGAAAACTCTGAAGATGCTCATGTAGAAGGTTATGTAGGTGACACATTGGCATTTTCTGCTACGTTTTTTGGTGAAAATGAAGATTTAACATCTTTAAAACAAAGATGTATTAGTTAGAGGTAATTATGGAAGCAAGACGTTTAACAAAAATGGCTTTATTAACAGCCTTATTATGTATTTCAGCATATATTTCGTTCCCATTGCCATTTAGTCCGGCTATGGTAACTGCATTGACTTTGGTGGCTACATTAACAGGTCTATTATTGCAACCAAAGGATGCATTTATTGTATTTATCATTTACGTTTTACTTGGTGCTGTAGGTTTACCAGTATTCGTTGGTGGCACAGCAGGTCTTGGCAAATTATTAGGACCAACAGGGGGCTTTATCTTCTCTTGGCCAATAGCTTATACATTATTAAGCGTATTCAAAGGTTCTAAGAAGAGCTTTTTCTCTTATGCATGGCGTTCTCTTGTAATTACTATTCCTGTAGTATATCTATTTGGCGTTGCAGGCTTTATGATTGTAACAAAAACTGAACTTTGGGCGGCATTGCCTGTAGTAATGTTCCCATTCATTCCTGGGGATATTGTAAAATGTCTCGTTGCTTCTTGGTTAGCAACTAAAATTAAAATTTAGAATGTAATAATGAAAAGAGGCATTCCTTGGGATGCCTCTTTTCTGCATTTTCTTATAGGAGCTAATATGTCAGTATATATTCATGGTGGGCTTAGAATCCCTATAGGCGTATTACATGGACAATATAGAAATATGAGACCTGAAATGTTAGGAGCTCAACTCATTAATGAATTAATCAATCGTTATGATATTTCACAAGTGGATGGGATCTTTTGTGGTAATGCAGTTGGTACAGGTGGGAATATTGGTCGCCTTATGGGGCTCATGACTAATTTACCGAATTCTGTTCCTGGGATTACCGTAGATATGCAATGTGCATCAGCCTTGATGAGTATTGAGATGGCCTATACACATATTGCATCAGGTGTTATGGATTCGGCTATTGCTGGTGGTATTGAAAGTTCTTCATTACAGCCCGATAGGATGTATGCAGCTGGTGATAATCGTGAAGGCCTATATAAGGTTGCTCAGTTTAGCCCTAACGATTGTTCTCCTCTAGCTATGTTAGAAGGGGCAGAGAGGACGATTCAAAAACATAATGTACTCAAGGAAGATTTATATCCCTATATTATTGGTAGTCACAAACGCGCTTCTGAAGCTTTAAATAATCCGCATTTGAAATCTTACATTATGCCTATTACCATCGATGGCAAAGCCTGTGTTGATGAATGCATTAGACCTAAAATGAACGAAAAACTCTTGTCCAGGATGAAGCCCTTATTAGGTAAGAACTCTATTACAAATGCAGGTAATGCTTGTTTAACTCATGATGGCGCGGCTTTTGTATACGTATCTAATGAAAAAGGGCCCTTTAGAATTCATAGTATTATGCCTTGGGCGGGAAATCCTCAGTTTAGCCCAGAAGGAGCTTTAGAAAGCACAGAAGCGATTTTAAAACGCACTGGTCTAACGATGGATGATATTGATGTAGTAGAGTGGAACGAAGCCTTTGCTATCATTGATGTGCTCTTCAATAAGGCCTATCCCAAGCATTTAGAAAAATATAATAAATTGGGTGGTGCCTTAGCGTATGGACATCCTTATGGCTGTTCTGGTGCTATATTAGCTCTTCATTGTATGGCTGCTTTAGAATCTTGTAATGGTCGCTATGGTTTGTGTGCTATTGCCGGTGCAGGCGGTACAGGAACTGCTTTGATTATGGAACGTATGTAAAATGACAATTATTGAACGGTTACGACAATATAAAGAATTAGAGCCTCATAAGATTGCTCTCATTATAGATGATACAAAGTATACATATAGTGAACTATATGATGCTATTCTATCAATCGATATTGATGATACTAGTCATATAGTAAATCTCACTGAAGCTAAAGAATCAGCAAAAAATAAAGTTCTTTTAATTCAGAGTCAATCCTTTTTAGAACAACTTGTACAATGGTTAGGTACATTGTATAGATGTTACATTCCTATGGTATGCCATAATGAGATGGATATAGATTATGTAGAGAAATTAGGACTCGTTATAGCATCTGAAGGGGTCCCACCATTAGCTGATTTTGGTGTGCTTACATCAGGCACTACAGGACGTCCTAAGCCCTTGTGGCGAAAGGAAGAATCTTGGCGAGAGTTTTTTGATATTCAAAATAATATCTTTCATATCAACGAAGATACAAAAATTTTTTTGCAAGGAAGTTTTAGTTTTACTGGCGTTAGTAATATGGTTATCGCTGTTTTATGGGCAGGAGGAACCATTGTTACGACCAGTTCTATGCGTCCTACTCATTGGATTGAGCTGCTTGAACGATATGAAGTAGACCATGTTTATGCTCTTCCTACAAAACTTAGATTGCTCGTAAGGCATTGTAAATGTAAATTATCTGAGATTAACTATATTATTGCTGGCTCACAAGTGCTTGATCGTCATTTGATGGAGCAGTTGCAACAGCTATGTCCTAATATGGAGTTTATTCTGTATTATGGAGCCACAGAGCTTAACTATATAACCTATTGCACAGGTAAAGAGTGGCTAGACCGAGAAGGTACGGTAGGAAGACCATTTCCGTCTGTTCAAATTGAAGAGGATAAAGGCATTATTTATGTGACTACAAAATATCATATTGAAGGTATATCCGATACATATACCGTTAATGATTGTGGTTATATAGATGGAGAGGGGTATCTTATGTTTACTGGGCGCCAAGGCGATGTGGTAAACAAGGGGGGCTATAAAATATCTATTCCCTCCATGGAAACTTATTTGCAATCTATAGATGGTGTCTCAGAAGTAGCTATTATCGATATCATAGATGATGTAAAAGGGGAAGATTTTGTAGCGTATATGGTGTTGGAGGATAATGTTCTAGTAGCCGATGTTATGGAAACAATTCGGCATCATAGACCTTCCATAGAATGGCCAAAATCTATCTACTCTATTCCTATGTTACCTCTTACAGAATGCTCAAAAGTTGATAAAAGAAAGCTAAAAGAGTGGTATAATAAAGGGTAATCGTTTTTACTGTTATAAGGAGGCATCATGCAGATTAATAAGGCGGCGCTAGAGATTTTCGATTTTACGTCTTCTTTAGCTGTATACTCTGAACATGAATTAAAGGTTGGCGATCAAGCTATTCATGATTATATTGCGAATCATGTAGTTAAGGCGTTCAAAGACCCCGGTGCTAGAACAGGTACCTTGCATGATGCAAGTCCATTTGGTAAACAATTAGTCGATTATAAAAATGGAGACCTTAAGTTTATAGATTTATCTAAGAATTTAGGTGAAAGCTTGTTTACCTATATGAAACAAGCGACGGATTCCGTTGTTATCGATACGATTATTTGTGAAGCTGTTACGGATGCATCTTATATCTGCATTCTTCTGTGCCAAGCTCATGATGCTTTTACTCATCAACTATTTAGTGAAGATGATGGCAGTTTAGCTACAGAACTTGTTTCTCATAAGGCTGTGTTGCCTATGCCTTCACAAAAGTTACGCGCCTTTGCATCCATTAATTTGCATGATTTTAGTGTTCGAATTTTTGAACCGAAAGGTGAATTTGATGGTGAAGTATCCTATATCTTAGCAGATAAGGTTTTGCAATTAGGCACTAACCAATCATCTAGAGATACGGTGAAAAAGGTGAAAGCTATCGTAGATAAGGTAGCTCAAGCGCACGAGTCGGATGGTGTCGTTGAATTGACAACTGCAAAGTCTATGATTGCGAAAAATGCAGAAGTATCTGATACAGTAGATCCTGTTCGCATTGTGGAAGAGGTATTTAAATCAAACCCTGTTCAACAAGAGGCGGCTAAGAAAGAATTAGCTGATGCGGATATGATGAGGCCTCTACCTGTTAATCGAGAGTTTGCTACGAAGGTTGGCGAACATCATAAGATTAAAACGGATACGGGCATTGAAATTTCTTTTCCTGTAGAGTATATGAAAAATCGCGAGTTCATTGAAATCAAAACTAATGATGATGGAACCTTGCGTATTGAACTAAAAAATATTAATAAAATCGTAAATAAATAGTAATGAAAAATATATTTATCGATAGAAATATATTATGGTATGATTAAATTTATTTGTTATGCTAGTATATGGAGGTTATAGTGGGTAAAGAGAAACATAAAAAAACAAATGCATTACGTATTTTAGATACTCATAAGATACCTTATAGTATTAGCGAATATGAGTGGTCTGAAGAGCGTGCTGCAGGCCTTCATGTAGTAGAAGCTTTAGGACTCGATGAAAAACAAGTCTTTAAAACACTAGTTGGTAAGGGCGATAAAACAGGGTTTGTAGTATTCTGTATTCCAGTGGCTGAAGAGCTAGATATGAAACAAGCGGCTCGTGTCAGTCATAATAAGTCTGTAGAACTGGTTCATGTTAAGGACTTACTAGGTATTACCGGATACTTACGGGGCGGATGTTCTCCAGTGGGGATGAAAAAATCGTTTCCTACCTATTTTGATGCCACAATGGAACCTCAAGAGTTTGTATATGTAAGCGCTGGTCTACGAGGCATGCAGATGAAGGTAAATCCAAAGGATTTGGCCTCTGTTGTAAATGCTGAATTTGTAGTACTTACAATGGATCATTAAGAGGTACGTATGGCAAAGAAGTTTTATGCAGTTCGTCAAGGCCGTGTACCAGGAGTTTATACTACCTGGGCTGACTGTGAGAAACAGGTAAAGGGTTTTGGCGGTGCTATCTACAAATCTTTCTCTACAGAAGCAGAAGCACGTGCCTTTGTAGATGATTCAGGATTATCCTTGAGTGATTTTATGAGTGCTAAACGGAGCGAACCTAAATCGCCACAAGCAGTTAAGTCTAAATCTATGAATTCTAGACCTATAGGATTTAGATCTAAAGTTCAAAATAAGGTATCTCCAAATGTGGTGAAACCAGATTTTACTAAGGCCGACCATATTATTGCTTATATTGATGGTAGTTATAATAAAGGTACCAATACAGTTGGTGCTGGTGGCGTTATCTTCTTGAATGGGTCTAAGAAGACTTTTTCATTTCCTTCTAATGATGAACGATATACATCATTTTGGAATGTAGCTGGTGAGCTACTAGCTGCTATGTATGTTATGAAATATGCCGTTGATCATGGTATTCCAGAATGTTCCCTATATTATGATTATATGGGGATTGAAATGTGGGCTACTAAACGATGGAAACGCAATAATGCACTGACTCAATATTATGCTGCGTTTTATGACTCTATAAAAGACCGTGTGCGCGTACACTTTCACAAGGTGGCTGCTCATACGGGCGATACATATAATGAAATGGCTGATGTACTAGCCAAACAAGGTGCGGGAATTTAACTTTCTCAGAAAGGAGGGTGTTATGAATATATGTGTTACAGGCGGAGCCGGTTTCATTGGTTCCCATCTAGTTGATCGATTAATTGAATTGGGGCACAATGTGCTCGTTATAGATAATTTATCTACAGGTATGCGTTCTTTTGTACATGATTCTGCTCAATTTATTGAGATGGATGTACGAGATCCAAAATTATTATCTGTTTTTGAAGAGTTTAAGCCTTCTATTGTATTTCATGAGGCTGCTCAGACTATGGTTCAATCCTCTATGGAGAATCCAAGTTATGACTGTGATGTTAATTTGTTAGGGCTTATTAATGTACTTGATGCCTGTCGTAAGGTGAAAGTTGAACAATTCTTAATGCCTTCTTCGGCTGCTGTGTATGGGGACTTAGCAGTATTACCATTGACAGAAGAACTAAGTGGTATGCCATCATCCTTCTATGGTTTGACTAAGCTTACTGCAGAAGGGTATTTACGTATCTATCGTGAAGCTTTCGGGTTAAATACAGTATGCTTTAGATATGCCAATGTATATGGTCCACGTCAAGGTGATGGTGGTGAAGGTGGCGTTATTAGTATTTTCAATCGTTTAATCGTTGAAGGTAAGCCTTTAACCGTATATGGTGATGGGGAACAAACAAGAGACTTCATTTATGTAGAAGATGTGGTAGAAGCTAATATTAAGGCTATGGGCAATACTAGCTGTACAGGTATTTATAACGTGTCTACCAATACGGGAACATCTGTTAATGAGTTGATTACACGATTCAGATCTATTAGTGGTGCTGATTTTATGGTTCATTATGAAGACGAACGCATAGGGGATATCAAACATTCACGTTTAAGTAATGCAAAGGCAGAACGTGATTTTGGATTTGTAGCTTCAACAACATTAGATGAAGGCTTACAAAAAACATTAGAATATTTTAAAGCTCATCATAAGTAAGGTATATAAGGTTTGGGGACATGAGTGATACACAATTCTGGGTTACTGTAGGGCTATGGAATCTAATTGTATTTAGCATGTATGGATATGATAAGCTATGTGCTATTAAGGGGTATAATCGGATTTCAGAGTTCACATTATTATTTTTAGCATTTGCCTTTGGCGGCCTTGGTGCGCTATTGGGCATGGTTATTTGGCGTCATAAGACTTTAAAGCTTAAGTTTAAACTAGCTATCCCTATTGCATTGTTATGGTCTGTTTATGCAGTGGGGTTTGGTTATGGTTTGTGGGTGAATTGATTGCATAAACTAATATTTTATTCATTGTTTTATGGTATAATGAGTAGAATATTGTACATAAAATGTCAGTGAAGGAGATATTTGATGTTGCGATTACAATCGGGGTTCGAGTTAGATTACGCTAACATATATAATGAAAGTTGCATACAAGAACGAGACGTAAAAAACTTTGAGCGTGCTATACAAAATGTTTGGCGCCACACCAATATTTTACGCTCTACAGGCTTTGAAGAAGGCCATGTTTCCAAGGACGGCTTGCCTGAACCGGTATTGTTTTACCAACTTCCTTATATTTCTGAAGATGGTATTAATACACCTGCAATGCTAAAACGTCTTTATGAATTGAGGGACTATGCTCGCCATAATATTGATACAGTTGTATCTGTAGGTATTGGTGGTTCTTATTTGGGTAGTAAGGTTATTTTTGATGTTCAATGTGGTGCATTTTGGAATAATCTTAGTACAGAAGAACGCAACGGATATCCACGGATGTATTTTGCTGGATTTAACGTAGATGGTGATTATTTATCAGGCCTTATTCGTACCTTAGAGTATCAAGCTCAGAAAAAAGGACCCGACTATAAGGTGATGCTCGTTATCACCTCTAAGTCTGGCTCTACTATCGAACCAATGGCTAATTTCATGATTTTGGAAAAAGCATTACAAGATCTGAATATAAATTATGAAGTAGTAGCTGTTACCGATACGTCTGATGATGAACATCCTACAGTTCTACGTTCTATGGCACTAGAAAATCATTGGAAAACCTATAGTATTCCTTATGGTGTAGGTGGCCGTTTCTCTGTGTTTACAGAGGTTGGTTTTGTAACAGCGGCTCTTGTGGGCTTTGATATTGAGGGGTTCTTAGCTGGTGCAGCTTCAATGGATGCTGCTTGCCAAGAAGAGGATATTTTCAAAAATCCTGCTTTATTAAGTGCATTGCTAAAATATATTGCGTCCGAACGTTATGGTCGTATTATTGAGGTGTTTATGCCTTATGGGGAAGCTCTTCATTCCTTATCTGATTGGTATGTACAGCTATTGTCCGAATCGTTAGGTAAGATGAGTAATACATGCTTACCTTATGGTCGTACACCAGTTGCGGCAGTAGGAACTATGGATATGCATGCTCAAGTACAAGAGCATCAAGAAGGTCGCCTTAATAAGGTCGTTCAATTTATTAAGGTTAAAGAGTGGCAACATAATCTCGTAGTGCCTAATACACATAGTCAATATGAACGATTGCAAGCACTTGGTAATGTAGGCATTTGTGATATTCTCAATATTGCATTAGATGCTAATAGAGAGGCTTTATCTAGTGACAATCGCTTTAATATGACGATAACTGTACCAACATTAAATGCATTCCATTTAGGGGAAATCATGTTTATGCATTGTTGGGCTGTTTACTTTGAATCTATTTTTGCTGGTGTAGACGCTTTCGATCAACCAGGTGTTGAAGTTTATAAACGTCTCATCGGTCCAAAATTGGCTCATGTAAAGGATGGAGAGAATTCATAAGGGGGAACTATGAATATTTTAGTAACAGGTGGGGCTGGTTATATTGGGAGCCACACAGTACGTGCCTTACAACAATCGGGTTATACACCTATTATTGTAGATAATTTATCGCGCGGTCATGTAGAATCAATTCCTGAAGGGGTACAGTTCTACAATATGGATATAGCAGATCCTAAGTTGATAGATATTATGAAAGACCATAATATCATTGGTGTTATGCATTTTGCAGCCCATTCTCAAGTTGGGGAATCCATGGTAAATCCAGCCATTTATTATGAAAATAATGTAGTTGGTTCTTATCACCTCATTGAGTCTGCTCGTACTGCAGGTGTGAAACATTTTGTATTTTCCAGTACGGCTGCTGTTTATGGGGAACCAGAGGTAGTGCCAATTCGTGAAGATGCGCCATTGCATCCAACTAATGTATATGGTCGTACTAAACTGATGATTGAAGAAATGCTATCTGATTATAGTGCTATTTATGGTTCTACGTATGTTGCATTGCGTTATTTTAATGCGGCTGGCGCAGATCCGTCTGGTACAATTGGGGAAGATCATCATCCGGAAACACATTTGATTCCGCTTGTGCTAGATGCAGCTCGTGGTAAAAGAGAGCACATAACTGTTTTTGGTACTGATTATAATACAGCTGATGGTACATGTGTACGCGATTATATTCATGTTAATGATTTGGCTACAGCTCATGTGTTAGCAATGGATTATTTGCGTAACGGTGGTGAATCTCAAGTGTTTAATCTTGGTAGTGGCAATGGCTTCTCCGTTAAGGAAATTATTGAAACTGCTAAAGAGGTAACTGGTATCGATATTCCAGTTCAATATGGTGACCGTCGTGCTGGCGACCCAGGTACATTGATTGCTTCCTCTGAAAAAATTAAAGAATTACTTGGTTGGGATCCTAAATTCAGTAATGTAGCTGATGTTATAAAAGATGCTTGGAAATGGCATACATCTCATCCTGATGGTTTTAAAAGCAAATAAAACAAGAACAAATCCTTTTGATTTGTCAATATAATGAATGACTCTATTAGTCACCTAGGTGACTGGTAGAGTCATTTTTTTGTAGGAATTTAAAAGGACCTCCTAGAATATGTCAGCAGGAGGTGGAATATGAACTTACAAGATTATATACAACGCATTAAATTATGGATTGATAAACAGTATTTTATTATTCGTCACTATAAAATTATTATTTCTATTTTTCTTGTAATTATAGTTGGCGTATTAATCGTTGGTGCTTTATATCCTCACGAAGAAGAACGTGTTCATGTACAACCTGAGCATGTTAATAGTGAGGAAAATAATCAGACCCGATTAAGTTCAAAAGAATCATCAGACGGAGTTTCACATAATAGACAGAAACATCATAACAGTGATGCTATAGAAACGAGAAAAGATGACGATCTAAAAACTAAAAGTGAGGGCCGTTTGTTATATGATGTGAGCAGCGTGGAACGCGGGCATCATTGGAGAGAGGTTTTTAAAGATTTACCAGATAATGATGTACATGGTAGACATGAAGATACTAAGGATGTAGATGAAGTGGCTGATAGCATTAATGATATGCAAGGGTTTAATAATAGTAAGTACTCAGGCAGGGATACATATAAAGGACGGACTAATAGGTATAAAACCAGGAGAACACAGAATAAGAATAAACACACAGGGGATAAAACCATTAGTGATAGCAGTGATGATTTTACTAATAATCAAATTAATTCAAAGTCTCATAGTAGGTTAAATTCTTCGAGTATGGAACAGCCTGTTGAACTTGTTGGTATTGTTGAGGGCAATGAGATTATTGCTATTTTACGAAAAGGTACAGAGGAGCAAATGGTTACTGTTGGGATGGTTTGGCATGGCGTTACTGTCTCTAATATAAGTGCAAGTGGTGTAGAAATCGTTGAAGGAGGTTCATCACGGTGGTTAAAAATCAATTAGGTAAGGATTGCTTACGTAGTAGAGTGACCATAGTAAGAAAAAAACTATTCAAAGCTAGCATACTACTAAAAATAATTATAATAGTGGTTATGTTTCTATATGCATCATTAGGGGAATCTTCTATAGTATTAGCGAGTAATACAGGGCCAGCAGTAACTACTAATCTAGAAAGCGATAGGGACTCACTAGATAGAGAAATTAGTAATGGTAAATCAAATAATAATAATGACATAGAAAAGGATAACGTAATTAATGAAAAGGGCGAGCTGAGAAAATCAAAAGAATCAATTACGATATCCGTTCGTAATGCTTCTCTAAAAGAAACAGTATTAGGGATTTGTCGGAGTTATCGTATATCTGTTATGGGTGTAGAATCTTTAACAGGTAACATTACGGCTACTGTGCAAGGTGAAACACCAGAGGATCTTATAAAAGAATTAGGAAGGCTATATCATTTTTCCGTTTCAAAACAATATAATACGATTCTTATTGAGCCAGATGACAAAGCACTTGAAAATAGAGAATTATATGTTATAACACCGGAGCATTTGCCAGCAGAGTCTTTAAAAAATATAATGGGCACTGTTGTGAAACATGATAAAATGGCGGTACTTTCAGAACAAAATGAAGTGATTATGCATTTGACCAGTGGAGAGAAACGGCGTGTAGAAACACTGGTTAAAGCTATAGATAAGGAGCCTAAGCAAGTACAATTAGAAGCGACAGTCATTGCTATGGAACAATCTTATGCAAAGGAGCAAGGCATTCGGTGGTCGTGGCTTAGCTTGACAGGACATGGTGAAGATAAAACTAATTCTTACGGGGCCGTTACCTTTGGTAAAACACCCGGTGGTGAAGCCTATAAATTTTTTGTGAAACCCGAGTTGAGTCTTATGGAAAGTTCCGGTAAAGCCGCGCTAATTGCTAAGCCATCTATTATGGCCTTAAATGGTGAAACAGCACATATCTTGATCGGTGAACGTATCCCTGTTATAGAAGAGTCCGAAGTAAATGGCGAACGTAAGCGTTCTACACGTTATGAAGAGGTGGGGATTAAGTTAAACTACACGCCTATTATTACTGGGGATGGCGGTGTAGATGCAAAAATTCACGCTGAAGTAAGTACACCTATCATGGTATCCGAAATGAAAGCTTATAAAATTAGTACGCGGCAAGCACATACACGGGTGCGGTTACAACCTGGAGAGGTACTCGTTATAGGTGGACTTATGGATAATCGCGATCAACATCAAATTCAAAAAGTACCTATTTTAGGAGATATTCCTTTACTAGGTAAATTATTCCGACATAGTAGAAAAACAAAAGATTCTATAGAGATGCTAATATTAGTTCGGGCAATTGTGGTATAATAAAGGGTAATGATTAGGAGGTTATGAATGGAACGCATTCGAATGATAGGCCTTGGAAAATCATTTGGGGTGCGCCAAG
>NZ_CAJLUB010000016.1 GCF_905209685.1 uncultured Veillonella sp. | reverse complement strand
CTGTAAATTTGTATTGACCAGGGCCAAGTACTAATGTATTTGGAGGTGTACCTACTGGTGTACCGAATGCACAAGATGCAGCAACGCCGATAGCCATCAATACAGCATGAGGGTCAGCGCCCATACCTTGAGCAATGGAGATACCGATAGGAGCCAATAATGCGCAAGATGCTGTGTTAGACATAAATTGAGTCATAACACAAGACAATGCGAATAATACTGCTGTTGCAAAGTAAGGGCTAGGGTCAGAACCCATAACACCGATTACTGCATTAGCAATCATTTTGCCTGCACCAGATTGATCAAGTGCAGTTGCTACTGGCATCATACCAGCGAATAAGAAGATTGTTACCCAGTCAATAGATGTGTAAGCTTGTTTTTCGTTCAAGCAACCAGTTAATACGCAAAGCATTGCGCCAATAACTGCAACCATGCTCAATGGTAAGTTGATACCATAACCTTTTAGGAAGTCACCTAAAATCATAGCAATGATTACGCCTAAAAGAATAAGACCAGAGTATAATTGTTTCTTAGGATCGTTAGAAATATCTTCAGCAGCTACTTCTTGTTCAACGTCGCCAGCATCTTGAATTTCATGCTTAGGCAATAAATGTTTACCAATAAGCATCATAAATGCGATAGTTGCGACAGTCAAAGGAATACCGATCCAAGCAAATTCAAAGAAACCAAATGGTTGTTCACCAAATTTAGTTAATGTACCACTTACAATAATGTTTGGAGGTGTACCAACCATTGTAATGATACCACCAATACCTGCAGCGAATGCTAAAGGCATCAATTGGCGAGATGCAGGAATCTTAGCAACAGCACAGATACCAACAACTACAGGAAGTAAAGCAGCTGTAGTACCAGTGTTAGATAAGAATGCGGACATAGTTGCTGTAACAACCATGATTGCTAGCATTAAGCCATTTTCGCTAGTACCAGCATGAGATACTACTGTTTCCCCAATTTTTTGAGCCAAACCAGTGTAGAACAATGCTGCACCAACAACGAACATGCCAGCAAACAACACAACTGTACTATCAGATAAACCAGAGAATACAACCTTAGGAGTAATAATACCCATAAGGCCAAGTGTAATAGCGCCGCCTAAAGAAGTAATAGCTAAAGGAATAATTTCCGTAACAAATAAAACAGCCATGACTGCGAGGACGATTAAGGTTTGTTCTGCAGTACCCATACATCATCATCTCCCTTCAGAGAAATGCACTGATATAGTTATAAGAGGTATAAAATATAACCTACGATACCAATGGCGGAAGCCATCAAAAAAGTAATCCCATATCCCTCTCTTGTTTTAGGATACCCAAAGAATAAGGTTTCACCTAAAAATCCTCGGCGATTAAACCAAGTATATTTAGTTCTGCGTTGAAACCATTTAGCTTTGCCTTCAACACCGATAATCAGTGCCGTAATAAAAAATACAATAAATGCCCAGATAAAACAAATCAGTATTTTTAATTCTACAGATAACAAGTGACCACCTCTACTAAATTTAAAGCACTAGAAGGTTATTGTGTGAATGCTTGTATCACCTAATGACCGATCTGAAAAGCATTTATTGCAAATATACCCTATTTATGCATGAATACATAGATTTGAAGGGTTTTTATATTCACCAATAGGTGTACCTAATTAGGCACACCTTGGTGAATAATTATTAAATTACTAGTGGCTGGACAACATAGCAAGCATTGTACCTGCTGCTACTGCTGTACCGATAACGCCAGCTACGTTTGGACCCATAGCATGCATGAGCAAGAAGTTAGCTGGGTTAGCTTTCGCACCTACAACTTGAGATACGCGAGCCGCCATTGGAACCGCGGATACACCAGCAGAACCAATAAGTGGATTTGTTTTACCACCATCTACTAAGCTCATCAATTTACCGAATAATACGCCACCAGCAGTACCACCGATGAATGCAACCAAACCTAAGCAAATGATAAGGAGTGTTTGCACGCTTAAGAAGTGTTCCGCACTCATTGTTAAACCAGTACCAGTTGCTAAGAAGATAGTAACAGTATTGATCAAAGCATTTTGAGATGTATCGGACAAACGATCAGTTACTCCAGATTCACGGAACAAGTTACCTAACATCAACATACCTAAAAGGGATGTAATGGAAGGAAGCAATAAGGAAATGAAGATCGTAGAAATAATTGGGAATACGATTTTTTCAAAACGTGTAACTTCACGCAATTGTTCCATAACAATTTCGCGTTCTTTTTGCGTAGTGAATAATTTCATTACAGGTGGTTGAATCAACGGTACCAAGGACATATAGGAATATGCGGCAACAGCGATAGCACCTAATAAATGAGGAGCTAGCTTAGTAGCTAAGTAAATGGATGTAGGGCCGTCAGCACCACCGATGATACCGATAGCAGCTGCTTCTTGAGCTGTGAAGCCAAGCATCATTGCGCCACCTAAAGCAACGAATACGCCGATTTGAGCAGCAGCACCTAAAAGCAATGTTTTAGGATTAGCAATGAGTGGACCAAAGTCAGTCATTGCACCTACACCAAGGAAAATTAAAGGTGGGAAGATTTCTTGGGAGATACCTGCGCTAATAAGTGCCATAACGCCTTCTTCGAAACCATTACGAGGAATATTAGCAAGTACACAACCAAACGCAATCGGACCCAACAATAAAGGTTCAAACTCTTTAGCAAATGCCAAGTACAATAGGATCAAACCTACAAGAATCATAATAGCATTGCCTGTTGTAAATGCGAGGAACCCGCTATCTGTAATAACGGATTGAATCGCAACAGCAAAAGCCTCCATATGCGTTCCCCTTTCACAAATATAAAATTGTTATATGACGCGGCTCAGCCGCGCCACACACAACTTGGTATTAACCAAGAACAACCATGTCGTCGCCAGTGGATACAGTTTGGTTAGCTGCTACGCGAACTTCAGAAACTACAGCATCATGAGGAGCTGCGATTTCGTTTTGCATTTTCATAGCTTCAAGGATCAACAAAGTTTCGCCTTTTTTAACTGCTTGACCAGCGGATACTGCTACAGATAAGATTTTACCAGGCATTGGAGCTTTTACAGTTTCAGCACCTGCTGGAACTGGAGCTGCTGCTGCAGCTGGAGCTGGAGCTGGTGCAGGAGCTGCTTTAGGAGCTGCTGCTGGAGCTGCTTTAGGAGCTGCTGCAGGAGCTGCACCTTTTACTTCATTAACTTCTACATCATATGCTGTGCCGTTTACTGTAATGTTGAATTTTTTCATTTTAAATTCCTCCAAAATGTGTAGTGTCTACACAATACTTATAAATTTTCTTTACACATATAAATTGGATAATCTATTAGATTATCTAACTGCCAATAATCTTATCGATTACCGCGCAAACGTCCTTCCATTTTCCAATTATAGCTTACGATTGGACGGATATGCGCGATTTGATCAGCGGAATAACCCATTGCCGCTAATGCACCAACGATTACTGCTACTACATCTTGAGATGGAGCTTTACCGTTAGTTGTTGTAGCATTGCTCATTACAAATGCCTCCTAAAATATTATTAACCTCTACCGCTTAAACGACCTTCCAAGCGCCATTTAGCACTGGTTGCTGTAGGTCGAATAGATGCAATTTGTTCAGATGAATACCCCATCGCCACAATGGCACCTACGATAGCTGCTACTACTTCACCTTCATTTTGAGCAGATGCATTTGGTGCAGCCACCGGTGTAGCTGCGGGAGCCGCAACAGGTGCACTTGGTGGTACGTCTTTTTTCTTCTTAGTAGGGTCAATCAAATGAACGATTGACATCAAAATACCTAAAAGAATCAACACAACAAATACAACTGTCATATTAATGGCCATGATTAACCAAGGATTGGTAGTAACTGCTTGTCCTTCCATAATCATTCCCCTTTCTAAAAAAGTAGTAAAGAAAGGTATCTCCCAAATTCGATGATCTTGTTATCGAATCGAATTATAATGGAATATTACCATGTTTCTTTGGAGCACGGTTTTCGCGTTTGCTTGCAAGCATAGCCAAAGCGTTGATAACTGCTGGACGAGTTTGTTTTGGTTCGATTACAACATCTACGAAGCCACGTTCTGCAGCTTTATATGGAGTTGCGAACTCTTCTACGTATTTAGCTGTTTTAGCGTCTTTGTCTTCATCTTTTTTGAAGATAATGTTAGCTGCACCAGCAGGACCCATTACAGCGATTTCGGATGTAGGCCAAGCGTATACTTGGTCAGCGCCCAAATCTTGGGAACACATAGCGAGGTAAGAACCGCCGTATGCTTTACGAGTGATAACAGTAATTTTTGGTACTGTAGCTTCAGAGTAAGCATACAACATTTTAGCACCATGACGAATGATACCGCCCCATTCTTGATTTGTGCCAGGCAAGAAACCAGGAACGTCAACGAAGTTAACGATTGGAATATTGAAAGCATCACAGAAACGGATGAAACGGGAAGATTTGTCGGATGCATTGATGTCCAAGCAACCAGCCATTACTTTTGGTTGGTTAGCAATGATACCAACGGATTGACCGTCAAAACGTGCGAAACAAGTGATAATGTTTGTAGCATAGAATGGTTGTACTTCATAGTATTCGCCATTATCTACAGTAGCTGCGATAACATCTTTCATGTCGTATGGCATGTTACTGTTATCAGGCAACAAGCTGTTCAAGCCTTCGTCTTCGCGAGTTGGATCATCGCCAGTGTCTACTAATGGAGCATCTTCCATGTTATTGGATGGCAAGAAGCCTAATAAGTAGCGAATTTGAGCGATGCAATCATCTTCGTCTTCAGCTGCAAAGTGAGCAACACCAGATACGGAGTTGTGAGCCATTGCACCACCAAGGTCTTCAGCTGTTACTTCTTCACCAGTTACAGATTTGATAACTGCAGGACCAGTGATGAACATTTGAGATGTGTGTTTAACCATGTAGATGAAGTCAGTCAATGCTGGAGAATATACAGCACCGCCTGCGCATGGACCCATGATTACGGAAATTTGTGGAATAACGCCAGATGCATTTGTATTTTCAAAGAAAATTTTACCGTAACCAGCAAGAGCATCTACAGCTTCTTGAATACGAGCACCGCCGGAATCATTGATACCAACGATAGGAGCACCCATTTTCATTGCTAAACGTTGTACTTTAACGATTTTAGCAGCATGCATTTCACCAAGGGAACCACCTTCTACAGTGAAATCTTGTGCGAATGCATATACTAAACGACCGTCAATAGTACCATAACCAGTTACTACACCTTCGCCTGGTAATTCTTTCTTGTCTTGACCGAAGTTAACACAACGATGTTTAACAAATTGATCAAGTTCAACGAAAGAGTTATCATCGAACAATTTAGCCAAACGTTCACGAGCAGTCATTTTGCCTTGAGCATGTTGTTTCTCAACGCGTTTTTCACCGCCACCAGCTTTAACTTTAGCTAGTTTTTCGTGCAATAACTCGATTTTTTCTTGCACTGTTGCCATTATAGCACCTCCAAATAAAACTTGTTACAGTATCATTTTATTTCATTAATAATTAAAGTTCAAGCATGCATACATATTTAATATATAACTCATGATTATATGAATATGTATATCTATTACTCATACATAATGATGTGAATTGGATACTGTATTATTTCATACGTTGACATAATTCAAGCAATACGCCGCCTGTTGCTTTTGGATGTAAGAAAGCAATGGAGGAACCGCCTGCACCGTAACGAGGTTTTTCGTCAATCATACGAACGCCTTTAGCCATCAAATCAGCAATAGCATTTTCAATATTATCAACGCGCAATGCAACGTGTTGGATACCATCACGACCGCCATTTTTTTCTATGAATTTACCAATAGGGCCATCTGGAGTTGTAGTTTCTAAGAATTCAAGTTCAGCATCGCCACATGGGAAGAAGGATACTTTTACTTTTTGTTCTTCAACCACTTCATCTTCAGGAAGATGTTCAATACCCAATGCATTTTTATAGAATTCTTTAGTTGCTGCTAAATCATTAACACCAATACCGATGTGATCCACTTGTAATACTTTAAAAGCCATTTCGATTATCTCCTTTATAAGGCTAAATCTCTAATGCTATGTAGTCGCCGTCTACTTTAGCACGCTTGTCATTACGCCGTTAACAACTGTGTATGGATCGCTTTCGCGTTCATTAACAGCTGCCACTTGGCTATTAAATTCGTCGCTTGTAACGATTTTGTCAGCTACATAACGACCAATTTGTTCATTAATCATTGCGATGATTTCATCACGAGTACGTTCTGCCCGACGAGATTCCAATTCACCAGAATCTTCAAGATACTCAAAATGTTCATCTAAAGCGTCGATGAGTTCATCTACGCCTTGGTCTTTACTAGCAATTGTGCGCTTAATCGGTGGGCGCCATTTTACTTCACGAGAGTCTAGGTCAAGCATCATTTCAATTTCTACATTCAAACGATCACAACCATCTCGGTCAGCTTTATTGATAGCAAATACATCGCCAATTTCAAGAATACCTGCCTTGATAGCTTGGATATCATCACCGAGACCAGGAACAAGTACAACCAATGTAGTATCTGCATTTTTTACGATATCTACTTCAGATTGACCTACACCTACTGTTTCAATGATTACTAAATCCATGCCAAAGGCATCCATGAGTTTTACAACGTCTGCAGTCTTTTTGGACAAACCACCAAGACTACCACGCGTGCCCATGCTTCGAATAAATACATTTTCATTTAATGTCAAATCATTCATTCGAATACGGTCCCCCAAGATAGCACCACCAGAGAATGGGCTAGTTGGGTCGATGGCAACGATGCCGATTTTCTTACCTTGATCTAGATAATGTTTAACAACTTTATCTGTCAACGTACTTTTACCAGCACCAGGGGCCCCAGTAATACCGAGAATACGTGCATTCCCTGTTTTAGGGTAAATAGCCTTCATAATATCAATGGCATTATCATACTCGTTTTCTACAGCTGTTATGGACCGTGCTAAGGCTAGTCGAGAACCTTCGAAAAGTTCTTTAACTAAATCCACTCGCCTCACCACCTATCTTAGAATATGGGAATAGAGGGGAGCCAACTATTCAGTTGTGCTCCTCTCTTGCCCAATTAATTATTTAACGTTTTCGTTGATGAATTTAACGATATCGCCAGTTGGTGTACCAGGTGTGAATACTTCTGCTACGCCAGCTTTTTTCAAGCCAGGGATATCAGCGTCAGGAATAACGCCACCACCGATTACAAGTACATCGCCCATGCCTTTTTCTTTCAAAAGTTCAACAATTTTAGGGAACAATGTGTTATGAGCACCAGAAAGAAGGGATAATGCAACTACATTAACGTCTTCAGAAAGAGCTGCTTCAACGATTTGTTCTGGAGTTTGACGAAGACCTGTGTAGATTACTTCGAAACCAGCATCGCGAAGTGCGCGTGCTACTACTTTTGCACCACGGTCATGACCATCAAGACCTGGTTTTGCTACGATTACTCTAATACGTTTTTCTGCCATGATTAATTACCTCCGAAATTAGCCGATATTATAATGTGGAATGAGCTTCGTATTCACCGAATACTTCGCGCAATACATTACAAATTTCACCCAAAGTAGCATATGTTTTAACTGCATCAAGAATTAATGGCATCAAGTTAACGTTTTCATCAGCTGCACCAGCTTTAAGAGCTGCTAATGCTTTATCAACTGCTGCTTGATCGCGGTTAGCGCGAACTGCTTGAGTTTTCTTGGATTGGTTAACACCAACGGAAGCGTCTACGCGAAGTAAGTCTTTTGGAGCTTCTTCTTCAACTTGGAATTTGTTTACGCCAACGATTGTGCGCAAGCCAGATTCAACTTCCATTTGCCATTTGTAAGCGGATTCTTGAATTTCTTTTTGGATGTAGCCTTTTTCGATTGCTACTACAGCGCCGCCCATTTCATCAATTTTCTTGATGTATGCCATAGCTTCGTCATAGATAGCGTTAGTCATAGCTTCTACATAGTAGGAACCACCCAATGGGTCAACTACGTCAGCCAAACCAGATTCGTAAGCCACGATTTGTTGTGTACGAAGAGCTACTTGTACAGATGCTTCTGTAGGAAGAGCCAAGGCTTCGTCACGGGAGTTTGTATGTAAGGATTGAGTACCGCCCATTACAGCAGCTGCAGTTTGAAGAGCAACACGAACGATGTTGTTATCAACTTGTTGTGCAGTCAACATGGAACCAGCTGTTTGAGTATGTACACGAAGCATCATGGATTTTGGTTTTTTAGCACCAAAACGTTCTTTCATGATTGTTGCCCATAAACGGCGGGATGCACGGAATTTAGCAACTTCTTCAAGTACGTTGTTATGAGCATTCCAGAAGAAGGAAAGACGACCAGCGAATGTATCAACATCAAGACCAGCTTTCAAAGCTGCTTCTACGTATGCGATACCATCAGCAATTGTGAATGCGATTTCTTGAGCTGCTGTGGAACCTGCTTCACGGATGTGGTAACCGGAGATGGAAATTGTGTTCCATTTTGGAACGTTTTGAGAACAATATTCGAAGATATTAGTGATCAAACGCATGGATGGTTTTGGTGGGAAAATGTAAGTACCACGAGCTGCGTATTCTTTCAAAATATCATTTTGAATTGTACCTTTCAATTCTGTGGAAGGTACGCCTTGTTTTTCAGCTACTGCGATGTACATTGCCAACAAAACGGATGCTGGAGCGTTGATTGTCATGGATGTGGATACTTTACCAAGATCGATGCCGTCGAACAAGATTTCCATATCTGCCAAGGAGTCAATCGCTACACCTACTTTACCAACTTCGCCTTCTGCAACTGCATCGTCGGAGTCGTAACCGATTTGTGTAGGTAAGTCGAATGCGCAGGAAAGACCAGTTGCACCAGACTCGATTAAGTAGCGGTAACGTTTGTTAGATTCTTCTGCTGTAGCGAAGCCTGCATACATACGCATTGTCCAGAAACGACCACGGTACATAGTAGGTTGTACGCCACGAGTGTAAGGGAATTCGCCAGGCATACCCAAATCACGTTCATAGTCAAAACCTTCGATATCAACTGGTGTGTATACACGGTTGTATTTTAAATTTTGACGTTCTGGAGTTTTTGCACTTTTTTCGTCACAAAGTTTGTTGTACTCAGCAATTTGGGCTTTTAAGTTTTCGTAAGCCATGTTTTCATCATCCTCCTAAAAAAACAGGTTATTTTTTCATGCTTCCAGTTTCTGTGAAGCGTTTATGCCAAGAAAGAGCTTCATCAAGCAACATAGGTGTATGGGCATTCTTTGTTGCAGCTAATGCTTTTTCTAGGTATTCAGTTAACATAGGTTTGTAGTCTGGGTGAGCACATTTTTCAATGATCAAACGAGCTCTTTCCACTGGGCTCAAACCACGGCAGTCAGCAACACCTTGTTCTGTACAGAAAATCATAGTGTCATGTTCTGGATGATCCACATGAGATACATATGGAACGATAGAACTGATGTCGCCATTTTTAGCAACGGAGTTAGTGCAGAAAATAGTGAGATATGCACTACGTGCAAAGTCACCAGAACCACCAACACCATTCATCATTTTGCTACCCATAATATGAGTAGAGTTTACATTGCCAAAAATATCAAATTCGATAGCGGTATTCATGGCAATGACACCAATACGGCGAGCAATACCAGGGTTGTTGGAAATTTCTTGCGGACGAAGAATGATTTTTTTACGATATTCATCAATATTCGCATAGAAACGTTTCAACCCATCTGGAGAAGGACTTAATGCAGTACCGGAACATACAGTTACTTTACCAGCATCGATTAAGTCGAACATACCATCTTGGATTACTTCTGTATAGATGGACAAATCTGTGAATGGGCCTTTAGCAAGACCACTGATTACCGCATTTGCTACGGAACCTACACCAGATTGTAATGGAAGCAAGTTCTTAGGCAAACGACCTTCTGCAATTTCTTGTTCGAAGAATTTGATAAGGTGTTGACTCATTGCTTTTGCATCATCATCGATAGGTGCCAAAGGTCTTGTTGTATCAGGAACATCACAAGGTACAACTGCAACAATTTTACTTGGGTCACAAGGAATTGCTTCAGTACCAATACGATCACCAGGTGTTTCCAATGGAATTGGTTTACGATGTGGTGGATCGAGTGGTTCATAGATATCATGCATACCTACCAAGGAAAGTGGTTGGGATACGTTTACTTCTACGATAACCTTTTTAGCTTGGCTAACAAATGTTGGAGAGTTACCAACAGATGTTGTAGGTACTAAAGAGCCATCTTCGTTGATTTGACAAACTTCTACGATAGCTACGTCTAAATCGCCAAAGAAACCATAGCGAACATTTTGTGCCATTGTGCTTAAATGCATATCGATGTATTTAACAGCACCGCTATTTAAGGCTTTACGTGTATCCCCATTTGTTTGATATGGGAAACGACGATTGATACCGTTAGCACGAGTTAACGCGCCATCAGCTTCATCACCTACGGAAGCACCTGTCCACAAATCAATTTTGAATGGTTCTTTTTCCATTCTTTCTGCCAATGCCAATGGCACTGCTTTTGCATAACCAGATGGAGTAAAGCCGGAAATACCAACTTTATCGTTAGGGTTAATCAAAAGAGCTGCATCATAAGCAGTGACAATTTTACCTTGGAGGGCCGCACATTTAACGCGGTCTTTGATGTCTATCACCATTACCATCTCCTTTAAGAGTAACATTGTATAAACGACAGTTTGATCTCTTGGTCGTTCCTTAAACCGACTTCATCGTAGTCCACATCCAATGCATTGTCAACTTATATGACTAAAATGTATTTTTTATCACACTTTGATTAGCATTATGATTAAAATGCATAGATTTTCACATTTCCACATAAGTTTTATTCACATCGTTATAACTCACAGGAATCATCGATATATGGCATATATTGATGTTTTTCAATTAAATCGAACTCTCTCTATACAATATATAGACCCTTTTCAATATAAAACAACATCTCATATACAAGAACTAGACCTTACACCTCCCTATAAAGATACAATGATATACAAAAAACCGGCTTTCAAATGCTAACGATAATGTTCAATTATGTCTAACATTAGAAAACCGGTTATACTACTTAATACGTACCTACCCAAGGTATGTATTAATTATACCATATTATGAAATTATATATCTACCATAAAACATGCTAATTATACAAGATATTACAATTATGCAGATTTATCAGCAGATAACTGAACTTTTACAAAAGCCCCTACCCAGCCAAACAATTGCCAAAATACGATGGTTACTTGATGACTATATAGCTCAAAATCGGATAAGCCACTAAATAAAACACCTATAGCTAGAGCCCCTACACCAATTTGTGCAGCTTGGCGGAATATATCCCCTTTAAGTCTTATAGATGTAATAACATGACCAATAATAACTGCTAGGAATGATATCAATCCGGGGATACCTGTTTCAGCTAATATATTGAGATACAAATTATGAGCATGATACATCAAGACGTGAGGTCCTTGAATATAATAGTTATAATCTGGATATACTAAATAAAATGTATTCCACCCAATACCAAAGATAGGATTTTCACGTACGATATACATGGTACTATCCCATAAAGCCCATCGAAGATCAGCTGACGTATCATGACCTTGGAATATGGACCATAGTCTCGAGGCGATTTCACCATCATAAAAGTACAAGATAATTGGCACTACTAATAGGGATAAGAATAATCTTCTTTCTACAAAGATAGCCCAGTAGAGGATCATCGCCGCAAAGCTAATCCAAATGCCTCTAGAATAGGTTAATAGCATCGTTAAGAACAATATAATCCCTATAACGAGCATCGTAACAACTTCGCGGGTACGATTTTCTTTCATATATACCAAAATATAACTGATACATACGCTGAGTACCATCAATAGATAAGCGCCCAATAAATTAGGGTTTTGTAATGTAGATGACATACGTCGCATCAATTTTGGGAACTGTGCTGCATCTACCCACTCTTTTATATGAATATTAGGAACAAATACATATTGATAAGCACCTATGATACACACCAGTACAGCAGTACCTAATAGAGCACGAAGAAAATAATTCCACTGTTTAGGTGTTTGAATGTATGTGCGAACTAGATAATACATTCCTCCGCTGGCTACGATTTGATAAAACCAACTTTGAATTGACCAATCCCAATTTTCTGATACTAGTGCAGATATGCCAGTCCATACCACAAATATCATAACAGACCAGGATAAATAGCCCGTTGGTAAGCTCAGTGATTTACTAGATATCAAATCATATAAAGCAAGCCCTATCGCTAGCCACAGGAGTACATCCCCCACCATAGGTTGTAATGGCATAGCAACCACCACACCATAAATTAGACGCTCTATATAGAACGTAATTCTCTTCTGATTAGGAATAAGTGAGAGTTCCATAGGCTCACCTTAGTGACTCATCTCATGGTTAAACCACTGACGAGCATCTCCTAAAATATATAAAGAACCACAAACAGCGATAATATCACCATTCTTTGTATGTTTATAGGCTAAAGCCAATGCGTCTTCAACAGAATCAGCTGTTTGAGCTACAGCTTTTGGAACAATGTGACGTATTTTTTCAACCAAAACCTCTGGCACTTCTGTTCTATCTGTTGGTGCAGGTACTACGAGAACCGTATCCCCTGCCTTAACTACTTCACGAATAATAGCATCTTGATTTTTATCTTTCAGAATGGCCATCACAATTGTTTTTGGTGTGTCCTTAAATAATTCAGCATAGGTCATGCTGAAAGATTCTGCACCAGCTGCATTATGAGCACCGTCAAAGATAAAGGTGCGATCTATGCCGCGTTTAACTTCAAAACGCCCTGCCCACATAGTACGGGCAAAGCCTTCGCGCATCGTTTCTTCACTGATGCTCTTATCTTCTTTCATCAATAGACGTACAGCCATCAATGCGCATGCGAGATTTACAGATTGATGAATACCGGCCATTGTCGTAAATAACATTGCAGGAGCGGCATCATTAGTGCTCACAGTAATCATTTGACCACCTGTTACGGCACTACGGCTATCGATACCAAAATCTTTATTGAAAGCATACACTTTAGCATGTTTCTCTTTAGCTACCTCTTCAATAATACGAAGAGGTGCATCCTGTGCTGCCGTTACAACAGGGACTTTAGATTTAATAATCCCTGCCTTATGACGTGCAATTTCCTCAACAGTATCACCACAGTAGGCTTGATGATCGATTGTTACATTTGTAATAACAGATACTTTTGGTGTTACGATATTTGTGGAGTCTAGTAATCCACCTAAGCCAACTTCTACCACTGCATAGTCTACCGCTTGATCTTTGAAGAACAAAAAGGCTGAAGCCGTCAAAATTTCAAATTGTGTTGGTGCTTCTATGCCGTTACTAATGATAGTATCAACTGCCACTTTTACACGGCTAATTAGATTACCGAAGGCTTCCTCTGTAATATTTCCATCATTAATTTGAATTCGCTCCGTATAGGATTGAAGGTGAGGCGATGTAAATCGCCCCACCCGTAGTCCACTTGTAAACAGTGCGTAGGAAATATATGAGGTAACCGAGCCCTTACCATTCGTTCCTGTTACATGAACAATCTTATAGTCTTCTTGTGGATTCCCAAGGGCTTCCATAAGCGCTGTAATTCGTTCAAGGCCAGGCTTAATACCGAATGAAGATGCCTGTTCTAAATAGGCTAAGGCCTCTTGATATGTCATATAAACCTCCTATTATAAGGTTTCAAGGAACGCTTCACGTTCCAATAACGCTTGTTGTTTTTGTTTATATTCTTCTAACTTTTCTTTTTCTTTTGCTACTACAGCTTCTGGAGCTTTTGCGAGGAAGCCTTGGTTAGACAATTTGCCTTCCAAACGGGAAATTTCTTTTTCCATTTGGATTTTTTCCTTTGCAATACGCTCTCTTTCTTTTTCACCGTCGATCAAGTCTTTAAGTAAGAGATATACTTCCATACCATTTACAACTGTTACAGTTGCATTTTCTGGTTTTGGATCATCGGCACCAAGAATTGTTACCTTCTCAGCCCAAGCTAATGTAACAAAGTAATCCCTATGATCTGCTACAGTTTGAGCTAATGCTTCATCTGTTGGTGCTACGATAACCTCAGCTTTTTTACCTAAAGGCACATTCATTTCAGCACGCATGTTACGAATACCCTTGATGGCATCCATCATAACTTCCATTTGACGTGCTGCACCTTCAAGATTATCAAACTTTAATGCTTCAGGCCATTTTGCAACAACGATGCTATCCCCTTCATGAGGTAAATGTTGCCAAATATGTTCTGTTACGAACGGCATAAATGGATGTAACAATTCAAGCATGTGACGCAAGATTGTTACAAGTAAATATTGAACTGTACGACGATCACGTTCATTACCATCGTTGTATAAACGAGGTTTAGCTAACTCAATATACCAGTCACAGTATGTGTTCCAAATGAAATCATATACAGAACTTGCAGCTTCACCCAACTCGAATTTATCGAGATTAGACGTTACACTTTGTACTGTTTCGTTATATTTTTGAACAATCCATTGGTCTGCTAATGTCAAATCATCTGCAGTTGGAACGAAGCTTTCATCATAATTTGTAAGATTCATCAATACAAATTTGGATGCATTCCAAATCTTATTGGCAAAGTTACGATTAGCCTCAACACGTTCCATATAGAAGCGCATATCATTACCTGGTGTGTTACCAGTAACAAGAGTAAAGCGCAATGCATCGGCACCATATTGGTCGATAACTTCAAGAGGATTAATACCATTGCCCAAGGATTTACTCATTTTACGACCTTGGCTATCACGAACAAGACCATGAATAAATACATGTTTAAATGGAATTTCATGTTCGAACTCAAGAGCCATAAAGATCATACGAGCAACCCAGAAGAAGATGATATCGTAGCCAGTTACGAGAACACTTGTTGGGTACCATTGTTTAAGCTCAGGAGTTTGTTCAGGCCAGCCCATGGTAGCAAATGGCCACAAGCCAGAGCTGAACCATGTATCAAGAACGTCTGGATCTTGTGTTACATGACCGTGGCAATGAGGACATTCAGTGATGTCTTCACGACTAACGACAGTTTCGCCGCAATCATCGCAGTACCACGCAGGAATACGATGACCCCACCATAATTGACGAGAAATCGTCCAGTCGCGGATGTTTTCAAGCCAGTTTACATAAGTTTTTGTAAAACGTTCAGGAACGAACTCTACTTCGTGATCTTTAACAACCTTAAGAGCTGGTTCTGCCAATGGTTTCATATCTACGAACCATTGTTTAGATACCATTGGCTCAATAATTGTGTTACAACGAGAACAATGACCTACTGCATGGTCATGATCATCGATTTTTTCAAGTAAGCCTAGTTCTTTGAGTTCAGCTACAACTTGTTTACGAGCTTCTTCACGAGTCATGCCATTGAACTTGCCAGCACCTTCATTCATTGTCGCATCATTATTCATAACAACGATGGATTCCAAATTATGACGTTGGCCCATTTCAAAGTCATTAGGGTCATGAGCAGGCGTAATTTTTACACAGCCTGTACCGAAGCTAGCATCTACATAATCATCGGCAATTACAGGAATCTCACGGTTAACGAATGGTAAAATTAATGTTTTGCCGATGAGGTCTTTATAACGATCATCATCAGGATTTACTGCTACTGCTACGTCACCGAACATTGTTTCTGGACGTGTGGTAGCAACAACTACGAAACGATTATCCTCACCTTTTACAGGATATTTAATATGCCATAAGTGGCCATGTTCGTCTTCATGTTCAACTTCAACATCAGATAAAGCAGTAGCACAACGAGGGCACCAGTTGATAATGCGTTCACCGCGATAGATTAAGCCTTTTTCATAAAGCTTTACGAACACTTCACGCACTGCATGATAGTACCCTTCATCTAATGTAAAGCGTTCGCGAGACCAGTCACAAGATGCGCCTAAGCTACGAATTTGTTTTACAATAGTATCGCCGTATTCTTTTTTCCATTCCCATACGCGTTCTACGAATTTCTCACGACCTAAATCATAGCGAGATTTGCCTTCTTCTTTAGCAAGCATTTCTTCTACTTTAATTTGTGTAGCAATACCAGCATGGTCAGTACCTGGCATCCACAATACATTGTAGCCTTGCATGCGTTTGAAACGAATAAGGATATCTTGCAATGTATTATCTAAAGCATGGCCCATGTGCAACATACCAGTTACATTAGGAGGCGGCAACACGATACTAAATGGTTCTTTATTAGTGTCTACTTCTTCGTGAAAGTATCCTTGGTTTTCCCAATATGAATACCATTTCCCTTCTATTTCACCGGGGTTATAAGTGGTTAAATTTTCGTAGGTTTTCATCGTTCCTCCTAAATAAACTCCTTAGCGCTTCATAATCTTAGCCAATACAAATAGGCTCGTTTCATATAGCAATATCATAGGCAATGCAATCATCGTTTGAGAGAACATATCCGGTGTTGGTGAAATGACAGCACCTATGATAAAGGATATAAGAATAAATATCTTACGTTTCGTTTTTAAAAAACGTGATGTAATTAAGTTGAAATATCCCAAGATGATTAAAATCAACGGCAACTCAAAGATAAATCCAAAGGGTAGAACAAAGGACAATACAAAGTCCATGTACTGACCAATGGAAAATAACGGTTGTAATTCGTCTGTAGCAAAGCCCATAAAGAACTTAACGGCTGCCGGTAGTACAAAGAAATAAGAAAATACAATACCTATGCCAAATAGGCCTATTGCAACTGGTAAAATCCAGTTAGATAGCTGCTTTTCTCGCACCGTAAGGGCGGGCTTAACAAATAGCCAAATCTGATGCAATATAATAGGCGCTCCTATAATAAGACCACCTACTATGGATACCTTCATATAGGTAAAGAAGGCCTCAGTCGGTTTCATATAATAGAGCTTACCAGCTGGCTTTAGGAGTATTTCCAATAAGAAGTCTACATAATAATAAGAAATACATGTTCCTATGACTACTGCAACAGCCATTATAATAAGGCGCTTTCGCAATTCAGATAGATGGCCTACAAGGGATATTTCCCTCGCCTCGTCCATCATTTTCTGTTCCATCTCAGTATAAATTGGCTCGTCCTCAGGTTCCTCAGGAACCTGTTGTTTTACCACCTTATACTGTTCTTGTTCAGCCTTTAATTTGGCTTCGCGACGCTTTTGACGAACTACACTATCAAAAGAAGGTTTTTGTATGGGATATTCGAAGTCCGGTTTTGGTTCGAATGGTTCCATATTATACCTTTCTATCAGCTAAATTCTCTACCGCCATCACAAGAAATTCCTTGCCTGGGAAATCACGAACAGCGTCGAGTGCTGCCAAAGCATCTTTGCAATATTGATCAGCTACAGCTAATGTATTATCAATACCACCTTGACCGATAACATAGTCGATAATAGCCTGCTCATCGCCGCCATTATTCAAGGCTTTAATATCCTCAAGCAATTTATCTTTATTGTCATCATTAACGATACTTAGCAACGGATATGTCAATAAACCTTCGCGAAGATCATTCCCCACTGGTTTACCTGTCGTCTCTGTTGTTTCACGATAGTCCATGATATCATCAGTGATTTGGAATGCCATGCCCAGAGCATGACCATATTTTTTCAACTGAACGATTTCAGATTCGCTCCAGCCCCCTAATAGGCCACCAAGTTCCATACAGCCTTCCATAAAGTCAGCTGTTTTCTTTTGGGTCTTAGTCATATACCGTTCAATACCTTGATCGATGCGATACACATCTTCCATCTGCATAAACTCGCCTTCCACAAGGCAAGTAATGATATGAGAAAAAATCTGCAAATATTTCATATTAGGCATTTCAGATACAATTTGGAATGCTTTAGCAAACAAGTAATCACCACTAAGAATAGCTACCTTATTTCCTTTATGCATATGTATCGTTTCTTCGCCTCGACGAATCTCTGCTTGATCTAATACATCATCGTGAATCAAAGTCGCTAAATGAAGCATCTCTACGGCTTCAGCAATTCTAATACGCTGACGTTCTACAGATGTACCTGCATTAGCAATCAATAAACATAATTGCGCGCGCAAGCGCTTGCCACCTGCAGCAGATAATGGTCGAATCAGTGCATTAAAGTCTTCTGCACCTGTATTAAAAGATGATGCAAGAGACTCTTCCACACCCTCTAAATCTAGAGCAATGCGTTCCATAATCTCTAATTCATTGGTTTGACTCATGCTTCATCTCCTACTAGAACTTTATTGATGCGTTGTTGTAAAAGTTCACGTCCCGTGTGTTTTAAGGAGCTATATAAAATAGGCGGTGTATCCGTTGGATACATTTCCTTAATTTTAGCCAAGTTCGCAGACTTTTCTTTAGCTGTTAGCTTGTCAGCTTTAGTAACCACAATTTGTAGTGGCACACCAGCCTCAACAAGCCAGTCGTAGGCCACCTTATCGATAGGCATCTCTGGATGACGGCCATCGATAAGCAAGCACAACAACATCAATCGTTCAGAATGTAAAATATAATCGGCAATAAAGGAAGACCACAAGTTGCGGTTTCCTTTATTTGTCTTTGCAAAACCATACCCAGGAAGGTCTACGAGGAACCAATTATATCTGCGTTCCTCCGTTTCAGAAATATCCTCTTTTGACTCAATGTCAAAATAGTTTATCGTCTTTGTCTTACCTGGCTGGCCACTAACGAGGGCTAACCCACGATAATTACACAACGAGTTAATCAACGAAGATTTGCCCACATTAGAGCGCCCGATGAAGGCTATTTCCACAGTATCCCCTTCAGGATATTGATCAGCCTTAACACAGGAAGTATTATATTTTGCTGCTATAATACGAGGCCCCTTCGGTTCTTTTCGTGTATATTGTGGTTTTGGGCCCATTTGTTTAGTGGATTTTTTCTTTTTTTGCATTACACAAGTGCCTTTGCTAATACTTCATCCATTGTCTTAACTGGCGTAATAATGAGACCGTCTTTTACAATATCAGGTAATTCTGCAATATCCTTTTCATTACCTTTAGGAATCAATACTTCTTTAATACCATTAGACAAGGCTGCTAATAACTTTTCTTTTAAACCGCCGATTGGTAGTACACGGCCACGCAATGTAATTTCACCAGTCATGGCAATATCAGAACGAACCTTGCGATTTGTTAAAATAGATACCATAGCCAATGTCATCGTAATACCTGCGGAAGGGCCATCCTTAGGTGTTGCACCTTCTGGCAAGTGAACGTGTATATCGAGTTTCTTATAGAAATCATCTTCAATTTTTAAGGCTTTTGCATTGTGGCGAATATAGCTCATTGCAGCTTGACCAGACTCTTGCATAACCTTACCTAAGCTACCCGTTAATGCAAGTTTACCTGTACCGTTCATAGTTGTTGCTTCGCATGGCAATACAACGCCACCTACAGAAGTCCAAGCTAGACCATTTACATAGCCAATTTGCGGTTTCTTTTCGCGCTCTTGGTCAACAAAAATTGGTGCACCCAAGAATTCGGGAAGATTTTTTGTCGTTACTTTCGGTGCATCCCCACCTTCTTCAACGACTTTATAAGCAATCTTACGACAAATCTTAGCAATCGTTTTTTCTAAGGTACGAACACCCGCTTCACGAGTATATTCGGAAACTACCTTTTTCAACACTGCATCAGATAATTTAACCTTGTAATCTTCAAGGCCATTTTTCTTGATTTGTTTAGGTACTAAATAGCGCTTAGCAATTTCTAATTTTTCTTGTTCCATATAGCTAGATAATTCGATAATTTCCATACGATCTAACAATGGACCTGGAATATTGGATGCAACATTAGCCGTTGTAATCCAGAATACTTCGGAGAAATCAAATGGTACTTCAATGAAGTGATCGCTAAATGTGCTATTTTGTTCAGGGTCCAATACCTCTAATAATGCAGAGGATGGATCGCCTTTATAATCAGATGCAAGTTTATCAATTTCATCCAATAAGAATACAGGGTTCTTAGTGCCTACATTCTTGAGGCCTTGAATCATACGACCAGGCAATGCACCAATATACGTACGGCGATGGCCACGAATTTCAGCTTCATCACGAACACCACCTAAAGATGCGCGGATGAACTTACGATTCATTGCTTTAGCTATAGACGTAGCCAAGGATGTTTTACCAACACCTGGTGGTCCAACTAAACAAAGAATGGAGCCACTATTCTTACCAGTTAACTTACGAACAGCTAAGAATTCAAGGATGCGTTTCTTAACCTTTTCAAGGCCATAATGATCAGCCTCAAGCATATCATGAGCTTCTTTGATATCTAAGCGATCCTCAGTCAATTCGTTCCAAGGTAACGCCAACACCCAATCTAGGTAATTACGCAAAATAGTTGCTTCTGGCATCAATTGAGGCATGCGACTATAACGAGAGATTTCTTTATCGATACGTTCATGTACATCTTCGCTAAGGTTGAGTGCTTTCAATTTAACACGTAACTCTTCTGCTTCTTCCTCTGGATCTCCTTTGTCACCCAACTCATCGTGGATAACTCGGATTTTTTCACGCAAGAAATATTCTTTTTGCGCTTTTTCCATAGATTGACGAACTTGATTATTAATAGAATTTTCCAAATCAGAAATTTGTAATTCCATATTCAAGATGCCTACGATCATATTTAAACGACGAGCTACAGATAACTCTTCAAGTAACTCTTGGCGTTTGGTATTATTAATAGGCAACAAGAACGCAACTTGGTCAGCTAATTCACAAGGGTCACGTAATTCCATAACCCGTGTTACGCCTTCATCGGTAACCGATTTAGCCTCTTCAGCCCATTCGCCAAACTTAGATTGCACTAAACGACGATAGGCTTCTAACTCAACATCGTCTTCAAATTCGGAGGCTACACGTTCGTAGTCCCCTACATAGTACGGATCCATACTTGTTATATTCATTACGCGAATACGTGTAATGCCCTCTACAAGAACACGTACAATACCACCTGGTAAGCGTAACATTTGCTTAATTTTTACTAATGTACCCATTTGGGCTAAGTCATGAACAGTTGGCGAATCAACAGCATCATCCTTTTGGCTGACAACTGCTAAGATGCGATCCTCGTTCATTGCGGCTTCTACCGCTTTAATGGATTTGTCTCGACCGATATCGAGGTGAATCACGATATTCGGGTATACAACCATACCTCTAAGGGGTACAGTTGGAATCCCAATTTCGAGTAAATTCATACTTCCTCCAGGTATTTATATTATGAAAAGAAACTCATTCCTACACAGAAATGAGTTTCTTCGAATTACGATTTCAACTGGATGTCTTGGTCTGCCTCATTTTTGAGTATAGGTTCACCTGTGCTCAACACGGATTCACGATTAACTATGCACTTAGTTACTTCCGGCATGGAAGGAACTTCAAACATAACGCGTTTCATCACCTTTTCAATGATAGCACGCAAACCACGAGCACCTGTTTTTCGCTGTAATGCTTCATCAGCGATTTCTTCTAATGCATCTTCAGTGAAAGTTAAGTCTACACCATCAAGGGATAGAATTTTTTCATATTGTTTTGTTAATGCATTTTTAGGCTTTGTCAAAATTTGGATCAATGCATCTCTATCCAATTGATCTAATGTTACCATTACTGGCAAACGACCAATGAACTCAGGGATTAAGCCAAACTTCAATAAATCTTCAGGTACAACATCCTTCAAGATAGCCGAAACATTACGTTCTTCTTTACGTTGTACATCTGCACCAAAACCAAGGGTTTTCTTAGCGGTACGCTTAGTAATAACCTTGTCCATACCATCAAATGCACCACCACAAATAAAGAGAATATTTGTAGTATCAATTTGAAGCATTTCTTGATTTGGATGCTTTCTACCACCTTGAGGCGGAACAGAAGCTACGGTACCTTCTAAGATTTTAAGCAATGCTTGTTGTACGCCTTCACCAGACACATCACGTGTAATGGAAGGGTTCTCAGACTTACGTGCAATTTTATCAATTTCATCGATATAAATAATGCCACGTTCAGCCCGAGCTATATCATAATCTGCAGCTTGGATAATTTTGAGCAAGATATTTTCCACATCTTCCCCTACATAACCAGCTTCAGTTAAGCTTGTAGCATCTGCAATAGCAAATGGTACTTCTAGCATTTTCGCTAAGGTTTGAGCCAATAGTGTTTTACCACTACCAGTAGGACCAATGAATAAAACATTAGCCTTTTGTAATTCTACATCATCAACTACATTATCTGTTTGTAAACGTTTGTAGTGATTATATACAGCCACAGCTAAAGAGATTTTAGCATCATCTTGACCAATAACATATTCGTCAAGATGAGCTTTAATTTCTCTCGGCGTTGGCAATTCTTTTAAGTTGAAGTCGTCCGTCTCTACGTCACCTAACTCATCAGCAATAATACGTTCACATACTTCAACGCATTCATCACAAATATATACGTTAGGACCCGCTACTAATTTGCGGACTTCTTCGCTTGTGCGTCCACAAAAACTGCAGCGCATAGTGTCTTTATCTTTTGCCAATGGGCGCCTCCATTACTTGCTTTCTACAGGTTCTCTTGTGAGTACCTCATCAATTAAGCCGTATTCAACGGCATCCTGAGCACTCATGAAGTTATCGCGATCTGTATCGCGCGCAACAACCTCAATATCTTGTCCACTGCGAGAAGCTAAGATACCATTTAATTCTTCACGCATACGAAGAATCTCACGGGCATGGATTTCAATTTCAGATGCTTGCCCTTGAACACCACCTAATGGTTGGTGAATCATAACGCGTGCATGAGGCAACGCATAACGTTTGCCCTTGGCACCTGCTGTTAAAAGCACGGCCCCCATGCTTGCTGCAGAGCCTACACAAATGGTAGACACATCTGGTTTAATATATTGCATCGTATCATAAATAGCCATGCCGGCAGTTACAACACCACCGGGGCTATTAATGTACAAATGGATATCCTTATCAGGATCCTCTGCTTCTAGGAATAACATTTGCGCAATAACCGCATTTGCTACATTATCATCAATAGGTCCACCTAGGAAGATAATGCGGTCCTTTAACAAGCGAGAGTAAATATCATAGGAACGCTCACCGCGTTCACTTTGTTCAACTACGATTGGTACATACATATATTCACCTTTTCATGTACCTAGTTGAGCAAACTATTATTTAGCCGCTTCAGCGCCTTTTGCATTATCAATAATGAATCGAGCTGCTTTTTTGCGAGCTACAGAGCCTGCCAACATAGCTACACGACCTTCTTTTGCAATAATATCCCAAACTTCTTTAGGATCTG
>NZ_CAJLUB010000015.1 GCF_905209685.1 uncultured Veillonella sp. | reverse complement strand
CTCCTAATGATCCTGAATACGCAGTTAAACAAACTGGCGAAGTTCCTAAAGTTTCCAGTGGCGAAGGCCTTGTAGCTGCAATGCCATTCATCTTGATCTTCGTATTATTGTTATTAACTTCCAAATTGTTCCCTGCAATTAATGGTCCTCTTGCGTCCATTAAAACATCCGTACCTATTTACCAAGGTCCTGGTGCAAAACCTTACACATTCGTATGGATTGCAACTCCTGGTATCATGATCTTCATCGCTGGTATTGTTGGTGGTTTCATCCAAAAAGCAAAAGCTGGCGAAATCTTCGGTACATTGGGTTCCACAGTTAAAAACTTGAAATTCACATACCTTACAATCATCACAGTTGTTATGACAGCTAAATTGATGACTTACTCTGGTATGACTGCAGATATTGCGAAAGCAATGGTTGCTGGTACAGGTTCCTTGTATCCTCTATTCGCTCCTATCGTAGGTGCGTTGGGTGCCTTCTTGACTGGTTCCGGTACAAACTCCAACGTATTGTTTGGCCCACTTCAAATCGCTGCAGCTCAAGGTTTAGATCCTACAAACTTCGAAGACCTTGGCTTCTGGTTGGCAGCAGTTAACTCCGGTGCAGCTGGTATCGGCAAAATGTTGTCCCCACAATCCATCGCGATTTCTATTGGTGCCGTAGGTCCTGCTTTGAAAGCATACCTAGAAAACCACAAAGAAATTGGTTCTGAAGAAGCTCACAACTTAGAACATGAAATCGAAGCAAGCGTTATCATGAACAGCGCATTCAAATACTTCTTGATCTTCATCATTATGCATGGTTGTATCTCCTTCTTCGGTCAACATTTCATCCATGAAATTCACCACTTCTTCTTCTAAGATTTGGTAACATAAAAAGAACAGCTCTTAATGAGCTGTTCTTTTTTATTGTTATATATTAGGATACTCCAAGTAATACAACCTTAAGGAGTTTATCCACATTGTTACACATTATAAAATCTCAGTTTATTAATAGACCTCTTGCTCTACTTCCCATTTTGTAAATGTGCCAGTATCTGCATCGATTTCAAAGTCATATTCATAACCATTATAATGAATTTCACCTTCATACTCTAAACGGCCACGATCATAATCGCGATTGAACTCAGTTACATTTGCAATCGTTGCACCTGGTACGCGTGCCAATGCACTTTGTACGGCCTCATCAGAACTAATAGCTTCCACTGAGGATACTATAGTACTACTCAGGACAGCTACTATAGTCAAAAACAAGGATTTTACCATTTTTTTCATATAATTCTCTCCTACACACATAAATCAAATTGATACTTTTAGATATAAATAATATAACTTATTGTAATCGATGAAAGAAAAGATAGCAAATCAGAATTCTGAATAACAAAAATCTATAGAAATTATCTACTAATCATGTTACAATACATCGTATCAAATAGAAAAAATTAAATGCAGTCTGCGAAGTGCGATTCGCAGGCTTTTATTTTTCCCATTTTAAGATAGGAGGATTTTATGAATCAAGAAAACTCTGCTAAGGTTTCCTTTATCTTAGTAGTATTCCTTGGCATGTTAACAGCCATAACACCGCTTGCAACAGATCTTTATTTGCCAGCATTGCCGATTATGCCTGGCGAATTAAATACAACCGCATCTAATATTCAAATGACCATTGGTGTTATGACCTTTGGTGTTGCATTAGGCCAATTATTTGGTGGCCCTATTAGCGATACAATGGGTCGTAAATTACCACTCATCGTAGGCAATTTACTATGTGTCATCTCTAGCATCATTTGTGCCTTTGCACCTAACATCGAAATACTTTTACTAGGTAGATTCCTACAAGGTTTAACTGGATCTGTAGGTGTTGTAATTGCCAAGGCTATCGCTCGAGACTTTGCTTCTGGTCAAGAATTGACGAAACTCTTCGCCTTACTTATGATGGTTAACGGCTTAGCTCCAGTACTTGCCCCTCTCATAGGTGGCCAATTGCTCTTATTCACTACATGGCGTGTAATCTTTGTAATTCTAGCAGTATTCTCTGCTATTCTATTAGTAGGCTCACTTCTATTCCGTGAAAGCTTACCAAAAGAAAAACGTATTACAGGCGGTGTAGGTGTAGCAGTTAAAAATTATATTACCCTCATCAAAGATAAGCCATTCTTAGGTCAAACATTAATACAATTATTTGCCTTTGGCGGATTTTTTGCTTATATATCAGGTTCATCCTTTGTATACCAAAATATTTTTAATCTTTCCGCTCAAGAATTTAGCTATCTTTTCGGTATTAACAGCTGTGGTATTGTCTTAGCTAGTGCCATTAGTAGTCGTGTTAGTAATGTTATAACAGCTAAACAATTACTAACATTCAGCCTATGGCAACTTACAATTGGTTCCTTACTATTCTTAATTGCTATGATTTTCGAATGGTCACTCATCCCTGTAACAACCATCCTATTCTTTACCGTATGTACCGTATCCCTATTCGGCTCCGCCTCATTCTCTATGGCGATGACCAACTACGGGAAAATGGCAGGCAGTGCCTCTGCCATACTCGGCTTTGCCAGCATGTTCGCTGCAGGCATCGTATCTCCACTCGTTGGTATTGGTGGAGATCATACGGGGGTACCCATGGGGATTACAATGCTAGTATGTGCAGTGCTTTCCTTATTGTGCCTATATGGTTTAGTTGAGAAAGAATAGTGCCAGCCGTATTGTAGTAGTTAATACAATGTTATAGCCCTTGTATTTCTCAGTCGTAATGGGGCCCCATTACAATTGAATAAATTTAAGTATAAAAACAGCACCACCTTTTTCTTGCTCAGTACGTCACTACGTTCCGTAAAATCGCTGCGAAAAAGGTGGTGCTATTTTTATTAACATTTTCTATGAAGGCGTCCCATTACGACTTAAGAGCATCAACCAAAGCAATAAACTATATATATTACACATTAAAATATCGACTTGGCACTATTATTTCCCTTCTGAAAATATAAAGCACAATAACGGAAATCACCTACACAACTGATTGTAGGAAAAGGAGATCTGCCATAGGCACATCTCCTCCCTACCGTCTCCATTAGGTGTATTGCTAATTTTTTGTAAATAATGAGATAACAAACTCGATGGAGCTATTAGGGATATAGTAGATTGGATTACTTACATTTTATAATGGGACATCTTCATAGCCGGGTGTATATAGAAAAGAATACAGCCCTCTCTGCAGCGATTTTACGGAACGTAGTGACGTACCTGAGCCAAGAGAGGGCTGTATTTTTTCTATACTAATGATATGCAGTTGTATCCGGGCCCCATTATAAAATGAAAGCACCTTATCGCTTATTTACAATAGCTCCATCGAGTTACACAACTATTATTGGGGCTAAAATTAGCAATACATCTAACATTGCCCCATTGAAAATATAACGGAGCACTCCTTTATTCAAACATTGTCGATAATAGTAGTTTCAAGCGGTTTGCTTGGTTTACTGCACTGGAGCCTGGATCGTAGTCGATAGCAGCAATGCGCACGTCTGGATAGGCAGCGGATAGTGTTTTTACCATGCCTTTACCTGTTACGTGGTTTGGTAAGCAGCCAAATGGTTGCAAGCATACGATTTGTTTTGCCCCTTTTTCGATGAGGTCAATCATATCGCCTGTAAGGAACCAGCCTTCACCGCATTGGTTACCAAGGCCAATGTATTGAGCTGCTTCTTTTGCTACTTCTGTCATACGTTGTAGAGGGTCGAAGTGTTTGGACGCCGCTACGGCTTTAGCGTATGGCAAGCGGTAGAGTTCAAGGGCTTCACGAGCCAATGTACCGAAGAAGCCAGATAGCCATGTACCATCAAGGTGTTTAGCACGGTATGTACTATCCATTGCGCAGTACAAGAAGAAGTCTAATAGGCCAGATGTAACAACTTCGCCACCTTCTTTTTCAATGAGTTCATTGATATGGTTATTAGCACTCGGATGGAACTTAACGTAAATTTCCCCTACGACGCCAACGCGAGGTTTTTGTATATCTTTATTAACTGGCAAGTTATCAAAGTCATGAATGATTTCTTTGATGTACTTATTGTACTGACGAAGGCTTGCAGATGTAATGTTTTGCTGTAATTTTTTAATCCAGTAATCACATAATGCATCCGTAGAGCCTGGGTTAGTTTCGTATGGACGTGTAGCCAATACACATTGCATGAGGGCATCACCGTAAACAACGGCTTGGATCATACGATGCAAGAAACCTTTTGTCAATTTGAAGCCTGGTTGACGTTCCATATCGCTCGCATTAAGGGATAGGATTGGTACTTGCTTCATACCAGCATCGATTAAAGCCTTACGCAAGTAACCGATATAGTTTGTAGCACGACAACCACCACCTGTTTGGGAGATGATAACAGCTGTTTTATTGATATCATATTTACCGGATAGTAAAGCAGACATGAGCTGACCTACAACGATAATCGCTGGGTAACATGCATCATTATTGATGTATTTTAAGCCCACTTCAATGTCGTCACGCGTTGGAGCTGGCAACATTTCAAAGTCATAGCCTTCGTTTTTGAGGACTGGATCTAAGAGACTAAAATGCAATGGTGACATTTGTGGTACCAAGATTTTATAGGTCTTACGCATTTCCTCTGTAAACACCACGCGATTATAATCGTAGGTTGGCAATTGTTCTTCCACTACTTCTGGTGCCTCTGGGTTGTGATGACGACGCAAGCTACGTTCCATTACGGATTGCAAGGAACGCAAACGAATCGTTACAGCCCCAAGGTTTGTACCTTCATCAATTTTGAGTAAGGTATGAATTTTATGGTTTGCTGAAAGTATATCTTTTACTTGATCCGCTACGATAGAATCTAGACCACAACCGAAGGAGTTGAGCTCTACGATTTGGAAGCCTTCTGTTCTACTTACGAATTCGGCAGCACGGTATAGACGACTATGGTAGGACCATTGATCTACAACACGGAGATGCTTAATTTCATTGCCAAGTGGCGCAACTCCATCTTCCGTAAGAACAGCCATGCCAAGGGATGTAATAAGCTCAGGGATACCGTGGTTAATACCGGAGTCCAAATGGTATGGACGACCAGCTAATACGATGGTAGGAATTTGTTCTGCTACGAGGCGAGATACAGTTTTCTTTGTCGTTTCACGGTAAGAAGCCTTACAGTTTTCTTGTTCTTCCCAAGCTTTTTCTACAGCATTAGCAATATCTTTCTTCTTGAGGTTTAAGAAGTCCAATGCTTTCACAAGAGCAGGAACAAGAGATTTCTTATCAGACAACGGCAAGAATGGTGCATGGAATGGAGTATCTCCTAACACGTCTTGCATGTTGTTTTTAATAAGTTCTGGGTAGGAAATAACCATTGGACAATGGTAATTATTGTCGCGGCTAAATTCCTTAGGGCCATGTTGAATACAAGGGTACCAAACAAAGTCTACCTGTGCATTCGCAAGATCGCGAATATGACCATGAACAGCTTTTGCTGGATAGCAAGCTGTATCGGATGGGATTGTATCGATAGCCTTGTTGTATTGGTCCTTTGTAGTGTAATCGGAAAGGATTACTTCGTAGCCAAGTGTATTAAAGAATGTAAACCAGAATGGGAAATCCTCGTACATATTGAGGACGCGAGGAATACCTACGCGCATTTTACCTTCGAACTCTGGAATATTTTTCTTTAAGTAGTAGTCGAAGTAACGACGCAATTTAACGTCTACTAAGTTAGGAACTGCTTTGCGTTCCTCTTGAATCATACCACCTGCACCGCGGTCACAACGGTTACCCGTTACGTAGGTACGACCGTCGGAGAAAGCGTTGATGGTAAGCATACAATTGTTAGAGCAAAGTCCACAATTGCGCATTGTCGTAGATACTTGTAAGGAGTTAAGGCCATTGCTATCGAGCAAAGTACTTTTTTCCTTTTGTAACTCTTCTGCCGTTTCAGCTGCAAGAAGGGCCATACCATAAGCCCCCATCAAGCCAGATACATCAGGACGAATTACCTCTACGCCCATCAATTTCTCGAAGGCACGCAATACGGATTCATTGTAGAATGTACCGCCTTGTACAACGATATGATCGCCCAATTCTTTAGGATCTTTTACCTTAAGAACCTTGTAAAGGGCATTTTTAATAACAGAGTAAGCAAGACCTGCCGCGATATCTTGTACCGTAGCACCTTCTTTTTGAGCCTGCTTAACCTTAGAGTTCATAAATACGGTACAACGAGACCCCAAGTCGATTGGCAAGGATGCCAACAAACCTTCCTTCGCGAATTGGTCGATTGGAATGCGTAGACTGGATGCGAATGTATCGATGAAGGAACCACAACCAGAGGAACATGCTTCGTTCAATACGATATCTTCGATATAGCCATCACGAACCTTACAGCATTTCATATCTTGACCGCCGATGTCCAAGATAAAGGAAACATCAGGGCAGAAGTAGCGAGCTGCACGATAGTGAGCCATTGTTTCTACTTCACCAATATCGATACCAAGGGCGCGTTTAAGGAACGCTTCGCCGTAGCCAGTTACACCAGAATGCGCAATATAAGCGCCTTTTGGTAACAGTTCATAAATTTTCTCGATCATTTCACGAGATTTTTCTAATGGTTTACCATGGTTTGGACCATAGTGAGAGAAGATAATTTCCTTATTACTATTGATGAGAACTACCTTAAGTGTAGTAGAACCCGCATCAATACCAAGGTAACAAGGCCCTTGCGCATCTTCAATGTTTGCCTTTGGCGTTACTGCCTTAGCATGACGAGCGCGGAATTCTTCTAATTCTTGTTCATTTTTAAATAGAGGTTCTACACGATCTGTAGCCTCCATAGGAATACCGATGAGGGCACCAATTTCTTTTGTTAATTGACCAACTGTAATCTCACGACAGTCTTCTTTCATCAAAGCCGCCCCTAAAGCGATGAACAATTCACCATTCTCAGGGATAATGCGATGCGCTTCATCTAGTTCCAAGGTATCGCAGAAGCATTGGCGCAATTCAGACAAGAATGTCAATGGACCGCCAAGGAACGCTACATTACCTTCAATTTTATGACCGCATGCAAGGCCCGCAATTGTTTGGTTTACAATCGCTTGGAATACGGATTTTGCAATATTTTCATGAGATGCGCCTTGGTTTAACAAAGCTTGTACGTCGGTTTTAGCAAATACACCACAGCGTGCTGCAATTGGATAAATCGTATCAGAATTCATAGCCAATTGGTTAAGGCCAGATGCATCTGTTTGCAATAATGTCGCCATTTGGTCGATGAAAGCACCTGTACCACCAGCACAAGAGCCATTCATACGGTGTTCTGCCGTTTGACCCAAATAGGTAACCTTCGCATCTTCACCACCAAGTTCGATGATAACATCAGTTTCTGGATAGAGTGCTTTTACAGCACGTGTTTCAGCAATAACCTCTTGTACGAATGGAATGCGTACCTTTTCAGCCATCGCCATACCACCAGAACCGGTAATACATACATGAACTAGATCATCTTCATGACCCACTTGAGCCTCTTGGAGCAAGGTATATACGGTGTCCAAAATGTTCGCATAATGGCGTATGTACTTTTTATACAAATAATTATCGTGTTCGTCTAATAGTACAACTTTAACCGTTGTAGAGCCCACGTCAATACCCATGCGTAGCATGTGTTGCATAAATACCTCTCTTTTCAAAAACCGTATGACCACACAAGATCATACTCATTTTGTGAACGTAGTACATTTAACATAAATCTTACATAAAATGTACCAAGCATCTAATTAAACTTAGATTAGGATATGCTTTCACAAAAATATCTAATTTTTTAAATATCCTATACATATTATACAACAAATGTAGATAAAATCTATGTTATTCTATATTCCAATGAGTTATATGGAATATGACTAAATTTGAATAACACCTCTACATCGGAATAAGATGTAAAAATTATTATATCATTCTAAGATGAAAAAAGGTGTATCTAATAGCACATAACATCTGTAATAAACTAAAAGGCTATGTAATTAATAACGTTCAACAAATACCCATATTTTATCGCCATCAATAAAGAGAGTAATCATATACATATACAGCTACATATACAAATAAAAAAGAGGCTTCAATGAAATCATTAAAGTCTCTTTTTTCGGTTTTATATTTTCTAGTTTAGTATTCAATCTATATAGTACTCAATCTATATAAATTACAATACTTTTTTATATAAACCAATAAGATCATCATGGTTAGCTGGATATGGATTAAATCTGTAACACATATCCTCTAGTGCTCTATCTGCCATAAGGTCGAGCTTAGTTTCCGATACAGCTTTATCTACACCAAAGGCTGTCAGATTCATTGGACAGTCTAATGTATGTTGCAATGTAACGATAGCTTCTATAAGAGCAGCTAATTTATCCACCTCTGATGCATTATGATCTGCAAAGCCTAATTTAGCAGATAAATGAGCATATTTTTTAGCTACCGCCGGATTGTGGGAGCAATTAAATCCAATTACATACGGCAAGAGCATACTATTAGCTAGGCCATGAGGCACATGGAATTGTCCTCCCAACTGATGAGCCATGGCATGAACGATACCTACGCCAGCCTTGTTAAAGGAAAGCCCTGCAAGGCATGATGCTTCATGCATAGACATGCGGTCTTGCTCTGTTGCTGTTGGCTTATGACATTTTGGCAAGTATTCAAAAACAAGCTCAATCGCCTGTTGGGCCAATGCATCGGTAAAGTTATTGGCAGCAGTCGCTACATAAGCTTCTAGCGCATGAACGAGTACATCCATACCACTAAAAGCAGTAACACTTGGTGGAGATGTTTTTACAAACAATGGCGTTAATAAAGCTTCATCAGGTAATACCGCATCATCCACAAGAGGATACTTAATTTGTGTTTCGCTATCAGTAAGAACAGCAAAAGAGGTCACTTCAGATCCTGTGCCACTAGTCGTAGGCACGGCAATAAAGGATTTGATATCCATATGCTTTAATTTACGACCAAAATAAGCAATCCCTTTGCTCATATCAATGCAGGAGCCCCCACCTATGGCAATAATGACGGATGGCTTAATGCCTTCCATAAATTCAATGCCCTTTACTACATGCGTTATGGGCGGATCAGGCACCACATCAGTGTAGATAGTTACTTTATTTTTACTGTCCATTAAGCCAATCACATACGTAAGGCTTGGAGAATCTTTTAAAAATGGATCACATATGATAAGGATGGATTCATTATTAAATTCTGTAAGACGATTCAACGAATCTGGTCCTGCATAAATTTGAGTTGGAAAAGTCCATTTATTCATATGCTCACCACCTATCGAATATTAAATCCTGTTGTTAAACAACATCTACGACGTCGTGCAAAGCAGCGCGCTGATGTAGTCGATTCCCCAGTTGGTGTAGCAATTGTAAAGGTTGTCGTACCTTCACCACTAAAACCAAGCCCTGCATAGGATGGACCATTTTTAACGAAAATAGATGTTTTCATTTTACGGGCCATACGATTGAGGCGTTCCATATTTAAGGAATGCATTGTTGCCGTATGATGTAAACCCGCTTCTAACATCAAGCATACATCGAGACCTTCATCAAAGCTATCTACCGTTACAACCGGTAGAATAGGCATTAACATTTCAATCACTGCAAATGGATGGTCTTTTGGTGTACGCATGATAATCAATCGTGGATCACCGTTGTACGGAATATGTGCCGCATCAAGAATGACGCTCGCATTCTTACCGACGAACTTTTTATTTGGTGTCCCATTCGGTAATACAGTTAAATCCACTAAGCGTTGAATATCTTGTTGATTTTCAATAAGGACGCATCCTGCTTTCACCATTTCTTGAACTAGCTGTGGCTCGATTTGGCGCATGGCAACGACGCTCTTTTCAGCGATACATAGAATATTATTATCGAGGCTAGCACCGAGGACGATATCTTGAGCTGCCTTTTTAATATCTGCTGTTTCGTCTACAAAGGCTGGTGGATTACCAGCACCGGCACCGATAACCTTTTTACCACTTTGAAGCGCTTGTTTTACAACCCCAGGGCCACCAGTAACAACTAATAGACTCACATCGGGGTGCAACATCATCTCTTGAGCGGACTCAATAGATGGCTCACGAAGTGTTACGATAAGGTTTTCAATGCCAATCGATTTAGCGATAATTTGATTAAGTTCACTAACAAGCAATCGACTAAGATGCTTAGCACCAGGATGAACACTAAAGAATACGGCATTTCCTGCTGCTAGCATACCGATAGTATTACATATTAACGTTTCTGCCGGATTTGTACTTGGTGTAATAGCACCGATGACACCGTAGGCAGACAATTCATATAATGTCATGCCGTTGTCACCAGTTTCACACTCTGTAACGAGATCTTCTACACCCGGTGTTTTATCGAGTGTAAGGTTTAATTTCAGTACTTTATCTGCAACGCGACCCATTCCTGTTTCTTCAACAGTTTTTTGAGCCAACTCTTGTACTCGTGGGCGCATAGCAGCACGGATGTCTGCTATTACCTTTTCACGGGTTGCCAAGGTGCAATCTTCAAAGCGCGCTTGCGCTGCTTTTGCTGCTTGAATGGCCTCATCAACAGTATCAAACACACCTGGTTCAACTTGACCTCTAGGCGCTTGTTTAAAAGGTTGTGATGAGGCTGCTTCTTGCTTTTGCCCCTGTAATACATCTATAACCATGGAGCGGATCATTTCTTTCAACTGTGTATTGTTTTCCATCATGAACCTCCATATAGGTTGCATTGCTGATGCAATGACCATGTCAACTAACGGTGTACACAATCAAGGATACATTCATGATGTGACACAATAACTAGGTTTAACTCTGGCACCAGCTATTTCCTATACAATTATTTTTCAAAACTATCAATAATACCCACAATAGCACAATCTACTGCGGTGCCTTTATCATCTTCGAAAATATGCCGTGCCGATGAGCCTCGAGTTAGAAGCACATATTCACCTTCACCAGCACATACTGTATCGACGGCGATTTCTATGCGCCCCGTCAACCCTTGTTCTCCATCGAGAATATCTACCATCATCAGTTTCATTCCCTTTAGAGATTCATGCTTTTGAGTAGATACGATACTACCCACTACTTTACCGACTTGCATACTTCTCGTTCCCTTCAATTATTGTGATATGTAAGCGCTCAATTTCATCTCGAGCAGCCATGGTAAACCGTTGTCCCCTATATATGACGATAATAGACTGACTTTCACAAGATCTTACAAAAGAGGCCGTTATCCATCCTTGATGGCTGGCATATATAGGACGACCAAATTTATCTAGAAAATTGATAGGCCAATCTAGAATGACTGATGGATTCATCAACGAGGTTACAGGAACTGCTAGGTGTATCGTCACCTCACAGTCATACGCTAATGCACGATGTAAATAGGCAACCCAAGGCACCAATGTATCGCGCATTAACTCTCGTATATGACCATAATCTATACCAGCGAAAGAAATGAGTTGGTTCTGCAACAATATATGCTCATCATAGCTATTGCACTCTGTGACCATAAAAGTAGCAGTGGATGTCATGCGCTTTTCTAGGCGTTCTAGCACCAGTTTAACTAATGCATCCATATTAATGCTCACTTCCCATGGCAATCCCTAAGGGCGTTACAAATTCTGGATACAGTGGCTTATGAACAGGTAAACCTATATATTGACTGAAAGTCTTTGTGAACTCCTCAAAATTAGAAGCACCACCTACAACAACAATGGGAGTCCCCTTTTCATAGCCACCCTCTTGTAACGCACGCTTAGAAATAGCTGCCATTTTTTCAACAACAGGCCGTATTGTTGCATATACATCGCGTTTATTGGCTTCATTCCGCTTATAAGCCTCCGCTTCCGGGATCGAAATCCCATAGGCACCACTAATAACAAGGTTCATATGGGTACCCCCTGTCGGCTCATCCACGGTATATACAACGCGGCCATCCTTTAAAATGCTTATGCCTGTAGTACCACCACCGACGTCGATAACAGCGCCATCGGTGATGCCTAGTACATTAGCAGCAGCAGTAGGTTCGTCTAGAATACAAGTTACTTCAAAGCCGGCACTTTCTAGAACGTGACCTACTACATCTTTATTCTTGCCTATCGTTCCAGGTGGAACAGCTGCTGCGGCATATACAAGTTCTGTGCCTAAGGCTGCTTCTGCCTTAGCCTTTAACGCTCGCGTAATTGTAACAGCTCCCACATAGTCAACTACAAGGCCGTCTCGAATAGATTCATTGTATTCAAAGGCGCCATATATAGGTTTACCTTTATCGTTAACTACAGATAGGACAATAGATGATGTACCAAGGTCGATGCCTACACGCAAATTCTTTTGATTATGAGAGCTCACTTGTTTGGACTCTACGAGATCAGAGAACTCTTGCAAAGTATTATTGGCCTTTTTCAAACCCTTCATCGTATCACCTACTTTACTGTACAATTCTCGCCATCACTGTACCTTGTACATTGGCAGCATTGGCCTCATCTGTATCAATATGGAGTTCTAGGACAAAACCAGGTACGGCTCGAACGATGACATCACCAAATACAGTGGTGCGTTCTGGCGTTTGAAGTTCGACATTAACGCTATCACCGTCGTTTACATGGAACCGTTTTGCATCATCCGGCGACATGTGAATATGTCGCTTTGCAACAATACAAATAGGTTTTGTTATTTCCCCGTTTTCAGTACATAGAGTAATCTCTACGGCTGATTCTAAATGACCAGATAGCACAATAGGAGGCTTTATGCCTAATGTACGAGCATCGGTCAACGATACCTCCACTTGTGACTGTTTTCTAAGAGGACCTAGTACGCGGACATTTTGAATGACCCCCTTAGGCCCCACTAAAGTAACAGTTTGTTCTGAAGCAAACTCTCCAGTTTGTTTTAAGTCACTTTTCTTAGTAATAGCCTGATTTGGGAATAATACATCCCAGTCCGCCTGACATAGATGGACATGTCTATTGCTCACACCTACGGGAATGGACGATTCGAACATGGCTTCGATCACTTCTCGTACGATAGCACGAATCTGTTCCCGATCCATAAGCTATTATCCTTTCTTAGGTAAGATTAATTCTACGTCGCTATGAGGGCGTGGAATTACATGAGTAGATACTACTTCGCCTACTTTTTGTGCTGCTGCACAGCCTGCATCAACCGCTGCTTTTACAGCGCCTACATCACCGCGAACCATTACAGTTACAAGACCGGAACCAATTTTTTCAGTACCTTCTAATGTAACGTTAGCTGCTTTTACCATTGCGTCAGCTGCTTCAATTGCGCCTACTAAACCTTTTGTTTCTACCATGCCTAATGCGTTATTCATGATAATCTCCTTTATTATTTACTACTTTATTTCTTTTTAGAGTTTTTCTTTGGTGTTGTTTTCTTTGTACCTGTGGACTTAGAACTTTTCGGTTCTATGATGGTAGATACAATTTCATCTAATACTTCAACAACCTTTTCATCTAATTTGGGTTTCTCTGTTTTAGAAGTTGTAACTTCAGCTTTGACTGGTTCGGTTTCTATAATTTCTTTAGTTTCTTGAACACTAGCACTCGCCTTAGTTAACTGTGTATCATCAGATACTTTAGCTGGCTTATCTGTAAAGTCATCATTAAAGGATTCTACTAAGCCTTCTGCAGGCCGTGGAATTACTTTATGAGCTACATACAGGTTCATCCCTTTTGTAAGAGCCACACCGGTCTGAACAGCCGCTTCTACAGCTGCTACATCACCGGCAACCTTTACTGTCATCCAGCCAAGGCCCCTCGCCTTTTCTATGCCTATCAACCGTACATTTGCAGCTTTAACCATTGCATCTGATGCGGTGATAGCCCCCAGTAAACCAGCTACTTCTAGTAACCCTAGTGAATCTTTCACTATGCCACCTCCCGACGTCTATTTCTGTTGATGATTCGCACACAGGATTCATGCATTCCTATAACGTTAGCTACGTTGCATATCTACTAACATTTGACGAATCAAATCTTTTAATTCTGGTTCTTGAGATTCTGTTTTAGGTTCTTCTTTCGGTGTCGCCTGAACAGGCTCATCCTTGAGCATACCTACTTCATCCATAATGTCCATAATGATAGCCCGTAACATTTGTTCATTTAGTTCTGCCATTATGAATCCTCCTGTTCACATTGTGAAAGTATCATCTAAAGTGACGCAATCATATGTAATGAATGAATGTCTCTTTGAAGCAACATTCATTAAACAATGTAAGCATTACCTTTATTCTTAGGTATATCTCCCATAGTTTCTAGTAAAGCTAATCCTACATCACGTGCTGCTTTTACAGCTTGTTTAACAGCGCCAGAATCACCACTGATTTGTAAAATAACTTCATTACTCATAGCAGAACTTGATGGGGAGCGATAGCCTACTACATCTACATTAGCTGATTTAACTGCTGTATCTGCCATAACTACACCAATAGCTGCTGGGGCTCCAACAATCAAGCCAAAGGCTTTACCTTCTGGTGTTCCAAAGGCAGTCACTAATGCTTCTCCTGCGCGAGCTGTATATTGAACCTCCACATGACCAGCTTCGTTCATATATACTTCGCCGAAGGTACGTTCTAATTCACGCAATGCTACTTCTACAGAACGTCTTACATCAGATACATCATCGCCACCAAATATGATAAGGGAACCAGAACCGGCGCCACCTTTCATATCACGGGCAAGTTCAATGCTAACAATCTCGGTATTCGTTGCTTTTACAGCTTCATCAGCGGCCATGATTTGCGGCCCTGCACCTGTACGTGAACCTAAGATACCGATGGATCGATATGACTTAGTGAGCTTCATAGCTTCCAATACTTGACTATCAACATTGGCAATTACGAGACCAATTGTATCGCCTGTTGTAGTGCTACCTATGTGTTCAGTAATCATAGAAGTTTGTAGTTGACTTACAGCAGGTGAACTTACAGGTGCCGAAGCACATGATGCATTACTAGTGGCGCCTGAAGTTTTGCTTAAATCAGCACTATCGATACGCATCAATACGCGCTTTAAAATCTCGTCTACCAGACTTTTAGTATCGGCCATAATTATTCACCCTTTGTTGGTAAAATACCTTCTACATCTTTATGTGGTCTTGGAATTACATGAGTAGAGATAACAATGCCTACGCGTTCTGCAGCAGCTGCACCTGCGTCTACAGCAGCTTTTACAGCACCTACATCACCACGAACCATAACAGTAACGAGACCAGAGCCAATTTTTTCATTGCCTACGAGTTCTACATTAGCTGCTTTAAGCATTGCATCAGCTGCTTCAATAGCGCCTACTAGGCCCTTAGTTTCCACCATACCTAATGCTTCTTGTGTCATCTGTTTTCTCTCCTTTTACAAAACATAGAGCAAAGATTACAAATTTATTTTTCTAATAGTTCCACCATAGTGCCTATATTCATAAAGGCAAAGTGTGCTGTTTTAAGTAGTTGTACCATTAATACTGCACCAGTCCCTTCACCTAATGCCATTTGCCCATGGATTGGAACTTCATCAAGACGAATATTTGCATAGGCTAATGCTGCTGCCATCCCTACCTCACGAGAATAATGAGATGGAATGCCATATAATGGAGCGTCTCCATTCATTTGCGTAGCACAAGCCATAGCAACTGCTGTTATATATCCATCGATAACAAATGGGATATGTAAGTCCGTACAAGCTACCATAGCACCTGTAATAGCGGCTATATCAAAGCCACCTACACGGCTGATTACCTCCTTTGGACTGTTTAAGTGTCCCTTATGATGAGATAGTGCAGTACGTACAAATTCTCGTTTTTGATTCATGTACGCCTCTTCATCAGGACCAGATCCAGGACCTACGGTTATCCGTGGGTCTAATTTTGTAAGACCACTCAAGACAGCTGCTGAAGTTGTGGTATTACCAACACCCATTTCACCAAAGGAAAATAGATTGATACCCGATTCTGCGTAGTAGACAACGCGGTTATATCCCGCTTGGTACGCTAGGTCAAATTCTTCAGCACTCATAGCAGCACCGTCTAATATATTCTTTGTGCCTTGAGCAACCTTTCGATTCACCCCAATACCTTGTGGACAAGCAATGCCTACATCTACCACTTCGTAAGGGATATGGTTAAAGATACAGTAATTAGCAACTGCACTTTTACCATCAATCATATTTTGAGACTGTTTACGAGTAATCTCATAGTTATAACCAATCAGACCATCTACGGAAATACCATTATCTGCCGAAAAGATAATATGCTGAGCATGAATCTCAGGTTTCATATCCTGCCAAGCAAGACACATTTTCTTGAAATATCGTTCCCATAGACCCAAGCTTTTTGGAATGATCGCCTTATTTAAAATAAATTGATTAAGTTGTTCTTCAAAACCTTTGTCCATGGAAAAACCTTCTTTCAACTAACCGTATATGTAGTTACACAAATGTTCTAACGACTCTTCGTCGTGAACGGATATTTCAAAAATCTTAGTGGCTCCCGCTAGTTTGAGATTACGTCGTGGCGCTTCCACATCTTTTCCCGTATCTACCTTGGATACAACCCCGATAACCTCGCGGTTTAAGGAGTTACCAAAGCTTGGTGGGAATATGGTTGTTTCATCACCTGCGGGAATCATGAAAATCACTAGATCCGCATCATAGGCGTGCAAGATAATGCCTCGGTAGTAATTAGGATTTTCCATATATTCCCCAGGGGTATCGATGAAGTTTCCCACCCGCGTTATAGCTTGTGTCTTATGATACGTAGCCGAGCCATGCGTAATCGTATCGGCTAATGTAGTCTTCCCACATCCGCTACGGCCTACTAGGAGGATACGCTTTTCTTTCTTTTCGGTACTCATAATTACCCTTTCATTAGGATCTTGTTAAATCCGTTGGGAAAAAGCCTAATATGCGTTGCAGTCCTTCAATTACACTGCGCAATGCAGATTCAACAGCAGATACATCACCAGTTATGAGAAGTGCCCCCGAAAATCTATCGATGAAACCGATTTCGATATCACCGGATTTACTTGCAATATCGGCTGCAATAATGGTCCCTTCGCCAGGTGTTATGGTAAGAATCCCAATGGCATTTCTACCTTTTTCCTCGAGCCCCATTTTTCTAAATAGATCTGGCTTAGGATTGGCAATAACATGGGCTATCGTAACCTGCTTTCCGGGTACAAATTCTTGTATGATGCGCTGTTTTGCATCAATTACCTCTTGAAAGGCCATATAATCTCCTCCTAATTCAACATGTATTCTTTAAACTATCCTGACAAACTATCATTCGTTTTGTCTTATATACTCTAGCTAGAGTCAAGGTGCCACTAATTGGAAGAATAATACGGCTAAGCCCGCCCCAATCAATGGGCCAATAAATGGTACCCACGCATATTGCCAGTTTGCAGTTCCCTTATTAGGAATCGGTAGTAAGAAATACGCTAACCGTGGACCAAAGTCGCGCGCTGGATTTAACGCATATCCAGTAGTTGCACCAAAGGACATACCAATGGATGCTACCAAGATACCAATGACCATAGGTGCTAAACCATCAGCCATTTTACCTAAGCAGAGAATAGCTAGCATAAACATAAACGTAGCTATAATTTCAGATATCAAATTGAAAGGTTTATTATCGATTGCTGGACCTGTTGCAAAAATCCCTACGCAGTTCCCTTCGTCAGGACCTGTTACTTTAAAGTGTGGATAATAGAACAGTGCAGCAATAGCAGCACCAGTAAAACCACCTGCAATTTGCGCTATAGACATTGGAATAACTTGATCCCAAGGAAATATACCTGCCACAGCAAGGGCAAAGGTAACTGCTGGATTCAAGTGGCCAGGCCCACCAAGTGTAATACCTACGTATACACCAAAGGAAACGGCAAAGGCCCATCCAAAGATAATGTGTAACCAGTTAGTTCCAAAAATACTAACGATGGTTTTCTTTAATAAAATTGATGCATTTGTACTGTTACCAAATGCAATTAGAACGGCAGTACCAACAAACTCACTAATATACATTTGCGTTACGTCCATTGTTTTCACCTCATCGAGTTAACAAAGATTGTAATGCATGAGATGCAATGTCCATATCTTCTGCCACAGTGCCACCGCTAATGCCGAAACCACCGACAATTTCTCCGTCGATGATGATCGGATAACCTCCACCAAAGGTACAGATTTTACGATTTACCATGGATTCAATGTTGAATAGATCGCCATCAGGCTGTGCACTTTGATGTACTTCATGAGTTGCCGCTTTGAGAGCTACTGCAGTATACGCCTTTGCCTGTGCGATATCGTTGCTGATGAGCAATGCATCTGACATACGATGGAAATACATTAATACACCCTTTGCATCTACTATAGATACAACGATAGGTACACCTATGGACTGAGCATAGTCCATGGCTGCTTGTGAAAGTTTCGTCATAATTTCTTCTAGCTTTGTTCTAGTTGCCATATAACTAACTCCATTTTCAGTAGTATGCCCCATATGCCATAAGCTCTGATTCGTTTCCGCCAGTACTTCAGCATGACTGTTCTTAACACGTTCTGCTACGCGCTCTACAATTATTTCTACAAATTGCACATAGTCTTCCATACGAGCCATGATATAAAGAGCATCAGATAGTCGATTTATAAATTTTCGAACCTCATCGCGAATTGGTTCTACAGAACCTAAGCTAATAAGTAACCGTTCACCGCGACGACAGATTGTGCGCGCCACATGTAGCTCTGCAGCAGATAAATAATTACCGCTTAATATAAAGCTATGTTGCTGTGGCAATCGCTTTGTATAGTCATCGATCAAACGTTCCAAATCGCTAATATCTTGTTGTGAAATCAAATTGCTGCTTTCACTAAGATTTTCTACATGAGGCGTTGCTACCTCCGCACATAAGCGGAAGAGCTGATGTTGTAATGTGTGAAGCACATGTTTATTGTCTGGTGAGACGACTAATTTCTCACATACACTAACCTGTGCATTTAATTCATCAAAGGTTCCATATGTGTCCACACGAAGTGAATTTTTAGGTACTCGTGTGCCATCAAAAAGAGCTGTTGTACCTGCATCACCGGTTTTCGTATAAATAGCCATATGCACCACCTCTCAAGTTAATTGTATTTAAAAGGCCACTTCCAATCGTTCATCAGAAACAAAAGGATTTCCTTTTACAAGGCGAGCTGCATTGACACCTAAAGTACGTAAGCTATCCGGATATTGACTGTAACCACTGAGTCGGTAGATAAATTGATGCGCTGGTATATTTTTATAGGTCAATACAATAGCCTGTTCATCAACGCCTATACCTACAGATAAAGCGGAATTACGAGATGCTAGATCAGCCAATGCCATATGCGTACCACTGTGGGACTCAATGACAACTGGTAGACCTTCCTCTTCAATACCATGTAGAACGGGTTTTAGTACATCCTCACTGATATGCTGTGTAGCATATAGCAAAATCGTTGGCTTGCTGATGATACTTTGGTCCATCATAGGCCTCCCTTCTGTGCATAGGATAATACCAAACCTGTTGCTACTGCATTACGTGCCCCTTCAACGCCTCGAATATTGCCTCGACCGGCTACTAATGCATATTGTGAAAGTGCATCGGTGACGAGTTGAGGAATTTCAAAATCTAATGCAGAACCACCTACGATAACTACGAATGGTATATCTCGCACATTATGAGTAGGACTAACAGATGCCAAAGCACGAAGAGAATTTGTTACAAACACCCGTTTCTTGGCGGTTTGACGAACACGTTTAATCGTTTCTAGTGGGATATCTCGCTCTACAGGAACAAGCCCATCAAGAGTGACAATAACAACGCGGCCAAACAATGCTGCCGGAAGTGGTTCATTAAAGAACTGCACCGTTCCATCTTCGTGACGAATGTGATATACACTGAGTACTTGAGCCAATGGATCTCGTTTAATAGCTTCCGCAATATGCATATCCTCTAAACCAAGCTCGGAGTTGATTAACATTGTTACCATATTTCCTGCACCTGCAAGATGAATGGCCTTAATTTTTCCTTCTTGATTGATGATAGATGCATCGGTAGAGCCTGCTCCTAAATCGAGTATGGCCATTGGTTTGGCTGTCCCCGGTGTAGTCAAAGCGCCTAAGATAGCTGATTCAGCCTCTTCACCACCGATTTCAACAGGAACGCCTAACTCTTTTTCTACCTGCTTCGCAATGATTTCCATTTGTAGATGATCTGACTTAACCATAGAGGCAATTCCTACAGCTTGTTCCATGGAGAACTCACCTGCAAGGCCGCCTTTCACATTAATAGGAACAGCCACATCTACAGCTAGTAAATCTTGAATATATACGTCTTGAGGTGATTTATTCGTCAATTGCGCCATTGTGAGGCGAACCTTTTCAAGCATGCCACCTACATTCGTACCTGCTTCCCCGCTGATGTCCTCAATAGGATGAACGGATTCAAGGGTTTCCATGATTCTTTCCGCCCCTGCAGATACATCGACGGATACAGTTCGGTCATTTCCCATAACAATGATGGATCCTGCCGGTATTACCCGTTCTTTAACGTCCCCTGCAGGCGTTTTAATAACTACTGCAGAGCGGTTCCCGATGAGGGCCCTAGCAATTGGTACAATATTCTTTGTTTCCTCTGGTGAAAGCTCAAATACAGTAGCAATACCATAAGGATTAGATAATTGTGATACCACTTGCCCCGGCTCTACTACCTCTACGGCGGAAAGCATACCCATTGGGATTTTATCGATATATGCTACCTCGTCTACGATAGGAATTTTATGATCTAGTCGATTATTGACGAGTACCCCATCATCGGCTTGAAGAATAGCAGCGCGAATATCATAACCGCGTTGACAGTACGCATTGATAAGCTGTGCTACCAATTCAAAATCGATAATTTTAGGAGCTACCACGATGTATGGCTTATCTTGCGGCTTGTCGATGAGTTGTTCAATAGGAACCGTATAGCCTACACCAAGTCCTAAACCACCTGGTGTTTTAGGATTGTGACCTATCATGGTAGATTCCGTAATAATGGTTTCCGTAATGGTCTCCATAGCTACATCACCGATAACTGGTGTAGCCTCATTAATGCGAATTAAGTCAATGTCTCGTAGTGTAAGATTAGCAGACTTGATTAGCGACTTGAGGGCATCCATGAGGCCTACGATATTTTCGCGCGTTCCTTTAATACCAGTGGTGCTAGCAATAGCAGAAGATAAAAACTTTACCTCTCCATTGCTATGAATTTCGGCCAAGGCCGCTTCTGTTGTAGAGTTTCCGATATCGATGCCAACAATTCGTTTCATAATGACATCTCCTATAGGTTAATTATCACCTTTCAGTTTTTTACGGCGTTCGTAGTTTTCTGCAGCTTCTCGTACAAAGTTTGCACAAATTGGAGCACCTAGACCATCAAGTTCGCTAGCAATATCCAAGAGTTCTTGTTTAGAAGAACGATATGGACGAAGTGCATTATACATTTCAAGTAAGCGTTTATCGCTAACTTTCGTCATTTCTGCGGCGCGGGAGAAGTTGAGTTCAATTTGATCACGGCCCCCAGCCTTAGCAATTTGACCTTGGGCTTTCAAAATGGATGGAGAAATTTTCAAATCATCCATTGTGATGTGACCTGCCATTACGTTATCCATCGTAATATGGCTCAAGTCACGGCCTTGACCAAGATCAATCCATTCTGGATGTTTTTTAGCAATCGGATAATCTTCGATTGTAACCACTCTATCTACTGTATTAGTTGTAGATGGTGTATGAGGCGTAGAGTACTGTGTTGTACTGCCTTTCGCCCCTTCTATTTCAGATACGATCTGCCGAATTAAGGCTTCTAATTCGTTAGCCATAGTAAACCTCCTTATACAGTGACACGAACTTCATCAGCTGGCTTACCTTTTACTACATGCTTAGTTTCCTTGATGTGAAGTAACGCAGACAATGCTTGGTATTTTGGACGAGCCATTTGATCGTTCAATGTTGGTACTGGTGTTGGGGATTCGCCCTTAGCGTATTTAGCAGCATTTTTACCAATAGCACGGTATGTTTCAGCTGTTAATAGCGGTGCTTGAGGGAACAATTCCAAGTTTGAAAGTGGTTGTAAATCTCGTTGGTGAATTAGGGTTGTACCTTTAGATTGAATACCAATACATACACCGGATCCAGAAATAGAATCACCTTCAACGGCTACGGCCGCTACGTCAGAGGAACGGTATACGCGGATTACACGAGCTTTTAAGCCTTCTTCTTCGATACCAGCTACTAATTGACGAATTACCTCTTGATGCGGTACACCAACGATGGTTTGTCGTTGACTACGACCAAAGGCAGGACCTACAGCAATCACTACTTCATCTGCGCTAGTGCCAGGTTGTGCAGGGCCACCAGTTTGTAGCCAGCTATCGTCACCAGTTGGGTCTTCATGTCTAGGTGCTGCACTTTCACCAACATTAGCCTTAAATTGTGGTGCCTCATGAACACCACCCATTTCTTGTAAAACGTCTAGGATAATAGAGCGTAATACATCTCTGTTAATTTCAGCCATCATGACACCTCCTTATATATCCCGTGGATCAATGGCGTTTGGAATATCTTTAATACGTTCCCAATCTTCACCTTCCACACGATACCCTGTGCCAACACCTTGATAGTCATTTCTATTGTTAATCGCGGAGATAACGTTGAAATCACGGTCAAAGATGGCCGATGTTTGTAAGTAATCGCCGGAGATTTTTTGTTTTAATAGGTTCAAAATACTTTGTGCTACATCTTGATGACCTTCTTTAGCTAAACCTTTTACGAAGTCAACGCCTGTAACACCACGGTTTAACAAGTCTTGAGCCGCTTTAATATCTGCAACCTTATCGCGAGGAGGCATATCTTTAGAGCCATTTGCATAGGTAGCAGCCTCTACCTCTTGATCTGTAATTGGAGGCAAGCCTAAAGCTTTGAACAAAGCTTGTAATGCACGAGCTGCTTTATTACGAACCGTTACAACTTCTTCTTCGCGAGCAGGAATAAGACCGCCATTTACCTTGAGGTCACGTTGGATAACTGTCCAGTCATCATAGTCCTCTGCATCCCAGTTGGAACCAGCGAACATGTTGTCATAGTTTGGTGTAGAGCTATAACCAGAGCAGATAAAGTCAGTACCTGGTGCAAATTGCATCAATGTACGGGCTGTTCTACGCAAGTCAGAGTGACTGAATGTTTGGTCATTACTAGATGCACATTCAAGGTCGAGCATAGCTGCTACAAGGTTTTCTGCCAATACAGCACGGATACCAGAAGGTACGGCTGCTGGAATGCCGATACAGCTTACAGAACCATTTTGGATACCTTGTACGCCAGCGCCTTTTGTAAGGTATAGGCAACGGATTTCAAGGTACAACATAGATTTACCTTCTGCTTGGCCCATTTGTACTTCAGAACCTGTACCAGATGTAAAGCGCATTTTAAGGCCTCGAGATGCATAAGCAGATGCGAGGAATCCTTTAGACCAAGGTGTGTCATCACCATCGGTAAATACGTCTTCTGTACCATATACGGAAATAGTTTCTGCATAAGCTGTGAAACCACGCATACCTAGTTCTAATTCTGTTGCTTCTTCCAAGGAGCATTGAGTCAATACGCCTGGACGACCACATTGAGAGCCTACGAGTAAGCTAATCGCATTAAGTGGTGCATAACGAGCAACGGCTACTGTTGTTTCTTCTTCTGCGAACCCACGAAGTGCACCTTCTGCAGCATCTGCTGCGATTTGTACTGGGTTATCATTTACGTTCGTTACATGGGCTTGGTTAGCCATGGTACGACGAGCGCGCATTTTTTGCATACATTGCATCATTTCAACAACGTTCATGCAAGAAACTACTTCTAGCATTTTTGCTGGAGTAATAGATTTACAAATCTTAACGATCTCTTCCCGAGGTACTGAAGGGGTAAGCATCATATTAGCAATCTCTTTTGAATCTTTTGCCATTGCTTGTTGAGCACCATCGAGAACGATACCGTAATTTGCAATAAATGTATCAATAAGGTCAAAATCTTCGCGACGTTTACCATCGAGTTCAACGATGCGACCGCCTTCAATTTTGAGGCTAGGCTTTGGATCTTGAGGAGATTCCATGGCTATAAAACCTTCCTCTACCCATTCCTTTACATAACCATCCTGATTGACAGGACGTTGACTTAACACTTCAAAACGTTTTGATTTCATAGGGCATACCATCCTTTCAGATTAGATATAGGAAGGGGCTCCGTTCACTGGTTCGTCACCCATCGTACCGAGCAATTGTTTACCTACTTCACGAGCAGAAATAACCGCTTGTCGTACAGCTCCAGAATCGCCAGAAATCTGTAAAATTACTTCGTTAGAATTACTTGTACCTGCAGAAGGAGATGCATAACCGATTACATCAACGTTTGCAGATTTGACAGCTACATCGGCCATAACTACACCAATAGCTGCTGGAGCACCTACGATAAGACCAAAAGCTTTACCTTCGGGAGCGCCAAATGCTGCATTTACTGCATGACTAGCGCGTGCTGTATATTGAAGTTCAATATGACCAGCATCGTTTGCGTATACATCGCCAAAAGTGCGTTCCACTTCAGCTAATGCCACTTCAATAGCGCGTTTTACATCGGATACATCATCGCCACCAAAGATAATTAGTGAGCCATGGCCTGCGCCACCTTTAGTATCACGAGGTAATTCAATGCTAACGATTTCTGTATTTGTTGCTTTTACTGCTTCGTCAGCTGCCATAATGTGTGGGCCTGCACCAGTACGAGCGCCTAAAATACCGATAGAACGATATTTTTTCTTTAATTTCATCGCATCTAATACTTGTTGATCTACGTTAGCAATTACGAGACCTATAGTATCGCCAGTTTTGCTAGTCCCTACAAATTCAGTTAATCCACATGTTGTCGCCATAATACCCTCCATACGTATAATGAAAGTATCTTTGTACAGGAAACTATGCTGCGTTATACCATTTTATATTTTTTAACATTTCTTTAACTATTCATATGTATGCAACACTACATCCTGTACACCATATATTGCTATAGAGCATGCCTTGCTATTCAGTCACAACCCATTGGACTCAATCCTTTCCAAATATAAGTAATATAAGGCTTTTATCTACCTTTATTATAAAAATTATTTAATACAACTTTTTTATGTATATTCGTAAAATACGATTTTTCTATTACTAAAATGCGACAATCCTGTTATACTTATACATATAAAGACAAGAAATAACGTAATTTTATAGGTATATGAATTTTAGGTGGTATGTCACTTTTCTCTTTTCTCAGGTTTAGAGCCGACCCTTTAGCTAGAGAGGAAGTATAGCTATTTTAGCGGTGTGCTTACTAGACCTCTTAACACATTTGTGATTGGAGGTTTTACTATGATTTGTACGAACGAAGATACTAAGCTTATCAATGAAATCATGCGTGATTTCACAAACATAACAAAAATTGCAGCCATTTTTGTAAATAATCGTGGAAAAGTGTTATCTCAAGAATATAACTTTTCCCCATTTTGTAAGGTCGTAAGGCGCAATCCAGCCTACGCCAAGCGCTGCAATCAATGCGACCTATATGGTGGCCTAGATGCTACAAAAGAACTATCCTCCTGCCCATATCGCTGTCACATGGGCCTTATAGATTTCTCCGTGCCCATTATGAAAGATGGCGCCATTTTAGGCTTCATCATGGCAGGACAAACAAAAACAGAGGATACAACTATTAAGCCGATCTTACCTACCCAAACCGATTGGCATGATGACACCAAGCTCCGTGCTTTATATCGGACCTTGCCTGTTTTGACTGCAGAACAAATTTACAGTGCTACAAAGGTGTTGAGGATTTTAGTAGAACATTACTTCCCATTTAACGATGCCATGGCCGAAGAAATGCCCTATGAACAATTGCCGGACTTTGTTGAGTCAGAACGGCCTATTAATCGTCCAGAGATCCGAAAGGCTATGTTATACATAGAAAAAAACCTGAGCAAACGCGTGTCGCTCAGGAGGATTTCGGAACATATTCATTTAAGCGAGTCCTACTTCTCTAAAATTTTTAAAGATGATACAGGACTTTCAGTAGTGCAATATATAACACTATTACGCATACAAGAAGCCAAAAAGCTATTAGTATATTCCCAACTGACGGTTAATC
>NZ_CAJLUB010000014.1 GCF_905209685.1 uncultured Veillonella sp. | reverse complement strand
TTTATTTTCTCATAGAATAGAAAAACAGGCTATAGGAAAAACCTAGTAGCCTGTATTTTTTCAACATATTATAAAGTTTTATTGAATTGGACCTTTAGGAGCAAACATATCTTGTAACTCTTCACGTGTGAAATGATATTTTTCATTACAATAGTGACAAACAAGCTCTGTTACTTCATCTTCTAGAATAGCCTCTTTATCTTCTTCTCTTAATGTCATAAGTACGGCACCAAAGCGATCGCGACCACAACGACATTGGAAGTGAATTGGTTCATTATATACTTCATTAACAGTTAGGCCGTCAAGAACGCGTTCCATAAGGCCTTTACCATCTGGATTTGCTTTCAAATATTCTGTAATTGGCCCTAATTCATTAATATTCTTTTCCACTTGGGCTAATGCTTCATCTGTTGCATCTGGTAAAGCTTGTACGATAAAACCGCCTGCCACAACAGTATGATAATCTGGATCTACTAATACACCTAAGCTAATAGTAGAAGGTACTTGCTCAGAAGCATATAAATAGTAAGCCAAATCTTCTGCTACTTCACCACTTTGAATAGGACTTGTAGAGGTATAATCTTGTGCTAATTGTGTAAAGCGAGTCACTTGCACTTCCCCATTATGACCTACTGCAGCACCCACATCAAGTTTACCAGCACGTTTCAAAGGCACATCCACATGTGGCTCATCTACATATCCACGAACTGTATTATCTGCAAAAGCATCTACGTGAACAACGCCTAGAGGGCCATCACCTTTGATGCGAAGACTTACATTTTCATGGTTTTTAAAGTCCCCAGCTAATAAAATAGCCCCTGTCATAGCACGACCTAATGCAGCCGTTGCTACAGGCCATAAATCATGACGTACACGAGCCGTTTCAACAGTATCTGTTGTTACCGCTAAAGACATACGAACCCCTTCGCGGGTCGTAAAACGTTTTATATAATCCATTCTATCATTCCTTATTTCTAATTAATAAATCGTACACACTTAATAGTGCTTATATAGTATATCATGTCATAGAATTACTTTTCAATAATAGGGAATATATGTTCGTCTACACTAATTTCAAATTAAAAGAACATATTTTCGATAATATAAAAACACCCAGCATCATGAGATACTGAGTGTTTACTATGTAATTATTAGAATTGATCGATAAGGTTAACCATTTCAATAGCGCCCATAGCACAGTCGTAACCCTTATTGCCAGCTTTAGTACCAGCACGTTCGATAGCTTGTTCAATGTTTTCAGTAGTTACTACACCGAACATAACAGGAATACCAGTTTCCAAGGAAACATGAGCAATACCTTTTGCTACTTCATTACATACATAGTCATAATGAGTTGTAGCACCACGGATAACAGCACCTACACAAATAACTGCATCGAAGCGACCAGATGAAGCTGCTTTTTTAGCGATTAATGGAATTTCATAAGCACCTGGTACCCAGATTACTGTAATATCCTCTTCTTTTACATCGTGACGCAATAAGCAATCTTCAGCACCACCGATTAATTTAGATGTAATAAACTCGTTAAAACGAGAACCGATGATAGCAAATTTTTTACCAGTACCTAATAAGTTACCTTCTTGAACCTTCATTATGTTGACCTCCTATATTCCATTAAAGGAAATTCTTATGTGACGAGCAATTTGTTAAATAAAACCAAATAATTAGTCTTCTAACATATGACCCATTTTCTCTTCTTTTGTTTTTAAGTAGCCTGCATTGAATTTATTGGCTGCAATGATAAGTGGTACACGGCTAGTTACATCAATACCCCAATGTTCTAATCCATGACGTTTTTCAGGATTATTCGTTAACAAGCGAATACTTTTAATACCTAAGAAGCGGATAATTTGAGCCGCTAAGGAGTATTCGCGCATGTCTGCAGGGAACCCTAATTGCTCATTAGCCTCTACAGTATCTAAGCCTTGTTCTTGCAAAGCATAAGCTTTAATTTTATTAGTTAAACCGATGCCACGACCTTCTTGACGCATATAAACAACAACGCCTTTGCCTTCTTTATCGATGGCACGTAATGCGTGGTCTAATTGTTCACCGCAATCGCAACGTTTAGAACCAAATACATCGCCTGTTAAACATTCTGAGTGAATACGAACAAGAACATCGTCACAGTTTTGAACATCACCCTTAACAATAGCTAAATGTTCTTTATGATCTAAATCATTTTTGAATACAAAGATGTTAAAATCACCAAATTTAGTAGGTAGTTTAGAACAAGCACCAAGCTCAATCATATCTTCATGTTGTTTACGATACTCAATAAGTTCTGCTACAGATGCAATTTTAAGATCATGTTCTTTAGCGAATTGTAAAAGGTCAGGCAAGCGAGCCATATCGCCATCGTCTTTTGTGATTTCACAAATAACAGCTGCCTCTTGCAAACCAGCTAAGCGGCAAAGGTCGATAGATGCTTCTGTATGACCTTGGCGAACTAATACGCCACCCTCTTTATACACGAGGGGGAATACGTGGCCTGGGCGACGGAAGTCTTCAGGTTTAGCATTAGGATCTAGTAATTTTTGAATTGTATACGCACGTTCTGCTGGAGATACGCCTGTTGTAGTATCTACATGGTCTACAGTAACGGTGAAAGCTGTTTCATGATTGTCTGTATTTTTAGCAACCATTGCAGGGATGCCAAGCTTTTCTAGAGCTTCACGGCGCATTGGTGTACATACGATACCGCGCGCATATTTAACCATAAAGTTAATATTTTCTTGTGTAGCAAACTCTGCAGCAATGATAAGATCGCCTTCATTTTCACGGCTTTCATCATCAACGATAATAACAGGTTTACCAGCTTTAAGGTCTTGTAAGACCTCTTCAATAGAATGTAATTGTTCGCTCATAGGAACGCTCCTTACCTTATATAAATCCATTCTCTACTAAGAGGGATTGCATAGTTTTCTTAGGTTTCTCTTCGGTAGGTTCACTACCAAGATTCATAAAATGACGAATATATCGACCAGCAATATCCGTTTCTAAATTGACCTCCGTCCTAATGTGAGCAGAACCTAGAATAGTTTCACTCAATGTGTGAGGAATGATAGATACGGAAAAACTGCTGTCCGTTCGTCGCATAATAGTGAGGCTAATACCATCGATCGTAATGGATCCCTTATAGATAACATAATCCATAACAGATTTTGGAGCCTCTATGGTAAAGATAATGGCATTATCCGTTTGTTCACGGTTAATGATGCGGCCTGTACCATCTACGTGTCCAGCTACAATGTGACCACCAAATCTACCGTTAGCAAGCATAGCTCGCTCTAAATTGACTGGTTGATGAACTTTCAAATTTGTGAAAGTAGTCATCTTAATTGACTCAGGCATTACATCAGCTGTAAATACGCCATTACCAATTGTGGTCGCCGTCAAGCACACACCATTAACAGCAACGGAGTCACCGATTTTCAGATCACTAAAAATCTTTTTACCCCGAATTGTAATAGCTAAGGATTTAGGGCCTTTTTTAATGCTTTCTACACGGCCGATTTCTTCAATGATCCCCGTGAACATAAGCGCCCCTCCTTCCTTGACGATATGCTTCAATACGAATGTTATTATCTAGTACAGTTGTTTTTGTAAAGGTTAATTGCGGCGAAGAGTCTAAACTTTCAAAACCACGACCACCTACGGCAGGTGTAGCCTCTGTACCACCGATTATAGTATTACCAATATAGGTAACCACCTTATCAAAGTTCATGGACTCTACAAAAGAGCTGATAATAGCAGAACCACCTTCAACTAACACTGAAGTATAACCAAAATCTCCCAACTTTGTAAGAATATCATCAATAGATAATTTCTTAATATCTATGACAATATCTGTGCTTTTACTTTTACGAGTAGACACTGATTCAACAACCGTTACAAGAGCTCCTACTTGTTCTAAAGCCTGTATCCGTTCTTTAGGACAACCTTTAGATACAAATATATGAACCTTGCGAGTATCTACTTCAAATACACGACTTGTGGTAGGCGTTCTACCAAGACTGTCTAATATGATGACATCTGGTTGATGAACTGTAATCGGCTCATCAAGAATGTTTCTATCCAATATAGCATCTGCTAATTCATCATCACTAAGACGACAGTTTAACTGAGGATTGTCTGCTAAGATTGTACCGATACCAACGAGCATAGCATCATGAGTAGCACGTAGTACATGTCCATCACGACGGGAGGATTCATTAGTAATCCATTGGGATTGGCCTGTAAACGTTGCAATCTTACCATCAAGTGACATAGCGCTTTTAATGGTTACAAATGGCTTTCCCGTCTGTATGTACGTAAAGAAATGCTCATTTAGCTCAGCACATTCATCACTACAAACAGGAACGACAACTTCAATCCCCGCTTCTTTAAGAAGCTCAATACCTTTACCAGCAACAAGTGGGTTAGGATCTGTGCTGCCAATTACTACCTTAGCTATACCAGCATCTATAATTCGAAGTGCACAAGGTGGTGTTTTACCATAATGAGAACAAGGTTCTAATGTTACATATAAAGTAGCACCTTTAGCATTCTCACCGGCCTGATTCAGTGCATGCACCTCTGCATGAGCAGTGCCAGCTTTGTGATGATAGCCTTCACCGATTATTGTATTGTCTTTCACCACTACAGCACCCACCAAAGGATTTGGTGAAGTATGTCCTGTGGCTAGTTTTGCCAGTGCAATGGCGCGTTTCATATATGCTACATCATCCACCATATCACCTCAATAAAAAAAGGACTATATACATAGTCCTTGGGTAATCATAATTGCGCACAACAAATGTGCCTCGTCTTTTCTCATCCAGACTGTACTGTCGGTATCGGAATTGCACCGATTCATACCCATAAGGTTCGCGGACTATACCGCCGGTAAGGAATTTCACCTGTCCCCAAAGACTCATCTATTTTCTTTATGAATTAATAGTAACACTTTTATTAGGGTTATGCAAGAAGTATAGATTTATACTGAGAAATATTATTAACTAAATTATGACATTTATATTTAAAATATATTCTCTTTTTTACTTATGAATGTGATTTATTTTTTTAAGATTAAGACTCTATAAACTATGTATACAAAAGTTGGTGATTTATATCACATATTTACAATATGAATAGGACTATCATGAAATATATAGTTAAATAACTATATTATATTGATATTAATTATTAAATTAAGGTGATAATATGGCAAAAAAAAGAATTTCTGATGTACTCATAGATGTCTTAGCTAGTGCTGGCATTGAACGTATTTATGGCATCACTGGCGATAGTTTAAACTCTGTAAACGATAGTTTACGCCGCAATGGTAAGATTGCCTTTGAACATGTACGACATGAAGAAACAGCAGCCTTTGCTGCAGGTGCAGAAGCATCCTTAACTCATAAATTAACTGTATGTGCTGGTAGTTCTGGCCCTGGTAACTTACATTTGATTAATGGTCTCTTTGATTGCCACCGCAATCGTGTTCCAGTATTGGCTATTGCCTCCCACATTCCTCAATCTGAAGTAGGGTTAAATTATTTCCAAGAAACACATCCTGAAAACTTGTTTAAAGAATGCTCTTGTTTCTGTGAACTTGTATCCAATCCTAAACAAATGCCTGAAATTCTATTCCGTGCTATGAATGCTGCTGTAGGCAATCAAGATGTTGCTGTTATCGTTCTTCCTGGGGACGTTGCAGTTATGGAAATGGAAATTGATGAGTTACCTGTTTGGACTCCTCCTCGTTTACCTCATATCGTGCCACAACGCGACGATATTGAAGAAATGGCCGCTCATTTAGAAACTGGTAAACGTATTACTCTCTTCTGTGGTGCAGGCTGTGAAGGTGCTCATGACGAAGTCGTTGAATTAGCAAAACGCTTACAAGCACCAGTAGTACACGCTTTCAGAGGTAAAGAATGGGTTGAATGGGATAACCCATATGATGTTGGTATGACTGGCCTTTTAGGTTATACATCTGGGTATCGTGCTATTGAACAATGCGATACACTCGTAATGCTTGGTACAGACTTCCCTTACCGTCCATTCTATCCAGAAAATGCGAAAGTAATTCAAGTGGATAGAGATCCTAGTGCTTTAGGTCGTCGTGTTCCTCTTACACAAGGTATTATTGGTACTGTAAAAGATACATTAAAAGAATTATTACCTCTAGTCGCTCAACGTGGCGATACTGAATTTATCGACACTGTACGTAAAGCGTATACTAAATTTAGAGCTGACTTAGATAGCTATGCGGTAGCTGAACCAGATGGTGTGGCTATTCACCCTCAATACTTTGTAAACCGTCTTAATAAATTAGCTGCTGAAGATGCTATCTTTACCTTTGACGTAGGTACACCAGTAATTTGGACTGCTCGTCATTTAAAAACAAATGGTAAACGTCGCATCTTAGGTTCTTATAATCACGGCTCCATGGCTAACGCTATGATGCATGCCATCGGTGCTCAAAATGCATGTCCAAATCGTCAAGTCATTTCCCTTTCCGGTGATGGTGGCTTCACAATGATGATGGGCGAAATGTTAACATTAAAACAACTTAACTTACCAGTTAAAATCTTTGTGTTCAACAACGAAGAACTTAGCTTCATCGCCATGGAAATGAAAGCTTCCGGCTACCTAGACTATGCTACTGACTTTGTAAATCCAGACTTTGGTAAACTTGCGGAAGCAGCTGGCATTAAAGGTGTAAGCATTCAAAACTCTAGCGAAGTAGACGAAAAAATCATGGAAGCTCTCAACCATAATGGCCCAGTCATCGTTAATGTTCGCGTAGATAAACAAGAACTTGCTATGCCACCTAAAATTGCGTACCAACAAGCTAAAGGCTTTAGCAAATACTTGATCAATGCCATCCTTGATGGCCGTGGTACAGAACTTAAAGAAATGGCCAAAACAAACTGGATGAAATATAAATCTCTATACTAAAAATCTGCCAATTTACAAAACCTGCCAAACTAAATAAACTGCAAAACTTTCAAAAAGAGGAGTCATCATTTGATGACTCCTCTTTTTTACTTAAAATTAATTATATACTGTTATAAAACCTTCAGTCCATCCTCTAAGATTAAGTGTAATAGGATCGATACCTAAACACTCTAATCCATATACTTTAAATATATCCCAGGTCTTATACCAAGCTAATGCCGCCTCTGCATATTCTAAAGTACTAAATAATCCCACGTATCCAGAAGAAGTATAATTAGCATCTAAATCATAATCATACCAAACACCATAAATTTTGTTATTTACTATTTCATAGTTAATCTCCTCACCTAAATGAGCACAGTCATTTAAATAGTGAGTTGTTATAGAAAAGGAATCATCATCTAACTCAGAAAATCCAGACAATATTTTAGACTCAGCTAGAGCCGTTTCGGCTAAAGATAACTTAGAGAAAAAGCCTAAGCAAAAATACTCTGTATAAGGTAACTTCTCATTCCTTTTATAATGTGCTACAGCTTCATATATTGGAACTCTCATAATTCACCAACTTGCTATAATATAAACACAATAAATATCATACTTTAATTATTTTTATCTATAGTAATCGTCCTCGTAATCGTCTTTATACCGTATTGCATCGAGATCTGATGGAGATAATACATTTCCCTCTTCATCAACATATTCTCGGAATTCGTTAAAATATACACCTGGAATATCGGATTCTTCTAACTCAGGCACATCCTCAGGCTCAATATCCCAAAATTCTATCTCCACAGATTGATTTTTGTTTTTGTCTATCATTTCCTTACACTTCCTTTATTAGAAACGTCTATTTAAATAAAAACCAATTTACTACAATATTAACTACTATCAAAAAAATAATTCGACTATATATACTAAGTCGACTAATAACATCAGTTAATTTATAAGGTAAATTCGTTTCTTTATTAATAACTTGATTTACAATCTTATTCAAACAAATCAATTTAAGCATTTCAGATATAGATACTAAGAATAAAACAATAGAAAATATCTTATTACTATAATCAGCAAAAATTAAACCTAAATAAATTACTAAAACTTGAAAGATTTGTATAAATAAAAAAGATTTATTTCTTTTAAAAGAAACAGATACAAAATATATCTCTTTTGATTTAACTAGAAATACTATTGTAATAATAGTCATTAATGTTATAAAAAGAAAAATCATGTTATCCTCTTACTGTCTTTTTGACAAGCAATAATATTATTAATTAAACACAGCAACACATATAAATCATTTATTTTTAAATTGTAACTTTATTTTAGCAAAATGTACAAAAATAAGCACTATAGCCCATTTGGGATATAGTGCTTACTTTATATTTAAGTTTTAACTTGTATTTTATTATGCTCCAAAGAGTGACATTTGTTCGTCTTCAGGTAGTTCACCACAGCATTTGAGTTCTTTCATAAGATCAATGATGGTGTTAGATACCTTACAACGACGTTGCAAGTCTTTTAAAGATGTAAACGGCCGTTCTTCTCGTTCAGCTACGATAGCATCAGCTACTGTTTCACCTAAGGAGTCAATAGCTAAGAATGGCGGCAATAAGGCACCATCTTTAATGCTAAAGCGTCTAGCTTCAGAGTGTTGAATATCTACATTGATAAAACGATAGCCCCGTTGGTACATTTCCATAGATACTTCTAATGCGCTCATAAGGTCCTTATCTTTAGGACTGGCAGCGCGATCAAGAGCCTTAATACGATTGAACTCAGTCATTTGAGTTTTAAGGTCTCCCGTCATGATGCGTAAGTCAAAGGCCTTTGCACGAATGGAGAAGTATGCTGCATAAAATGCCAATGGATGGTATACCTTAAACCAGGCAATGCGGAATGCCATCATTACATAAGCAACCGCATGGGCCCGTGGGAATAGATAGGAAATCTTTTTACATGATTCAATAAACCATTCAGGAATATTGTTCTCACGCATTTCTGCTTCAAACTCCGTCGTAGCTTGACCTTGTTTGTTTCGTTTTTCAATGCCCTTACCTTTACGTACGTTTTCCATTACAAAGAAACTATGCTTTCTATCCATGCCACGATGGATTAAAAAGTTCATTACGTCGTCACGGGTAGAAATGGCTTCGTTCAATTTACAAGTACCATTTTTGATGAGATCTTGGGCGTTGTCGAGCCATACGTTTGTACCATGAGAGAAACCAGAGATACGAACTAAATCAGAGAATGTTTGCGGACGAGAGTCTTCAAGCATGCCCCGTACGAACTTCGTACCACATTCTGGCACAGCCAAGCTGGCTACTTGGTCACCTTGTAATTGTTCAGGTGTTAAACCAATCCCTTCTGTAGAAGAGAATAAACTCAATGTTTTTGGATCATCAAATGGTATAGTTTTTGCATCTATACCAGTCAAATCCTCTAGCATACGAATGATAGTAGGATCATCATGGCCAAGAATATCAAGTTTAGTCATACGACCTTCAATAGAGTGATAGTCAAAGTGTGTTGTTAATACGCCACTTTCCTTCTTATTCGCAGGATGCTGTATAGGTGTAAAGTGATGCACATCCATATCACGAGGACATACCATGATACCACCTGGATGTTGACCAGTAGTATTCTTTACATTCGTAAAGCCTTTTGCCAAATGTTCAAAGAAACCACTGCGAGCTTGAATGTCCCTTATTTCAGCGTACTTTTTAACATAACCAAAGGCAGTTTTATCAGCGATAGTACCAATAGTACCGGCTTTAAATACATTGTCACGGCCAAATAGTTCTTCCGTATATTTGTGAGCTTTTGCTTGGTAATCACCGGAGAAGTTAAGGTCGATATCTGGAACCTTATCACCTTCGAAACCAAGGAAGATAGCAAACGGAATATCATGACCATTTGTTTGTAACGCATGACCACACTCAGGGCAGTCTTTACGAGGCAAGTCAAAACCACCTGCATATTCGCCCTTTTCAAAGAATTCTGAATATTTACAGTTAGGACATACATAATGTGGTGGTAATGGGTTTACCTCTGTAATCTCAGACATGGTAGCTGCAAAAGAAGACCCTACAGAACCACGAGAACCTACAAGATATCCATCATCAAGAGATTTTTTTACTAGTTTATGAGCTATGTAATACAATACGCCATAACCATTAGAAATAATACAATCCAATTCATAATCTAGACGCTCTTGTACAACGCGTGGCAATGGATCACCATAAATAGCCTTCGCATTTCTATAGCACATTTCTGTGAAAGCTTCATCGGCGCCTTCAATTTTTGGTGAATATGTGCCGTCTGGAACTGGTTTGATATCTTCAATACTATCATTAATAGCACGAGTATTAGTAACTACTACTTCATAGGCCTTTTCTTCACTTAAATAAGGGAAGGATGCCAACATTTCATCTGTAGTACGCAAGTGCAAATCTGGTTGTTCATCCGCATCTGGATACCCACATGCAGTTAACATAATTTCACGATATATCTTTTCTTCTGGTGTTAAATAATGAACGTCACAAGTAGCACATACAGGTTTATTTAAAGCTTCCCCTAATTCGATAACGGTTTTATTCATATCGATAAGAGCTTGCTCATCTGGCATAAGGCCTTTACGAACCAAGAACATATTGTTCGTATGTGGTTGAATTTCAAGATAGTCGTAGAAAGAGGCTACCTCAAGTAACTCTTCCTTTGTAGCGCCGCGAACGATGGATTGCATAAGTTCCCCAGCTTCACAAGCAGAACCAATGATGATACCTTCACGATGTTCTTCAATAACAGAACGTGGCAAACGAGGACGAACCTTGTAATGTTCAAGGTGAGATATAGAAATCATCTTATAGAGATTACGTAAACCTACCATATTTTTTGCTAACAAGATAATATGGTAACGTTTGTCTTTTTCTTTTTTCTTCTTTTTATCTAATACAGGCTCTTCATCGCGAGTTACTGTCTCATCTTCAATAAGATAACCCTCTACACCGTAGATAACCTTAACGCCCAACTCTTTACCAAGAGCTTGAGCCTCAGGGAAGGCTTGTACTACGCCATGGTCTGTAATAGCCACTGCAGGATGGCCCCATTTTTTTACTGTTTTAAATAGATCCTTAACAGATACAAGAGCATCCTTATCACTCATCTTAGTATGTAAATGAAGCTCTACGCGGGAGTCTGGTCGGTTTTCTGTACGTTCCACGCTCGTAGTTTCCATAGCCTCGATGCTTCGAATAGATAAGATATAATCTTTATCGAATCGATCATCAAAGCTGACGCTACCTTGTACTCGAACGCGTTGTAAGCCTTTTAGCTGTTTAAGTAACGCATCCCCCTCTTCAGGACTGTTTGTAAACTTAATAAATTTAATGCTATTTGTATCATCTACGATACTGCCGTTAACAATACTTTTACCAGTCTTAGTATCCCGTTTATCTAAGCCTACAAATACACCTTCAAAGATGACGCTTGGCGTATCTAAGGTACCCATGATCTTAGAGGTAACACCTTCAATTTTAGGCCCTAAAATCATACCTTCGTCAGTAGGCGCATCCTTCGGTGCACGACGAGGATATTTGCAATCCCCTTCACTACCTTTAGCCGTAGATTTTGTAGTACTTTTAGGTGCAAAACCTTTGCTTACTTTAGGTGTACTGCTCACAGATGCGACAGTATCATTATTACTAGATGCGGCAGCAGTTTGATTAGAACGAGACACAACAACTGGACTATTGTTGAAATAGCCTAACTCAACAGCCTCTACGAATGGAGCAAAATCATCTTCGTCAACATCATCATATTCATCTTGTTGATCATATCCTGCAAAGGACTTGCCTCTAGGGGCTTGATTTTTAGCCTCTTCAGCCTCACGTTGCGCCTCAGCAGCTTCAATCCATTCACCAGCTCCGCAGCCGCCACCATAATAATAGGTATCTAAACCTTCCCCAGTTTCAGTATCTACCTTCCAGGCGAAGCAACAAGCTGTATCGGTATTAGTTGGAATATCGTCAAAAGAGATATTCTTATCCTTATACCATGCAGATAATCTTTCACGCAAACTAAGTAATGTGGAAAAGGCTGAGTCTGCTGCTTGAATCGTCACATGTTGGCTATGACAGTTCACATAGAAGGATGATTTCTTATTCTGTTTTGGTACAACACGATAACGTACTTTCATTTTTATCCCTTATACCCACAATAGGTAATACATAAATCTCTAAATCGCCAAATATCGCCCCTGCTACTACGGCTATCCAATATAATCTCATAGAGTCCTTTTAATAAAGCTCGTAGCGCCTTAATTGAAATTCTAGGACTCGCCTCATAAGCTAACTTAATCGGATACGGTTTAAATGACGAATCATGGTCCTTACATAAGTTTTGTATAGCTTGAACAGACATTCCCGCTTGGCGGCATTCGCTAACCAGTAACTGTAAACGTAATTGCCCCTCAATATAGCTCATTGCACGGTCTAATTCTTTATAGCCGAACATAAACGGAAATAGTTCAAGCAATGTATCAATATCTCGTTTTAACAGAGCCTCTTTAAAGGTGAAAATGTTTTTAGCCCCATAATCGCTACCATTTTCTTCGAGAAACTCTTTAGTAATGACTTTATCACCTGTAATTTGTAGAAAATACCGGTCAAATTCGGTTCTCATAAAAGAAACCGGTACATCTTGCCACAAATCGATGAGATGAGCTACATATTCCTGTGCATCAGGTGTCATTTTAAATCCATTAGACGTACAGTACTGACGTATCCACATCACAAGGTCTGCCCCTTCAAGGCGCTTGCATTGATGATTTGGTATTTTATCTAGAAGCTCTTTATTCTGTTTAATGCGTTTATCAATCATATCATGATAAATCAAAAGGATGGGGTTATCCCCGTTATATTCCATGAGAAGTTCATATAATGGAGCCCAAGCATCGCTATTTTTACCGCTTTTACGAATAATAGGTAAGTTCACTAAGCAAAATACCTTTTGATCACCAAAAAGAGAATCTTCACATAGCTTTTCACTAATCTTCTGTGGCCCAGCTTCATCATCTAATACTGTTACTGGAAGGTCAGGATAGGCACTTAAAAATTTACGTTTTTCTTCTTCAATTAATTGTGGCTCATCGCCATAAATGAGTTGAATATGTGCCATAATTCCTCCTTTCACAGATAGATATCTTTAATGTAACTGTACCCCATTATATACATGTGTTCCGATGATGGATCCACATCGCGTAATACACCATGAGGGCTGCTAAGTAAAACCATATTATGCGGTAATACTCGACCAATTTCATTCATTGAACTAGAACGACTCGTAATAAATAATGTATTAGTCTTATCTTTTAATTTTAGATTTTTTTCCCCTCTTTGTCCATTATATACATCGATTTCTTTCATACTATTTTTATATATTGTTTTTGCAGATCCGTTACTATGAAAGTAGTCTACTTTTACAACCTTTGGATTGACACCATATGCTCGTATAGCTTGATTGATAAGCCTTTCATTAGGTGTAGTTTTAATATGGTCTGGCGCATCAATTAATACATAGGCCCCTTCGTGATTAGGTTCTATACAAAGTAACACATTACACTGCTTCATAGGAATATAGTGAACCAATACATCCTTATGATAATGTGTAACATAAAATGATGCCCCAAAGCTGATAATCATAAAAAACAAGGACATAACTATATAAATAGTATACTGTTTTCCATGTGTCAAAAAGTACGTAAATAAACCTAATAGGACAAAATACATATAAGCACAATAAGGATTCATCATGCCGAACCAAAGTAAACTGCCACTACGACCTAACACATGATTTAAATATAAGGATATACGTAATAGTGCATCTATCAATGACCATAGAAATGATATTGGCATTATAGAGCTAATAATAGTACTTATAAAAATTAAAACGATAGATATATCTAATAAAGGTGCCACTATACAAGCTGCTAACAAACTAGCAATACTGATATAGTGAAAATAATACAGCTGTAGCGGTAAGATGAGCAACTGTGCTGACACACATAATACAAGGGGTGTTTTAATCCATTTTGGTAACCATTGAATACGTTCATATAATACTTTTCCCCATATGAGCAATCCATAAGTTGCACCAAAGGATAGCTGAAAGCTTACATCAAATATAGAAAAAGGATCATATACTAAACATAGTATGGCACATATGCATAATGCCTGCTTCGCTTGATATAATCGACCTTTTATGTAAGCCATACACATGAGTATGCTCATTATCGTTGCCCGTACAACAGGAGCATCGCCACCAACGACACCACAATACATGCAAGCTACTAAAATGCCAATAGTCAAACTAGTTCGTTTTCTTAATTTAATAAGTCGTCCCAGTCCATATACCAGTGCTAATAAGAGCGCAATATGTGAACCTGATATAGATAGAATATGAATAAGCCCTGTATAGGAAAAATCCTTCATTGTATCTTCCCCTAGCTCACTATAATGGCCACCTAAAGCTAATGATTGTGCTAATACATGTTGTGGACCCTCTAGATAATTAGAAATAGTTTTATCTATAGACTCACGTATTGATCCACAAATAAATAAGAGTTTCCAATATATTTTTTCAGAAAAGAGCTCTTTATAGTTGAATGCTTGTAAGTCTTTATTTGTAGCAGTTCTATATACACCATCGTAGATTCGCCCTCGAGAATTGGAACTCATATATCGACCGCGAAGATTAATACGACCTTCCTCTTCGATAAGAAATAAGGACTTTGGTGTACCTTCTACAACTGCGTATTCCCCTAGTCGTATGGGATGTTTGGTGGTAGACACCTTTGAATATACCTGTAACCTTCCCTGTGCATTAATATAATCATTTTTGGCAGTATCTTTATAAGGATGTAAGCCATGAGTTTTAATTGTATATTTGTAGTACTCCTGTCCGTTCAAATTTACTCTTTCAGGAGCAGTTACAACCGTACCAAGATATTCTCCTTCTTGCTGCAAATAATATGAAGTATAGCTATTAAAATGTATAATCCGTAAATCTGTTTGATAATACGACAGTCCTACAAAAACGGACACTAAAACTATTAACTTACCAAGTGATCGCCACCAATTAGACGATTGTAAGACTTTAAAAACACCGACACCTATAATGGCTATCCCTATCGCAAAGATGTAGTACATTTGATTGAGTACAGGAAAATAATTTCCATACCCTAGTATTGTTCCTATAATGATAGATCCTAATATAACATGTGCCCATTGACTATGAGTTAACACCACTTTTGTACGATCAATAATATTTGTATGTAGTGGCATACCTTCGTGATTACAATTTTGATTGTTAAATTGTAATTTTGTCTTTAATTTTCTTAAATACGCCGTCACCAATGCCCTTCACCCCCTTGATACCTTCAACGGAAGTAAAGGGGCCTTTTTGTGAACGATATTCCTCAATTCTTTTAGCCATGGCAGGGCCTATACCTGGCAGAGAGTCTAATTCTTTTGCAGTGGCAGAGTTTATGTTTATCTTATTACCACGCAATAACACTTCAGGATTACCGTGAAAGTTAAATACTACATGGATATGATCACCTGCAGTAACTGGCTTAGCCATATTTACCGACTCTACATCTGCATACGGTAATAGTCCTCCTGCTAGCTTAACAATATCACCTACAGTAGCTGAGCTTTCAAGCTCATATAAACCAGGTGAAGCGACTGCACCTGTTATATAAGCGATTGGTTTATTAGGCTGTTGTTCTACAGTAGATATAGAAGAATTTCCATCTATACCCCCTTCAGCTAGGACAGAATCGCTTTCATCTGTTATAATAGGCCATAGGAAATAAATTCCTACTAAAATACATAGGATTAATACAATTATCATATAGGGCTTCAATTTAACTTTCATAGTGCACCTCCTACTGAAGGATTTCCCTATGAAAAACAAAACTCCTACCGATGACTCTATTGGTCACACTAGCAGGAGTTTAACAATTGATGACGAATTAAAGGAGAAATTATGAATCAAGATACATTAAGAAAATATGCCCGTACATTATTACGATACGGTGTAAACTTGCAGCAAGACCAAACATTAGTTATTTCTGTAGATGTAGAAAACAAAGACTTTGCAGTGATTGTTACTGAAGAAGCTTATGAACTTGGTGCTAAGGAGGTTGTTCTGAACTGGAGATGCTCCCCAATTGCCCGTCAACGTTTATTACATGCTAACGAATCTGTTTTAGAAAAACCTGCTAACTGGATACCGGAATTCTACAAACAATACATCGATGATAAGGCAGCCTTCTTATCTTTAATCAGTGCTAATCCAAAAGCCTTAGAAGGTATTCCAACAGATCGTATTTCCTTACAATCTCGTAACTTAAATAAAGCGTTATCCTTCTATCATACAGCCATCATGAACTCTTCTGTTACATGGTGTGTTGCTTCTGTACCAACAGTTCTTTGGGCAGATTTACTTGGCTATGAAGGTACTGACGAAGAAAAAATCGATCAATTGTGGACAACATTATTAAAACTTTGCCGTATTGAAGGTATTGAACCAAAAGATACATATCGTCATCACATGGCAAAATTGCGTCGCCGCTGTGAAGCATTAAATAAACTAGACTTAAAATCATTGCGTTACACTTGTGAAAACGGCACCGATCTTTTATTAGAATTGCCAGAAGGCCATATCTGGCTAGGTGGTGAAGAATCCTCCAAAGATGGTACTATTTTCAATGCTAATATTCCTACAGAGGAAGTATTCTCTGCCCCTCAATATAATGGTGTAAATGGCGTTGTGCACAGCACAAAACCATTAATTTACCATGGCAATACGATTTCTGATTTCTCCTTCACGTTTAAAGAAGGTAAAATCGTAGAATACACTGCAAAAGAAGGTTATGAAGTACTAAAAGAATTAGTAGAAACTGATGAAGGTTCCCACTACCTTGGTGAAGTAGCATTAGTGGATCACTTTAGCCCAATTAGCCAATCTAACCAAATCTTCTACGAAACATTGTTTGATGAAAATACGTCCTGCCATTTAGCGATTGGCGCATCTTATCCTACATGCCTCAAAGGTAGCGATGGTTTATCTGAAGAAGAATTAAAAGAACGCGGCCTTAACCACTCCTTAACACATGTAGACTTTATGATTGGTCATGAACGCATGAATATCAAAGGCTACACTCGTGATGGTCAAGAAGTAGACATTATGATTGATGGTCGTTTACAAGTATAAACATAACTACAAAACAATCATAAATTGGATGACAGCAAAGAACTATATGTCTAGTCTAACGTCTCTAGTAGATATCAATTTATATTGGAAAACTACATATGAAACAGACCCTATATACGCTTGTATATAGAGTCTTTTGATAATAGTAAAAATTTATTCTATTACAATGTGATATTTAAAGTACGGCCTGTAGGTTTATATTCAATAATCTCTACACCTGCAGTTTTTAACATCCTCTTAGATGCTTTTACCTCTTTTGTATCCTTATAGAGGTCATCGCGGTAGATAACAGCCTTAATACCACTTTGAATGATTGCCTTAGCACATTCATTACAAGGGAATAATGTGACATAAATCTTAGAACCCTCTAGAGAACCGCCGCGATAATTTAGAATGGCATTGAGTTCACTATGTACAGTATAAAAATATTTATTATCATCTGCTGTATCGCGTTCCCATGTAAAATCATCATCGCTACAGTTTAAAGGCATGCCATTATAGCCAATAGATAAGATTTTATTATCATTACTAACGATGCACGCACCAACTTGTGTATTAGGATCTTTAGAGCGTTGCGCTGCTAAGATGGCAACGCCCATGAAGTATTCATCCCAGGAAATATAATCGCTACGTTTTGCCATAATTACCTCACTATAAAATAAGCCCCCTTCTACTTATGTAGTTGGGGGCTTACTGTATTAAACGAATAGAATATCGTTATTTAACTACGATATTTACAAGTTTACCAGGTACATAAATAACTTTTACAATATTTTTACCTTCTGTAAACTCTTGAACACGACTAGATTCTTTAGCCAATGTTTCTAATTCTTCTTTTGTAATATTTACAGAAACAGTAAGTTTATCACGAACTTTACCATTTACTTGTAATACTACTTCTACTTCATCTACAACGAGAGCTGCCTCTTCGTATACAGGCCATTTTTCAGTATGGATGGATGTAGTTTCACCCAATTCATGCCACAACTCTTCTGTCATATGAGGAACGAATGGTGCTAAAAGAAGTAATAAGAAATGAGTTAATTCATTAGCTAAAGCACTATTGATTGTTTCAGCTTTGTCCTTATGAGCGTACATAGCATTTACTAGTTCCATGATAGCAGAAATAGCAGTGTTGAAGTTGAAGTTGTTATCGAGGTCTTCTGTTACCTTTTTGATAACACGATGCAATTCACGACGCAAAGCAAATTCGTCTTTTGTAAGTTCACCAGTTACATTTTTCTTAGCTTCTTCGTTGTAAGCATCAACAATACGCCATACACGACCTAAGAAACGGTAAGAACCTTCAACGCCTTGGTCAGACCAATCAAGGTCACGATCAACAGGAGCCGCAAATAGAATAAACAAACGTGCAGTATCAGCACCATAAGTATTGATAATTTCTTCAGGAGAAACTACATTACCTTTGGATTTAGACATTTTGCTGCCTTCTTTAAGAACCATACCTTGTGTCAACAAGCCACGGAATGGTTCGTTAGCTTCGATAAGGCCTAAATCGTAAATAACTTTCACAAAGAATCGAGAGTACAACAAGTGCAAAATAGCATGTTCAATACCGCCGATATATTGGTCAACGTTCATCCAGTAGTTAGCGATTTTCTTATCGAATGGAGCTTGGTCATTTTTAGCGTCTGTATAGCGCAAGAAATACCAAGAGGAATCGATAAATGTATCCATTGTATCTGTTTCACGACGTGCAGGACCACCACACTTAGGACATGTAGTATTTAGGAAGCTTTCAGATGTAGCCAATGGAGATACGGCACCAGACTCAAATTTAACATCCTCTGGCAAGCGTACAGGCAACTCTTCTTCAGGAACAAGTTGTTCACCACATTTTTCACAATATACTACAGGAATTGGCACGCCCCAGTAACGTTGACGAGAAATCAACCAGTCACGAAGACGGAAGTTTACCTTACCTTCACCAATGCCGCGTTCGTTAAGAGCAGCTGTAATAGTTTTACGAGCCTCTTCAGATGTTTGGCCATTATATTCACCAGAATTAACGAGGATACCATCTTCATGGTACCATTCTTGCCATTTTTCAAGGCTGTATTCTTCACCTTCACAAGCTACAACTTGTTTAATAGGCAAATCATATTTATGAGCAAATTCCCAGTCACGTTCATCATGCGCAGGGGAACCCATTACGGCACCAGTACCATAGTCTACCAATACATAGTTTGCGATCCACACAGGAACTTGTTCGCCAGACATTGGGTTTACTGCATAGGAACCAGTGAACATACCTTCTTTAGGTGCTTCTGTAGATGTACGGTCAATATCACTCATATTGCGCATACGCGTAATGAAAGCTTCCAATTCAGCTTTATTAGGCGCATTTTCAATAAGGCGTTCCACATATGGATGTTCAGGAGCCAATACTACATAGCTTACGCCATAAATAGTATCAACACGTGTAGTATACACAGATACGCGTTCATTGATGGATGGTACTTCAAAGGAGAATTCTGTACCTTCAGAACGGCCAATCCAGTTCTTTTGCATCAATTTAACGCGTTGTGGCCAATGATCAAGAGTGTCCAAATCAGTTAACAAGCGATCAGCATATTCTGTAATGCGCAAGAACCATTGAGACAAGTCTTTTTTCTCAACTGGGTTGTCACAACGCCAGCAAGCGCCATCGATAACTTGTTCGTTAGCCAATACAGTATGACAAGTTTCACACCAGTTTACTTTTGCTTCTTTTTTATAAGCTAAGCCTTTTTTATAGAACTGCTCGAAGAACCATTGCGTCCATTTGTAGTAATCTTCTTTACATGTTGCAACTTCGCGCTCCCAATCATAGGACAAGCCAAGTGCTTTTTGTTGCAATTTCATGTTCTCGATGTTGTCGAGTGTCCATGTTTTAGGTGCAATACCATGTTTGATAGCTGCGTTTTCTGCAGGCATACCAAAGGAGTCCCAGCCCATTGGATGTAACACGTTAAAGCCCTTCATTTTTTTGAAACGAGCTACTACGTCACCGATGGAATAGTTACGCACGTGACCCATGTGTAAGTTACCAGATGGGTACGGGAACATTTCTAATACATAGTATTTTTCTTTGGATTCATCATATTCTGTTTTAAATGTATGGTTATCATCCCAATACTTTTGCCACTTTTTCTCAATATCTTGGGCTACATATTTTTCATTCATGTAGGGGCCTCCTCATATAGTCAACCTCATTAGTTGCCGTTTTATAATCAATATTTTTATTTTACTACTTACTATGAAAGCAGTCAAACTCTAGCGTTTTACTACTTGTACAGATTTTGTTAATTCGTTTTTAGTAGTTGTATTTTGAACAGATCTATGGCTCTTATAAGAAGCAATTGTATTCTTTGCATCTTGTGCATCACGTTCCTTTTGAGCCTTAGCTTCTTCTTCTAAACGCTTTTTCTCTGCCTTGGCTTCCTCAGCTTGACGTTTTTTCTCAGCTTTAGCTTGCTCCGCTTCTTCTTTAGCTTTGCGTTTAGCTAATTCTTTTTCTTCTTTTGCCTTACGTTTTGCTTCCGCTTTAGCAGCTTTGGCCTTTTCTTTTTCTTCTAAACGCAATTTATATTGTTCAAGCTTAGTTAATGGTTTAGTTTCTTCTACTACTGGTTCAGGAACAACCGCTGTAGGAGATTTAGGAATACCGCGGCCTAAGTCTTTGCCTTGAATCATAGCAATAGTAGATTCATCTTCAAAGCCTTTACGCCATGCTGCAAAACCACCGAGCTGTAATTCTTTTACAAGGTCTAGTTTCAAACCTAAAGACGTATTATCTTCAAACCAAATACGATCGGAACCAGACCCAGTTGGGATAGATAAATAATATAATTTTAATCTATCATCCCATGTCATTTTATCCTTGTAGTTTACAAAGTAACTACCTGTATTTTTCATAGCCAGTGTTTCGCCCTTAGCATAACCATTTGTATCATGCCATAAGCGCATATAGAATGGCACACCAAGTACTAGTTTTTGGGATGGCACTTCAGAAAGCATTTTTTCTGTATGATTGCGAACCCATGGATAACTTGCTACAGGACCTGCTGTGATACTCTTAGCCCATGTTTCGTCATAAGCCATGAGAACTACATAATCTACGGAATTTGCAAAGGCGCTGCGGTTATATACTAAAGACCATTCTGGGCTATCAGAATAACCGGTTACATCAATAGATGTTTTAATATTGTATTGATGTAAATGGTTAGATAAATACGCTACAAAGGCTGTTAAACGATCACGGTCGGCATAATCAATATTTTCAAAGTCAAAGTTATACCCATCAAAGCCGTAAATATAAGCATATTGCACGAGGTTATGAGCATATTTTTTCCATACAGATTGATCTGCTAAGATACCACTAGTAAAGCCAGGGTCAAATCGATTCGTAATTAAAGGCCATACGTGGTAACCTTTACTCTTATAATCGTTAACATAATCAATACTTACATTAGGACTTGCTTCGAGGCCAAGGCTATGCAATTTAAACCAACTTGGAGAAATGATATTATCGCCGCTAGCATTGAGTTTTGCTTGATATGGAGTTCCCTGTGTGGGCCATGGATCAAAAGCCCAAGACAATGGTGTTTGCATTGTATACGGAGCTTTTACCGTAGAAGCTTGTGGTGCAGGACCTAGTGTTAATTGTCCATTCGTCTTGGTATAGCTTACACCAAGCATAGCTGGATCAGACTCAATATCGACATAGGTCGTGCCATTTTTGCTGGTTGTGGGCAATTTTACAGGTTCACCAACAGCAGCAGGATCTAAAACGATAGTATTCCCTTGCAATACTGTTTGAGGTACATATACCGTATAGGATGTTTTATATTGATTAGCTTCGTAATGACGCGTAGTATTCGCCAAGAATTGATCGATAGGCACTAATACTTCTGCTTGTACAGCTGTACTAGACAATGCAGACATCACCAAAGCAGTTAAAGATTTTAAAATAGTAGATTTACGAATCATGAACTCTCCTAACTCTAGTCCCCTAAAGGGGATATAATTTCAATCTCTATATTATACCATATTATATAGAATTCCTCTCAGTTGTTGCATGAAGGGTACATGTAATTTATAATTTACCTTATACAATACAAGTTATTACATAAGGAGTTTTATATGCATCAATATCTATTTTTTATAGGTGACTTCCCTATCAGGGCTTATGGTGCCATGTTAGCTTTAGCTATCATCTGTGGTGCCTCTGTTGCCTATGTTTTATTAAAAAAAGATGGTCGTGGTTGGCATGAACATATTATCGACTTTTCCATTACGGTTGCCATAGCTGGTCTCATCGGGGCCCGACTATGGGATGTATTCTTCTTTGATTGGCACTATTATGGCAATCATTTATTAGAAATTCCCTTTGTATGGCAAGGTGGTATGGCCATTCAAGGTGGCGTTGTATTAGGCACCATTGCAGGCTACTGGTACTTACGTAAAAACAATATCGATTTCTGGGCCTTTGCTGATTTATTTGCCCCTGCCTTAATTTTAGCTCAATCTGTAGGGCGTATGGCAAACCTCTTAAATGGCGATGCCTTTGGCCATCCTACGGGTGGTAACTTTGGCATTCTCTATCCTGAAAGCACGTTAGCACATCGCACTTACGGCAATCAACCATTATGGCCTGCCGAAATCTGGGAAGGTCAAATCGACATTCTTATCTTTGTGGCCCTCCTATTATTTAGCTCCTTTAAACATGCTAAAGGGCAAGTATTCGTACTATATGCGATTCTCTACTCTACAGCTAGATTCTTCCTTGAATTCTTGCGCGGCGACTATGTAGACTTAACACTAGGCTTAAAATCTGCTCAAATGACTAGTCTTATTGTTATTATCGTAGGCATTTGTCTATTTATCTATCTAGGCTACTTAGAAAAGAAAAATCAACCTGTACTTGAAACTACAGAAACAGCGCCTAAAACGAAAAAACGTAAATAATAACAAATAATAAGAAACATATATTATGAATAAAAAAATCCTTCATTCATGGGTCTCCCTTTGAATGAAGGATTTTTCTTTATAAGTCTAAAACTCATATAGTATGGAGTAATTTATTTTATATGGCCAAAGTTTATAAATTTTCTTTAGCTTTTAATGCATCTAGATCTTCTAATGCACGATTAGCAATGAGTGCATTTTTCTCTTTTTTCTTGCGTATTTTTTGAGGCCATGGGTCCATAATGCCAAAGTTGACATTCATAGGTTGGAAGTTAGACCCTTCATAGTTAGAAATATAGTGACTAAGGGATCCAATAGCTGTAGTTTTAGGGAAGTCTATAAATGACCGTTCTTCTAAATAACGGTCCACTTGTAAACCAACCATAAGACCACTAGCAGCAGATTCTAAATAACCTTCTACGCCTGTCATTTGGCCCGCAAAGAATAAACGCGGTTCTTTTTTTAGTTGGAATGCATGGTTCAACAACTCAGGAGAGTTGATATACGTATTACGATGCATAACACCATAACGAACGAATTCTGCGTTTTCAAGGCCTGGAATCATACCAAATACACGTTTTTGCTCGCCCCACTTTAAGTGAGTTTGGAAGCCTACCAAGTTAAACATGGTACCTTCCTTATTTTCTTTACGCAATTGAACTACTGCATAAGATTCCTCATTGGTACGCTTATCTACTAAGCCTACTGGTTTTAATGGTCCATAGCGCAATGTATCTTCACCACGGCTTGCCATAATTTCTACAGGCATGCAACCTTCGAAATAGATTTCTTTTTCAAAATCCTTTGGTTGCACTGCTTCAGCCGTTGTAAGCTCATGCCAGAATGCTTTGTATTCTTCCTCTGTCATAGGACAGTTAAGATAATCTGCATCGCCCTTATCATAACGAGAAGCAGCAAATACTTTATCATAATTCAAAGATTCTGCTGTAACAATAGGTGCTGCTGCATCGTAGAAGTAAAAGCCTGTTTCACCAGTTAATTCTTTAATCTTATCCCCTAATACTTCAGATGTAAGGGGACCAGAAGCAAAAATAACAGTACCTTCAGTAGGAATCTCGGTTACCTCTTCGTGGTGCACCGTAATATTAGGATGGCCTTTTACCTTTTCAGTCACCATTTCACTAAATAGATGACGATCAACGGCTAAGGCACCTCCAGCAGGTACAGCAGTAGCATCAGCACATTCCATAATAATGGAGCCTAAACGACGCATCTCTTCTTTCAAAAGACCTACTGCATTTTCAATATTGCCAGCCCGTAAGGAGTTACTACATACGAGCTCTGCAAATTGATCTGTTTGATGCGCAGGAGAACTCTTCACGGGGCGCATTTCATATAAGTCTACATGAATGCCACAATTAGCGAGTTGCCAAGCCGCCTCAGAACCTGCTAGGCCCGCACCAATAACAATAACATTTTTATTATTCAACAGTTGTTTCCTCTTTTTTAGCTTTGCTAGACTTTTTAGATTCTTTAGATTCTGGAGAATATGAATTGTCTATATCTTCTAAAAATGAAAAAGAAATACATAATTTGCTCTCAAAGAATTATAAAAATTTAGAATTAGAAAGAATTACAAAATTGAAACTAGAACCATTGTTGGGTGAATCAAGATTATATTTATATTCAAGCTTTCATCTCTTAGGTACATATACAATAGGTGAGGGGGACGAAGTTGGAAACTATATGCTAGAACATGGTAACAATCCAAGCGGAAAACATTTACTTTATATTTTGTTATCACTAATTGTAATGTTATCAATAAAAAGTTATAAAAATACAAATATACTAGATAACAGCAACTAATTGTATGTTTTAGAAAATATGCAAAACAATAATCAATAGAATTTGTTAACAAGCTATAGATTATTACAGAACATTTAATTATACAAAATGGCGCAGAATACGGATTTGAATTCTCTTTAGTAAGAAAAGAGGGCGATGTATATATACAATTAGAAAATGGAGAAGCAAATGTACATATAGAAGTTGAAACTGAATAATAAAATAAAGTATTAGAAAATTAGTTTTCTAATACTTTATTTATTTCTTTAAATATGTTAATATATGTATGAGGTGAAAAAATGAAGAAGCATGGAAAAATAATAATAACTGTTGTGATAATACTAGTTATTATTGTTATAATTACTATAGTTTGTATGAAAAATATAAAACAAAAAGACAAAGAAAACGTAGGAGAAATAATTACAGAAGAACGATACAAAGATATAGAAGAAATTTCTACATATAACAATCCAATAATTCCAGAAGGATTTAAAAAAATAGAAACAGAAACAGCGAGTTGGGAAATAGAAAAAGGCATTCCTAAAGGGTGGAATAATGGACTAGTTATAGAAGATGAAATAGGCAATCAATTTGTATGGGTTCCAGTAGAATCAATACCAAATGTAATAGGTGGAAATATTAAGGATGATTATATCTTTTATAGAGGACTGAATTGTAATGAAAAAGAGTTGATACAAATTTTAAAGTATGGTGGATTTTATGTTGGAAGATATGAAGCAGGGTTACCACAAGAAATTATAGACAATACAACAGAATTTAGTAAAGATACTAATAATGTGGAAGGGATACCTACAAGTAAAAAGGGACAAATAGTTTGGAACTTTATAGATTGGAATATGGCAAAAATCAATGCTCAAAAAATGTATAATAAAAATAATATTAGTAGTGATTTAATTACTTATAATCAATGGGATAAAATCATGTATTGGTTGGATAATTCAGGGTATGATATTAAGGATAGCAGAGATTATGGAAATTATTCAAATATCAATTTTGTTTTCGATGGAAAATACTCAATTGATTATGGAAAAACTTATGAATATAATAATGAAAAGTCAAAGGTAATATATAATATGATTCTTTCAGCAGGAGCCACTGAAAGAAATAAAACTAATAATATTTATGATTTAGCAGGAAATGTGACAGAGTTTCAAGATTACAGAAGATATATTAATGGTGATTATGGAATAGAAGAAGATTATCGTAGCAGAGGAGGATATTATGACAGTGTTGGTACTGGTTATTCTATTTCTAGTGATATGTCAATATCAGAAGCCAATAGTAGACAAGGATTTAGAATTGTTTTGTATCAACAATAATCATTTTCTAATCAAGATATTATTAATTTAATATACTTTAATCATTTTAAATGAGTGTCAATATACGAGGCTACTTTTCAGTAGCC
>NZ_CAJLUB010000013.1 GCF_905209685.1 uncultured Veillonella sp. | reverse complement strand
GTTACATATACGTAACTATATTATAGTAGCATTATTTATTTCTTTCGTAAATAAGACGTAAGCCTTCTAATGTAAGCATAGGCTCTACATGATCAATGCAGTCTGTAGCGCTGCTGATAAGCTGTGCTAAACCGCCTGTAGCCACTACAGTTACTTGACCTCCCATTTCAGCTTTCATACGAGATACGAGACCTTCTACTTGGCCTACGTAGCCATAGAACATACCAGATTGCATAGAAGATACGGTATTGCGACAAATCACTTGACCAGGATCTCTGACATCGATACGTGGCAATTTAGCAGCCCGTTGGAATAAAGCCTCCGCAGAAATTGTAACACCTGGAGTAATTACACCGCCCATATAATCGCCATTACCTTGAACCGCACAATAGGTTGTAGCTGTACCAAAGTCGATAATGATTAAATCACCTTTATATTGTTCATGTGCAGCCACAGCATTTACGATACGGTCAGCCCCTACTTCACGAGGATTATCATACTTAATAGCGATACCAGTCTTTGTACCAGGTCCAACAATGAGAGGATTTACATTAAAATAACGTAAACATACGCGTTCTAATGTAGGCATCAACGGTGGCACAACTGAAGAAATGATAATATCTTTAATATCTTTCACATCAACCTTGCGATCGTGGAAGAATAAATTCATCATCAACATGCCATATTCATCTGTGGTCCGAACGCGATCCGTGGAAATACGCCAGTGACCTACAAGATCTGTCTTGTCGTATACACCGAGAACAATATTGGTGTTCCCCACATCAATTACTAATAACATGAATGCCTCCTATTTGCGCGGACGAATTGACACGTCCCCTGCCACAATACGTTTAACTGTCCCATCAGGGATTCTTACTAATAAGTTACCATCTTCATCAATATCTGTAGCTACCCCTTCATAGGTATTTCCTGGTGCTCTCACTTCAATTTCTTCGCCAAGGGTTACCGATAATTGGCGCCATTCATTTAAGGTTTCCTCAAAGCCACTATCGAGGACTTCATAATATTGATGTTCTAAGGATTCCAAAATAATTTTAAAAGCTTCTGTCCGTTCAATATCAATGCCTTCCATTGTTAATGACGTAGCAATTAACTTCAATTCTTCTGGTAGTTCTTCTTGTTTAGTCTTAACATTGACACCTATGCCCATAACAATATAGGAAATTTCCTCCATAGAGCCGGACATTTCTGTCAAAATACCAACTAATTTACGACCATTTACAAGGATATCATTTGGCCATTTAATACCCGCATCTGTAAGGCCCATTTTATGAAAAGCCTTTGTTAATGCTACGGCTGCCATCAATGTACACTTCGGTGCTTCTACTGGTGCAAAGTCAGGGCGCAAAATGAGACTAAACCATAGACCTTTCCCAAATGGAGAATACCAGCCCCGCGATAAACGACCTCGGCCAGCAGCCTGTTCCTCTGTTACAACAACAGTACCTTCTTCTGCACCTTGTTGCGCTAAGCGACGAGCTTCTAGGTTAGTAGATTCGGTAGTGTCCATATAGACATACCGCTTTCCAAATACATCTGTTTTTAAGATTTGCTTCATGGCCAATGGACTTAACAAATCAGGTTCCTCCAATAATCGATACCCCCTCTTGGTATAAGATTCTATTTTGTAGCCTTTTTGACGTAACGCCTTGATATGTTTCCAAATTGCTGTGCGCGAAACATGGCATGCTTCGGACATATCTTGTCCCGATACGAAACTACCTTGGTTTTGTCTCAAGAATTCTAGCACTTCATCACGCATAGTTTAGAGCCCCTTTCTTTGTCAACCTAGGTTTACAATTCGATTGTACAAGTGTACTCTATAAAAAGCAAGGATTATTTATAATAATTAATGGTATAATACATATAGTATTAAGTTATACCGTATGTAAAAGATAACAATAATATAATCTATCATTATCTGGGGAGATATATGAAACAATTTACATTAGAAGAAAAAAATGAAGTTCTTGAGAACCCATTTATTCATATTCATAGAAAGCTCGATGTCCTATTAAACATAGGTAAATTACTCATGGAATGTGGTGCCGATACAAATCGAATCATTGAAGAAATGCTTAAAGCCGCAACATTTATGGGTATTCCTCATGATTATTTAAATATACATATTTCCTATACTACGATTATGGTCAATTTACTGCATAAAGAACGATCTATTACCGTATTTAGAAAAACACCTGTCCATGTACCCAATATGGCCATGATTAATGCAGTATCTAAACTAACTTGGCGCGCCTTTGAACGACATTATTCACTTACAACTTATGAACAGTTAATTTCAAGATTAGATTCCACTATTCCAGTATATCCTGATTGGATAAAGGGTATTGCTTGTGCACTCGGATCAGCAGGCCTTGCCTTCTTGTATAGTGGCGATATGATAGCTTTTATTGTAACTGTTATTTGTTCTCTAATCGGTTATTTCACCCGTACTCTATCTGTGCGTTTAGGCTGTAATGAATATGTAGGTATTACATTAGGTGGATTTGCTGCTATGGTTTCTGCCTATGGTTTCTATTCACATATTGAACAAGATTCGTTAGTTTATGTTCTTGTATGCTGTACCTTATTTATGATTCCAGGCGTACCGCTTATCAATGCCGTTATTGATACAATTAACAACCATATTCTATCGGGTATTACAAGAGCTATTAGAACAATTCTCATTGTAGGTAGTATGACCTTGGGCATGGCCATGGCCTTGTACTTTAGCCCTATGCCTGCATTTAGTTTTGTAGATATTAAACCTCATGTACTATCCATTGAACAGATTATAGGTTCTTTTATGGCCGCTGCCTCATTTGCAGTTTTATTTAATGCTCCTGTGCGGCTCTTATTATCAATCGGTATTGGCGGTGTATTATGTGTATTCATTCGCAATTTATTAGCTGTTGAATTAGGGTTCTCTATTGCTGGTGCTACCTTTGTAGGGGCTGCCATCATGAGTATAATCTTTGTAAAAGTTTCAACTTGGCTTAAAACCTCTAGTACGATCATTATTGTACCGTCTGCTATCGCATTAATGCCAGGGATTCTATATTATCGTTTTCTATTCGATATGCTTCACATCAATGCACTCAATGAATCCGGCCTTGTACATATGGTACAAAATGGTATAACAGGTATTTTAACCATCGTTGGCATCGCTGTCGGTGTGGCCATACCGCATGTATTAGCACAGAAATACTTAAAATCACTTAAGGAACGTCGCATACAAGAATATTTAGCAACCCGTCACATCAACGATGGACAATAAAAAAAGAGCTGGTCTCCAAGGAGATCAGCTCTTTTTATTTGGACAGTGTCCATTATTTAATTTCGTTAGAAGGTGTTTCACTAGGAGCTTCCACTGTAGAAGTGCGCTCATTAGCGTCAACAACCTCTGGTACTACAATACCTGCTGCTTCTAACGTAGCTTTAGGTTCCTCTATTTCAAGGGCTTTTGTTCTACCATATTTGTATAGATTATCTACCGCTTTTGCATCGATTGTTTCTTCCTCTAATAAGGCATTTGCCATATCATGTAAGAATTTCTCGTTATCGCTAAGAAGTTTTGTTACATCTTTATAAGCATCTTCAACGATACGATGAATTTCAGTATCGATTTTTGCAGCAATTTCTTCACTGTAGTTGCGTTCATGGCCAAGGTTTTTCCCCAAGAATACTTGTTCTTGTTGTTCACCAAATACGATAGGACCAAGCTCATCGCTCATGCCCCAACGCGTTACCATGGCGCGCGCTGTATTCGTTACACTTTGAAGGTCACCAGAAGCACCTGTACTGATTTCATCCAAAATCAAAGCCTCTGCCACACGACCGCCAAGGGCTACGCGAATATCCGCTAATAATTGAGATTTTGTTTTGTAGTTTTGTTCCTCTGTAGGAAGCATCATAGTGTAACCACCTGCTGCACCACGAGGAATGATTGTTACCTTATGAACAGGATCTGCATGAGGCAACAAATGTGCCACAATAGCATGACCAGATTCATGGTACGCAGTTAACTTACGATCCTTATCACTCACAATGTGACTGCGGCGTTCAGGACCCATGCTAACCTTTTCACTAGCTTCTTCAACTTCAGCCATAGTGATTACTTTTTTGTTAAGACGAGCCGCTAATAAAGCCGCTTCATTTAACAAGTTACTTAAGTCGGCACCAGTAAAGCCTGGTGTTTTCTTCGCAATTGTTTTCAAGTCTACATCGTCAGCCAACGGCTTGTTACGAGCGTGAACTTTTAAGATTGCTTCACGACCGCGTAAGTCTGGACGACCTACGATAACTTGACGGTCAAAACGACCTGGACGCAAGAGCGCTGGGTCAAGAATATCTGGGCGGTTTGTAGCTGCGATAGTAATAATACCTTCGTTAGCACCGAAGCCATCCATTTCAACGAGCAATTGGTTCAATGTTTGTTCACGTTCATCGTGACCACCACCAAGACCTGCGCCACGTTGGCGACCAACCGCATCAATTTCGTCGATGAAGATGATACATGGCGCATTCTTTTTCGCTTGTGTAAAAAGATCACGTACACGAGATGCACCAACACCTACGAACATTTCTACGAAATCAGAACCGGAAATCGTAAAGAATGGTACACCTGCTTCACCAGCAACAGCTTTAGCAAGCAATGTTTTACCTGTACCTGGAGGTCCCGCTAATAATACGCCTTTCGGAATTTTAGCACCGATAGCTGTAAATTTGCCTGGATCCTTCAAGAATTCTACTACTTCTTCTAATTCTTGTTTTGCTTCTTCCGCACCTGCTACATCTTTGAAGCTAACCTTTACATTACCTTCACCCATCAATTTAGCACGGCTTTTACCAAAGTTCATCACTCGGCCACCGCCACCTTGTGTTTGTTGCATAATGAAGAAGAACAACACTACCAAGATGATAATAGGAATAGCAGAACCTAAAAGGCTCATCCACCAAGCTGGTTGCTCAGGTGGGGCTGCTGTAATTTCTACGCCATTATCTTGTAATGTTTTGATTAATGTTTCATCACTTGGCGCATAAGAATTGAATTCTGTTCCATTTTTTAGTTTACCTTTAATACCATGATCATTGGTAATCGTTACGGACTCAACCTTTTTCTGTTGTACTTGTTGAATAAATCCTGTGTAACTTAATTCAGATTTATTCGCACTTTGACCAGAGAAAGCGTCAATGGCGATAACGAAAGCGGCAATGATAAGTAAATAAAGGACGATATTTTTTGTAAATCGACCCAAAAGATTACCCCTTTCAATAATAATTTTTAGTTGTATAAACGAATTGAGTACATCTCAATGAGAGATGCACTCATATATTATATCATATTTTTAATTTTGATACATTTCTTCCTTCAAAATACCGATATATGGTAAGTGACGATATTTTTCTGCGTAGTCTAAACCATAACCAATAACAAAGTAATCAGGAATAATAAAGCCTACATAGTCAACATTTACGTCCATCTTACGGCGATCTGGTTTATTCAACAACGCTGCAAGGCGCACGCTTTTAGCCCCACGAGCATGTAAATTTTCTAATAAGTAATGTAATGTTGTACCAGTGTCTACGATATCTTCAACAACGAGTACATGCTTACCCTCTACAGAGCGATCTAAATCTTTTAAAATTCGTACTACCCCTGTACTTGTTGTGCCGCTACCATAGCTAGAGCAAGAAATAAAGTCAAAACTTACATCTACACTATCATCAATAGCGCGTGCTAAGTCTGTAAAGAAAACGACAGCGCCCTTTAACACCCCTACAAGCACGACTGATTCATTTTTATAGTCTTCGCTAATTGCTTTACCCAACTCTGCTACACGAGCTTGTAATTGTTCCGCTGTATATAAAATCTCTTTTGCATCTTGATGCATCTATATGACCTCCACGATTCATATTAATGTTCGCAATATACTTTTATTGTATCACATTGAGCGGTTACTTTTATACTTTTAATAGTGAAAGTTTTCTCTTCCCCGGTGTTAACAATATCGAGTAATTGATCTTGATGAGCTGATGTCAGCGTTATATCTGAGTCCACAGCACCCACTAAGCGCTGCCATAAGCGCCGTTGTATCGCCAATGATTCTTGCCGTAAGGCACGGCGAGATAAGCTCACCCCATCAGCACCTATAGTCACAAGTTTTTCAAAAGCTTGCTCCGTTAAATCAGACATAACTAATACATCTTCATGTACGGAATTTCCCAATCTAGCAATAGCATCTACTACATTAGGGTTAATAGCTTCTAACTCAGGTATAATGCGATGCCGAATCCTATTTCGTTGATATCGCACATCTTCATTCGTACAATCAACACAATAGGAAATCCCCTTCACCTCTAAATAAGCCAATAAGGTTTCTTTTGTAACATCTAACAGTGGTCTAATTACAGGAGTAGCATATTCAGAACTTACTACGGTCATCCCTGTCAACCCATTTAATCCAGAACCTCTGATGATATGTGCTAGAATCGACTCCGCTTGATCATCCTTGTGATGAGCCACCGCAACATAATCATAGTTTTCAGACTTTGCAACCTCTGTAAGCCATTGATACCGTACTTGGCGTCCCATAGTTTCTTCAGATGTTTTTTGTTCCTTGCTCAAGCGAGGCACATCAAATGTAGCAGAATAAAATGGTAGTCCTAAAGATTCCACTTGATGTTGGAGCCACAAAACCTCATCCTTGCTTTCAGGACGAATGCAGTGATCTACGATAGCCACACCTAGTTCATAGGTTGTATGTCGATGTATGGCAATGTCTTTCAATAGATGTAATAGAGCCATTGAATCAGGTCCACCGGAGCACGCCACTAAGATTCGACTATTTTCTGGAAATAAATTATGCGATTTTAAGGTGTGATTAACGGTTCGAACGAGTGCTTTCACATTCACGGGCCATCGCCTCCATACCATCTTGATCGCTCACAAATACATGAGGAACCTCATAGGCATCCATAAAGGACGTCAAAATTTCTGCACCAGCTACAATAATATCAGCACGGCCTGCAGGTAAACCTTTTACCTGTAATCTCTCGTCGCGACTCATGTAACGCAAGTTTAGAATAATGCCCTCTACTGTTTCACGACTTAATTTATGACCTTGCACCTTTGTACCATCATAATTTTCAAGGCCTAAATCTATAGCAGCTAGCGTCGTTAATGTACCACCGATGCCAATAAATTCACCAAATTCGCCTTGAATCATCATTGGGTCCCAAAGGAATCGAGTTTCTTCCCATACCCGTTGAGGTCCTTCGTCAGACATAGATTGTAAACGCACCGCTCCCACTGGATAAGAACGACTCCAATATACGCCATCTTTATTTCCTAAAGCGAGTTCTGTACTACCCCCACCAATATCGATAGTCGTATAATGACGACCGTCATTCAACTGATCTCCCAAGGCACCATTAAATCCATAAATGGCCTCTTCATCACCTGATAAAATTCGCCATTCCATAGGGCAGTATTCGGTGATTCGTTCCATAAATTCAAGTCCATTTTGAGCCTCACGAACAGCGCTGGTAGCAAAACCAAAGCAATAGTCCGCACCATATTTATCTGCCAGTTCTTTAATATCCTTAAAAGCCTGATACGATGCCTCCATCGATTCAGATTGCAATGTGCCATCTGCATTTCGTTGTCCCAATCGAGTGGTCCATAACTGTTTGGGCTCATAGTGCCATATATTGTTCTCATAGGTAGCCAATAATAAGCGCACTGAATTAGATCCAATATCGATAATAGCTAACTTCATAATCGCTCCTTACATAATTAGTATTCCTCTAACACTATTATACTGTTAAAGCCTATACATAAGTAAAGAGATGGCTCAATGCCATCTCTCACTATTAATCTCGACGACCGCCTCGGCCTCCGCGTTTACCTTCTGTATTGCGTTTTAAATCATGCAACCGTTCATTGCTATCGCGCAAGAATGATTTCATTTTGGCTTCAAAAGCCTCTGTACTTTGTTTAGATTGAACACGACGAGGACGTCGTTCTTCACTTACTGTCTCTTTAGGCTGTGTTTGACGAATAGAAAGGCCTATTTTGTTACCTTCAATAGATAAAACCTTAACCTTTACTGGATCTTCAACCTTTAATACGGCATTAATATCTTCGACATACCCATGCGCTACTTCAGAAATATGAACTAGACCTGTTTGTTTCTCTCCTAAATCAACAAATACGCCGAACTTTGTAATACCAGATACGGTACCATCAATAATGTTACCAACTTCGATTGCCATGCAACCTCCTAATTAATGCGGAAACCTCAAACTACAAACTAATGCGAATCTAAATTATTAAAGTTGTCCCTATTTTACATAAGGTACTTCACCAGGTTTTACAAGGCCTAGTTCCTCTCGAGCTACCCCCTCAATGGTCTTTGGATCTTTCAACTTAGCCTTTTCCTGTTCTAATTCTTCATTTCGCTGTTTTAATTCTTGCAATTGTTGCTCAATATGTTGTTTTTCTTGATATACAGCCACCAAGCGATAGGCTTGCCCTAACAATAGCAGCACCATAATCCCTATACCAATTCGCTTGATCCACATGAGGATAATACGTTGATCCTGCGCTTTGCGATTAGGGCGAACCCGTTTGCGCGGCCTTTTTGGACGTTGTACTTCCATAGTGTCTTGACTCATAATGTCCCCCAAAAATATTCATCATCTGTATACTGTCATTTTTTAATTATATCATAGAACCTTATTAGGGACTAAATAAAATTATCTATAGTTTCCTTTAAGTCTATATATTCTCTCTATATATAGATATTTATTATCAGCACTAGACTTATATAACAGATACGAGCCTTATAAGGACTCTGCTTTATGAGCATATTCACGAATAACAGCGCAAGACTTTTTAAACAAAGCCAATTCCTCTTCGGTAAGCTTTAATTCAAATACATCTTCAATGCCATCTTTACCAATAACTGCTGGTGTAGATGCAAAGATACCTTCTTCACCATATTGTCCGTCTAGATAGCAAGAACATGGCAATACTTTCTTTTCATCATGGAATACAGCGCGAATTAATTCTGTAGTTGCACTGGCAATGCCAAATTCTGTGGAACCTTTACCGGCTAATACATGATAACCACCAATTTTAACATCATCTAGCACTTGCGTATAGTCAAGTGTAGGGAATCTATGAGGCAATTCTTGTTGTAATTCTACAAGAGGTTTTCCTTGTACATATACATGAGACCATGGCACCATAGCACTGCCGCCATGTTCACCTAAGCAATATGCTGTAATTGTACGATTACTGATATTAAAAATGCGAGCCAATTCTTTTTGTAACCGTGCAGAATCTAAGGCTGTACCACTGGAAATAATGCGTTTTGGATTCCAATTTAAATGTTTACATAAATATGTAGCTACAACGTCAGCAGGATTAGAGATAGAAATAATAAACCCATCAAAACCAGACTTTTTAATTCGAGGGATGACATCCTTTAGAACCTCAACGGTATCACCAAGACTTTCTAAGCGATCTTGGTATAAATTTGGTAAAGGACCTGCACTAAATACGAGAACATCGCAATCCCCACATTCTTCAATTGGGCCAGCAGTAGCTGTCACTTTGTGAGGAATGTAGCTAACCGCATCATTGATATCCATGGCTTGTGCTTTAGCTTTTTTCTCGTCAATATCCATCATATACAATTCATCTACTTCACCTTGTAGAGCAAGGGAAAATGCTACATGAGAACCTACATGTCCAGTGCCAATAATACCTACTTTACGTAACTTCATAAGGGCCTCCTACCTGTAGTACTAAAAGATATCTATCCTCTAATACGCTTCCACTTAAATCAACGGTTACAAATATATGAACCGATAACCTTAAGCTATATTAATATACCTTAAATTTAAAATACATAAACTATTATATACCTATTTTCTCATAGGTATATAGGAAAATGGATATAAAGCGATAAAAAAAGACCAGTATAGGAAATCCTATACTAGTCCTTACCTTATATAATTAGTCTCGTCCAGTAAAGAAGCTGACTACAGCAATCACGATAACTGCACCAACGATGGACGGAATCAATGCCATGCCTGCAAGGCTTGGACCCCATGTACCAAGCAACGCTTGGCCTACGGAAGCACCAACTAAGCCAGCAATAACACGAAGAATAATCCCCATACTTTGCGCTTTTTTAGTAATGCGACCAGCTACAAAACCAATGAAACCGCCTACAATAATTGACCAAAGCATAATATACCTCCTATAAAGTCATCTCATCAAGATTAAGAGGGAATAAATCCTTGTTCTCCATCACTTGTGGTGACTTTTCTAAATATTGCTTTCGCATTGACCATAAAATCTCCAAATCCTTTGGATCTAACTTGGACAATGCATATATCATCGTGAAATCTGAACCATAATGGCCACGCAAGCTATCAGGTACACCTTTAGGTCCTTCCCCACCGAGACGATTATTAAAGAACCCTTGTATACGTCGATTATCTAAATCAATGATAATGAACCCAGACGCATCATATACATATAATGTATGATTCACACGTTTTAAGGCACGTACCGTATTCGTTATAAAATACTGGTCCTTCATATCGATGAGGGATGACTCATAACCAGAATGGTAAAAGTCACCATAGTAATGTGCCCCTCTATCTGTAGATTCCAATAAATCCTTAAGTATGGATTGTTCTTGACTACTAAAATCAGAGAAAGCTTTTACTGTAGTAATCTCGCGTAAACCACGTTGGTAATTCTCGGTCTTCGGTGGCTCTATATGTTGACCACGGAAGCTAACGGGCATCAACCGAAGTGTATTATCAGATAGATTATAAATACCGTAGCCTTCATAACCTAAAAAATAAACTTTTGAATCCATAGACTTCATCGCTAATATTCGTTTTGAAATAATGGCATCACTAGAATTTACTAGTGTATGCTCTTCTGGATCTATGCGTACTGTTTTGCTGTCATAATTACCACCTACGGCAAGCCAATAGGACAGGCCCATTACAATCAACGCTAGTACACACAACCCAATACGTTTTATATTCATGTATACTCCCTATGAATCCCCAAGCATAAAACGTAATAATATATTGTGCTTACAGGATGTACCTATTCATATAATCCCTATTCATAGGTACAACTGCAGCCTTAATGTTTACTATTTTGTAAATGTCTACGATAAGCTTAACTGAGTTAGTCTCTCGCCAATGGTCATACCTTTATATATAAAAGTTGGTAACAACTCATGTAAAGGTTCTAAGACAAAGGTACGATCCCAAAAGTAAGGATGTGGTACTGTAAGACTTTCATCACATATGGAAATCATAGTCCCGTTCTCATCAAAAGCTAAAATAATATCTAAATCCAATGTACGTGGGCCCCAATGAATGAGTCGTTCACGTCCAGCCCCCTGTTCTAAGGACTGTAATAAACTTAACATTTGATGAGGGGCTAAAGAGCTTTCACAAAGCCACATACCATTAACAAAGATATCCTGATCCGTATATCCCCAAGGTTCGGTTTCGATTAAGGGCGAACTAATGACCTTTGAAACCGCATCATGTTCCTGTAATGATTGAAGGGCCAAATTAATGTGCCCCCGTTTATCACCGATATTTGAACCTACACTGATGTAATAGGTATACATCAAATTTGACCTCGTGTAGTAACAACCTCAACATAATCTAGAATACCTGCAATCGGTACAGATGGCTTGCGCACCGTTACAGATAAGCCAACAATGCCTTGATAATGTTGGTATAAAGAATCGGCGATAAGTGCACCCAACCGTTCTAACAAATTATGTTTTTCTCCAGTCATAACTGATTCTACAATGTCATATACCTCTACATAATTGATAGAATCCTCTAACTGGTCACTTTGACCGGCCTTTGTAAGATCTGTAGTAATTTCAACATCTACAAAGAATCGTTGTCCCTGTTCTTGTTCAGATGCCAAATTTCCATGAAATCCGTAAAATGCCATGTTCTTTAAAACGATTTTATCCATTATTCACCTCGTAATAGGCCATCTGCTACGGCCAAGGCACGTTTGTGCATTTTCACATTATGAACACGCACCATATCAACACCTTGGAATACGCCCGTAATACAAGCAGCTACCGTACCTTCATCACGATCTTCTGGTGGTAAACCACCCAACATGGAACCGATGAAACGCTTGCGGCTAGGAGCAAGTAAAATAGGATACTCATAAGCCGTTAACTCACCTAAACGTTGCATAACTTCAATATTTTGCTCTTCTGTTTTACCAAATCCAATGCCTGGATCAAGCCAAATTTGTTGTGGTGTTACACCAACCTTTAAGGCTTTATCTACAGCAGAGAAGAAGTATGCCTTCATATCTTCAATGATATCACCATAGTTTGTGTCATTGCTATTGTGCATAATGATTACTGGCACCTTATATTTTGCTGCTACTGCTGCCATATCAGGGTCATAATGTAATCCCCACACATCATTTAAAATATGGGTCCCTTTAGAAAAAGCATAATCTGCAGTTTTAGCATGGTATGTATCGATAGATACAGGAACTGTAGATGCATTAAGTACAGGATCTATCAATTGAGATAAGCGTTCAATTTCTTCATCCGCTGTCAACGGTGTACAGCCTGGACGCGTAGATTCAACACCTAAATCGATAATATCAGCGCCATCTTCAATCATTTGTGTTACATGCGCTGCTGCTGCCTCAGGGGTATTAAATTTACCACCATCAGAGAAAGAGTCAGGCGTACCGTTGAGTATCCCCATGATAAGGGTACGATCGCACAAAGATAAACTTTTGCCATCATTCCATGTATAATTTCTACGTTTAAACATTTGCCTGTCCTCCACCTAACATTGCTAACGCTTCATCACGTAACGTACCTGTCTCTGCTAGCACGCCACGGCTTTCTAATGTAATCACCTTTGAATCTTGCTGCATAGTTCCTTTGATGAGCATACATAACTGTGTTGATATAATGCGCACAAATACACCATGAGCAGATAAATCATTCATAATGGCATCTGCTAATTCCGACGCCAACCGCTCTTGTAGTTGCGGCCTCCGACTAAGGATATTAACAATATCTTGAAACTTGCTAAGACCTGCCACACAGCCATCCTTCGGTTGATACACAATATCAACGGTCCCAAAGAATGGTAACAAGTGGTGCTCACACATGGAATAAAACGGAATGCCTGTAACCGCTACAAGCCCCTTGTAATCAGTACTAAATGTTTCACCCCATGCAGATTTTGTATCTAGGCCTACGCCACTGAATAATTCACTATATAATTCTGTTACACGACTTGGCGTTTTCTCTAGCTCTGGTGCCTTTGTATCAACAGATAAAGCTTCTAAGAATTGCTTTATCCCGTCCTTTGCACGTTGATTCATCGGTCCTCCTAAACGATCTTTGTCGTCCAATCTTCAATATTCCAAATATCCGTAACCCAATCTTTATAAAATTCAGGTTCATGACTTACCAAAACGATGGTTCCTTTGAACTCACGTAAGGCACGGCTCAACTCTTCCTTCGCATAGATATCTAAGTGATTTGTCGGTTCGTCTAATACGAGTACATTGTACTTATTCTGCATCAACTTGCACAAGCGAACCTTTGCATTTTCACCACCGGATAAGACGCGCATTTGAGATGTAATATGCTCGTTAGTAAGGCCACAACGAGCAAGTGCTGCACGTACTTCTGCATTAGTCATTGCTGGATACTCGTTCCAAATATAGTCTAGAGCAGTTTCAGAATTAGATGGTGTATCTTCTTGAGCAAAATAGCCAATTTGTAAGAAATCACCTTTTACCAACTCACCGCTCACCGGTTTTAATAAACCTAAAATTGTTTTCAACAATGTCGTTTTACCTAGACCATTAACACCGCGAATGGCGATTTTTTTATTTCTTTCAATTTGAAAGTCTACAGGTCTAGTCAACGGTTCATCATAACCTAACTCCAGACCAAAAGCCTCTACGATAAAACGACTTGGCGTACGACCTTCTTTAAAGCTAAAGGAAGGTTTAATGTACTCTTTTGGTTTTTCCAAAATTTCCATTTTCTCCAAGCGCTTAGCTCGAGAATTGGCCATGCCACGCGTTGCAACGCGAGCTTTATTACGTTGGATGAAGTCCTCCATACGCTCAATCTCTTGTTGTTGACGCTCATAAGCCTTAGCCGCTTGTGCCTTTTTCACTTCGTAAGCAGCTTGGAACTGATGATAATCGCCAGTATAACGCGTTAAGACCGCTTGCTCGATATGATAAATAACATTAACTACAGAATTTAAGAACTCCATATCATGAGAAATCAGGATAAAAGCATTTTCGTAGTTTTGTAAATAGTTTTGCAACCATTGAATATGCTCTACATCAAGATAGTTTGTCGGTTCGTCCAATAGCAAAATAGTTGGTTTTTCCAGTAATAGTTTTGTAAGCAAAACCTTTGTACGTTGACCACCACTGAGCTCTGTAACATCTCGATCGAGCCCAATATCCATAAGACCAAGCCCTGCAGCGGTACGTTCGATAACCGCATCAATTTCATAGAAGCCACGTTGCTCTAGAATTTCTTGCCATTCTCCAACTTGTTCGAGCAGTTTATTCATCTCATCTTCGGATACATCACCCATGCGATTATAAGCGTCATTAATCTTTTGTTCCATCACGAATAAATCATCAAAGGCGCGTTGCAATACGTCGCGGATAGTCATCCCTTTTTCGAGGACTGCATGTTGGTCCAAGTACCCAACAGTGACTTGGTTGGACCATTCAATTTTACCTTCATCAGGAGGAATTTTACCTGTAATGATATTTAGGAATGTAGACTTGCCTTCGCCATTGGCACCAATGAGTCCTACATGTTCGCCTTTTAATAGGCGGAATGATGCATCATCTAAAATTTGTCGCGCTCCAAAACCATGGGTTACATTTGAAACGGTTAAAACACTCATATCTATCTCCACCGGAATAAAAGCCGTCTTGTTGAAGACGGCTTGTTTCATACTTACTTAAATATTATATCTATTGTACCTTTTTGACCTCTATATGTCAAAAATAGAACATCACTTATGCATCGCATAACGCAAGGCTACAACAGCCATAATCTTAGCGCCCTTAATCGCTTGTGCCAGTCCATAGTCAGACCCAGCTGCACAAGTAAACTCTGGCGTATGCGCTTCTAAACCTAATCCAATCTGTAATGTAGGTTGCGCTGTTGGTACTTCATAGGATACATTCCCTACATCAGTGCTACCATCTGCCTCATCATCAGGCAAGATACGAGGCGCTTCATCAAACTCGGTCATTACCTCTGTAAAGAGATCTAATAACCGTTTATCTTGACGCATATCCTTAAAGAGGGGCTCATAGTGATGCATTTCAACTTGAGCACCATAAGAAACTGCAATCTCTTGAGCAGCCTCTTTAATAGCAGGCAAAATAATACCTTCTAAATCATCTACCGTTCTACCGCGAACAGTCATACGAATCGTCGCCTTAGAAGTTACCACGTTTGGCGCCGTACCAGCTTCAGTAAAGATGGCACCTACAATAGCCCCTTTAGGGAATGTTTTCTTTAACTCTTTGATTCTTTGATATAAATCTACAGCACAATCTAGCGCATTAATACCGGAATCAGTAAGTGATGCAATATGACAAGACCGCCCGTGGAATGTAACTTCTAAGGGATGTGTTGCTAATGATGTGCCACCCACCTCATTTTCACCGCCTGGATGAATGATGAGTGCTGCCTCATAGCCTTTAAATAGGCCTGCCTCCGCCATATATACCTTACCACCAATGGTTTCCTCTGCTGGACATCCAAAGAAGGTCGTTCCCCATGTTTCTGGTGCACATTGACTAAAAGCAACCGCAGCGCCTAAACTCATCATAGCGATGAGATTATGTCCACAACCATGCCCGAGTTCAGGTAATGCATCATACTCTCCTAAAAAGGCCATTTTATGATGTGCCTTACAATTATAGTCGCCCCGTAATGCCGTTTGTAACTCTGGCAGATCAGTTAAACCCACTTGAGATGTAAAATTATGGTTCTCTAAAAATTGATTAATTACATTAACTGCTTTATGCTCTTCTAACCCCAATTCTGGATTATCGTGTAAATATAATGAAAGCTTACGCAACTCATGTGCCATATCATCTATAATGGCACAAGCTTGCGCTTCTCGTTCTTGTAATGTCATAACTCCCCTTAATACTATCTAATTTATACTGTTTATTTTCTATTCTATCTAAGAAGAATCCGTCTATTTCGTATAGGTATGAATAATGATAGTGTTTGAAATGTATCTAAAGTTAATCATTGCACCTAATGGCAATGTTTGATGCGGCGTTCCATGACCTGTTGACACATAGCATACAAAGGGCTCTGGTAATTCAGGATTCCTATTCTCCTCCATGTAGCGCAGTGCTTCATAGCCTAAATCGTAATCCCGTTCATCTTCGTCACCTTCACAGTCCGTAAAAGTACCAATTACTAAACCTTTAATACGACTCAACAGCCCATTTAAACGCCACTGTTGTAACATACGATCTAGCTTATACGGTGCTTCTCCTACATCTTCAATGAATAGCAGCGTATCCTCCCAAGATTCATCCTCTAAAAAATAAGGCGTTCCGCACAACATTGATAACATCGTCATATTGCCGCCCCGTAAAATCCCTTCCCCTAGCTCAGTACCAATGGCACCACGCGGCGGTTCAGGTAATGGTTCTATAACTTGTAATTTACCTTCTACAGCTACAAACAATGCATCTATGTCTGCCTTACGTTCTTCTTTAAAGTCGACGCCCATCGGCCCGTGATACGTAATAAGTCGGCTATATCGATTGATAGCCATATGAAGAGCCGTACAGTCGCTATACCCTATAAAAGCCTTACGATGTTTACGAATTGCTTTATAATCTAATAAGTCTAGATAACGCATCGTTCCGTAACCACCGCGCAAGGCTAGCACCGCATCACAAGGTGCGGTAGTCATCATATATTGAAACTCTTGGGCTTGCTCCTCTGGTGTACCACCATAGAGTCCTTTACGATGTGCACTTTCACCAAAGAGCACATTATAGCCCCTTGCGTTACAAATGTCTTCTATTCTATGTAAATCTTCATTGCTTGCACTAGCAGGAGCCATAATACCTATGGTCATCCCAGGCGCTAAGCGCTTTGGTTCAATCCAGTTCATATATCCTCGTAAAATATAACAAAAGACGTACACAATGTGTACGTCTTAAGTGTATCTTATTTGTATGCTTTTTTAAAGTCAACAAGGCCCAATGTAGTCCAGAAATAATTTTGAATACTTCCATTTGTTACATATGGTTGTGTTGTGAAATACAATGGCATTACTAGAGATTCATCAAAAATCATCTGTTCTGCTTTATGCATCAACGCATCCCGTTCAGCCCCATTTGGTGTCGTACGAATACGAGCGATTAACTCGTTATAATCATCACTATGGTACTGACTATCATTGTCTTCAGCAGAGAATACTTCTAAGAAGTTTTGTGGATCACTGTAATCCGCAACCCAAGAAGCACGAGCAACTTGATATTTACCAGCTTCGCGGTCGGCTAAGAATACCTTTGTCTCTTGATTTTGTAAGCGCACATCTGCACCAAATGCATTGACCCAAGCATCTTGTACAGCTTCGGCAATCGCTTTATGTAATTCACTTGTATTATACAAAATCGTAATTGGAGGCAATGGATGATTTTTATCATAGCCAGCGTTTTTCAAGATTTCTTTAGCTTGTTCTACATCTTCATAAACAAGATAGCTACCCGCTTCACGGAAATCTTCACGTCCATTACTTTCAAGCATGCCGTAAGGAACAAAGGCATAGGCCGCCTCTTTACCACCGCGAACAATATTGTTAACGATGTTAGCACGATTGATAACCATGGAGAAAGCTTTACGCACCTCAGGATCTGTGAAAGGTTCTGCTTTCACATTGAATACGTAATAATAGTTACCAAGCATAGGTCCAATATGTAATAGACCTGCCTCTTCTAAGCGTTTTTGGTCCGCTACAGGAGGCTCAACCGTCATATCTGCTTCGCCACCTTCAACCAATGTAAGGCGTGTACTTTGAGATTCACTAATAGGCCAATTCATTTTCTCTGTTTTCACAGAATCTGCATCCCAATAGTCAGGATTCTTAATGAAATCCATTTCTCCATTATGCTTCCAGGATAGTAAGCGGTATGGACCATTAGATACAAATGTATCTGCATTAGCAGCCCAGTTTTCATGAGCCTCTACAGCTTTTTGGCTCACTGGATAATAGCTATGAGAAGCTAGTAATTTTAAGAAATATGCTGTTGGATTCTCTAAAGTAACTACTAATGTATTATCATCAGTGGCCTTAACGCCAACATCATCAGCTGTAGCATCACCATTATTAAAGGCTTCGCCATTTTTTAATACATATAACATATATGCATTGTCCGCATGGACTTCAGGGTCTAATACGCGTTTCCACGCGTATTCAAAGTCATGAGCCGTCAAAGGCTCTCCATTAGACCATTTCAAATCAGGTCGTAAATGGAAGGTATACTCGCGACCATCATCAGAAATATCCCAGCTTTTAGCAAGTGCTGCCTCTGGTTCACTTTCATCATTCAAACGAACTAAACCGTCAAATAATTGAAGTTGAACTGTAGCCTCCGGAGAGGTAGTAGACTTTGCTGGATCCAATGTGGATGGTTCCTGCTCAATAACATATCGAATGGTATGCTCATCAATTGGTTGTTCCCCGCGAGGATAACCAAATACAAATAAGAGCACACTCACCCCAAGAGCAAGGACCATGAGTTTTAACAAATTTCGTTTATCCATCATGGCAATGCTTCCTCTACAAATTCTTTCATGATACGCCCTACTTGAGCGCCTAACTCTTTACCTCGGTCATTATCGATATCGCTCATCAAGAGGATAAAGCAGAAATGACCTCTAAATGTTTCTAATACGCCCCCATCGTGCTCTACGCGGTCAAGGGATCCTGTTTTATGGTGAAAGCGTATATCTTCGCCCCAATAAAATGGCAAGATATCACGGAATTGTTGGCGACCTAAAATATTCCACATTTCTCGGCCATAAGCATCTCTATCGCGACATTCAAAAATGTGTTTATACAGACGAGCCAATGACAATGCAGTCAAATGGTTATCACGGCCTTCTGCTAGAGCGTCAAAGTCCATCATCATACGATTGAGTTCTATTTCATCTACACCAAGCTGTTCTGCACGAGCATTGATATTCTCCATGCCTAGAACAGTAATGAGTAAATTTGTCGCCATATTATCGCTAAGAACCATCATAAGACGACATAACTCAAGATACGTAAAGCTATGCTTTGCTACTAGTTCTTGTAATGCACCACCGCCTTCAACACGTGGTGTTCTAGATAGAGGAACAGTATCATTAAGATCCAACTGCTCTGTACGAGCTAAATGGAATACATACTCCATAATGAGTACCTTAATCAAACTTGCACTAGAGTGTACCGTATCTTCTCCTTTAGAAGCAATAATAGTCGGCTCCTCTTCATCGTCAAATTGAAGTACTACATAGGATATATTCCCCTTTGGTGCTAATTCTTTTATAACTGTATCGAGTTGATGTTCTAAGGACTTGCCAACAAGTAACTTTTCCATACTATTCTCCCATTATATGTGCCAGCATGCGATGCGGCGATCTGCCCAATCACGAAGAGGCGGACGTTCAGTAAAGCAACGACCTTCTGCCTCTGGGCATCGACCACTAAACAAACAACCTTTTGGTGGATTTAGTGGATTTGGTGGGTCCCCTTTAAGCGGTGCTCCAATTGGAGCGTGCGGTATAACAGGACCGTTTAAGGCGGTCAAAGCACGAGTGTAAGGATGTTGTGGGAATTCATATAAATCCAATGCTGGACCTTCTTCCATAACAGCCCCTAAATACATAACTACCATGCGATGACTGATGTAGCGCACCATATTTAAATCATGAGAAATAAAGAGGTACGAAATACCATGTTGTTCTTGTAAACGTTCAAGCAAGGTCATAATTTGTACTTGAATGGATACATCTAGTGCTGAAATCGGTTCATCACAGATGATGCACTGCGGCTGCATAATGAGAGCCCGTGCAATACCGATACGTTGACGTTGGCCACCTGACAATTCATGAGCATAACGCTCACCAAAGGACATGTTCAAACCAACTTGATCAAGCACTTCTTTTACACGAATAACACGATCGCGAGGTGTATATTTTGGATCTAGCTCCAATGGTTCCTCTAGAATCGCATTAACTGTAAGACGTGGATTAAGAGATGCATAAGGGTTTTGGAATACCATTTGCATCACCGGATGAACAGCTTTTCGATCCACATACGGATCAATCTGACGACCGTTCATATAAATAGAACCTGATGTAGCTTGATGTAAGCCCATCAAAGTGTAGCCAAATGTGGATTTACCACATCCAGACTCACCTACGATACCAAGGGTTTCCCCTGGTGATTGATATAGGCTCACGCCTTGTACAGCATGTACCGTGTGTTTTGGCTTAAATAAGCCTCCTGACAGAGTGAACTCTTTAACGAGATTGTCAGTTTCCCATACGTAACTCATTAAAGTCCCTCCAACTTAGCTAACCAACATGTAAATTGATGATTCTCACCAACATTTGTAACCATAGGAATCCGATTACCACAGATACGCATAGCCCACTTGCACCGTGGATTAAATGCACAGCCTCGCGGCAAATCAAACAAATCTGGCGGTTGACCTTCAACGGCTTTTAACTCACCATGCCATTTACCTTGTGGCAGAGCAAGCAACAACCCTAATGTGTACGGATGGCGAGGTTCATTAAAGATGCCCTCCACTGTAGCAGATTCAACACATTTACCAGCATACATAACCATAACACGGTCGCAAATTTGAGCGATAACACGTAAGTTATGAGAAATAAAAATAATCCCAATACCAGCCTCTACAGCTAATGTTTGCATAAGGCGTAAGATTTGAGCCTCTGTTGTAATATCAAGAGCCGTTGTAGGTTCATCGCAAATTAAAATCTTTGGACGCCCCGCCACAGCCATGGCGATACAAACGCGTTGACGCATACCACCACTTAACTCATGAGGATATTGAGACAATCGTCTTTCTGGTGTAGAAAGGCCCATCTTCTTTAACAAGTCGATGGCGATAGCTCGTTCGTCATAATCCTCACCATATGCATTGGTACGATGGATAACCTCATACAGTTGCTCCCCAATCGTCATGATTGGATTCAAAGATGTCATAGGATCTTGGAATACCATAGCAACAGTAGTACCGCGCAATTCATTCCAGTCATCTTCAGTGAATTCAAGGCAATCATTGTCATCAATCATAAATGTATCAGCTTTGATTTTTGTTTTACCATATGGTAGTAAGCCCATTAATGAATTAACTAGCACTGATTTACCACAGCCGGATTCACCAACAATACCTAAAATCTCACCTGGTTGTAAGGAGATATCTTGATTGCGAATAACCCGTAAAGGGCCTTGGAAGGTATCGATGGTAATGGACACATTGCGCACATCAACAATTGCGTTATTCATTATCTATCTCCTTCCTTAGGGTCTAACACATTACGTAAGCCATCGCCAAGGAATGCAAAACCAAGCATGGTAACACTAATGGCAACAGCAGGAAAAATCAATTGGAACGGATAAGAGCGCATGCTACTAATCCCTTCAGAAGCTAATACGCCCCAGCTCGCCATAGGTGCATTTACACCTAAGCCGATAAAACTAAGGAATGCTTCTGTAAAAATAGCCTCTGGGATGGCCAATGTCAAAGTAATAATGATTGGACCTACACAGTTTGGCAAAATATGACGCAATAAAATGCGATATTTCGGGATCCCCATCGCTTCAGCAGCAATGATGTATTCTTCGTTTTTAACTTTCAAAATTTGGCTACGTACGATACGGGCCATATTCAGCCAGTACGCAATGCCCAATGCTACGAAAATAGATGTTAAGCCAGGGCCAAGTACAACCATCAACAAAATTACATACAGTAAAAGCGGAATACCGTACAATACATCTACCAGACCCATCATGATACGGTCAACCTTACCACCAAGGTAACCTGCAATACCGCCATAGGTAACGCCGATAACAAGATTGATAAACGCCGCTACAAAGCCGATGGTTAAAGAAATACGAGCACCGTACATAACGCGAGTGTAAATGTCACGACCTAATGTATCGGTACCAAACCAATGACTAAAGCTTGGGCTTTGGTTCGCATCAATCAAGGATTGGTCCGCATAGGTATACGGCGAAATTAGGGGTCCTAAAATAGCTAATACAATCATCACCAAAATGATGGTTGCCCCTACTACGGCCAAGCGATTCACCTTAAATCTCGCCCATTTACTAGGACGTTTTATAAAGCTTGTAATTTCTTCTTGAGGAGTTCGTTCAATAGGTAAAAAATCTTCCTTATTCATCTGTCCCCTCCTCTGTCGTAACACGTGGATCAATTAACGGATAAATCATATCCACCAAAATATTAAGAAATACTACAAGAGCACTATAAAAAATCGTAATACCCAGGATAACCGTATAGTCACGGTTATAAATGGAAGTTACGAAATACTGTCCAAGGCCCGGAATGGCAAAGATTGTTTCTACGATAAAGCTGCCTGTCAAAAGGCTAGCAGCTAATGGTCCCAAGTACGTGATAACTGGCAAAATAGCATTGCCTAATGCATGACGTGTCAAAATAGTCCAAGAACCCAAACCTTTGGCGCGAGCTGTACGGATATATTCTTGTTGGTACACATCAAGCAAGCCACTGCGCGTTAAGCGTGCAATGAATGCCATAGGTTGTGCTGCTAACGTCAACACTGGTAGAACCATATAAGATGGACCACGCCATAAGGCTACTGGGAACCATCCCAGTTCAAAGCCCACCACATAGACAAGAACGGCACCAATAATAAATGTAGGCACGGAAATACCAATGGTAGATAATACGGTAACCGCATAATCAACGATACCATTAGGGCGCATAGCACTAATAGCACCTGCTGCAATACCACCTACTACAGCCACCATTAATGATAATAAACCAAGCTGCGCAGAAATTGGGAATGCATCACTAATAATATCGTTCACACTACGACCTTCATACTTATATGATGGTCCCAAATCACCGGTAATAACACCACCTAAATAATCACCATACTGTTTCCATACAGGATCATCAAGATGATACTTTGCTTCAATACTTGCTTTTACCTGAGGTGGTAATTTTTTTTCACTTGTAAAAGGTCCCCCCGGTATTGCATGCATTAATGCAAAAGTTACGGTAATGATGACCCATAAGATTATGATTGCGCCACCTAGGCGTCGAAATACATACCTTGTCATTGTCACTATCCTCCATAAAAAGTCTATCTGTTTTATTATACTACATTATGAAGTTAATTTCATGAATAACATCATTACATTTACAGAACGCCCTACATAACGTACAATAAAATATATAGTATTTTGGAGGTGTCTATGACAGAAGTACCTAGAGTCTTAACAATTCAAGACATGAGCTCCATCGGCCGTTGTGCCCTAACCGTTATGATTCCAATCATCAGCGCTATGCGTTGCCAAGCGGTTCCATTGGCAACAGCTGTATTGAGTAATCACTTAGAATATCCACACTACGAGTTTGTAGATTTATCGGCACATATGAGAGATTTTATGGACTGCTGGGATAAAAACGAAATCGACTTTCACGCTATTGTAAGTGGTTTCTTGGCATCCCCAGAACAAATTCATCTCGTGGAAGAAGCCATCAATCGTTTCGGTAATAAGGGACAAATGATTATCGTCGATCCTGCTATGGCCGATGATGGTCGCCTCTACTCTATCTATACACCTGATATGGTAGTAGCTATGCGCCAACTTGTTTCCAAAGCGCACATTGTAAAGCCTAATTACACAGAGGCTTGTTTCTTATTAGACATTCCATTCTCTACAGATCCTATTAGTGATGATGAATTGCGTGATCGTTGCAAGCGATTACATCAAATAGGTCCTGATATGGTTATCATGACTAGCGTACCATCCGAAACACACGCGGTCATCGCCGTCTATGATGGGCCAACGGATTATTTAAAAACATATGATATTCCTCTTATTCCTGTAAAAGCTACAGGAACTGGGGATATCTTTACCGCTGTATTATCCGGTGCAGTAATGAGGGGATATTCACCGTATGATGCGGCAGAGCTGGCAATGAATTTTACTACTAAAGCGATTCAAGCCACAGTAGATACTGTAAAATCTATGAAACAAGGTGTAGCATTTGAGCTAGTCTTGCCAGAATTAACTCAACTATAAGCTATAAATAAAGGGGAACTTATGGATTTACTCTATGTTGTATTACGAACACTGCTCATATGTACTGTAGGTTTGCTCATCGCATTCCAAGGTCGACGTATGGGCCTATCGATTTTTAATCTAACGGGACGATTAAATCGACTTCAATTTATCATATGCTTTATCGTGCTAATGATTTTATTCCACATCGTTCATTACATCGATGATCTATTCTTAGACTTTGTTGTATCCTTACCGGCTTATTGGTTTACACGGGTCATCATATGGATTTTATTAGCAACACTCTTCCCATTGTCCTGCATCTTATTTGGCCGTCGTATTCACGATATCGGCTTTAATGCATGGGCCGGAATTCTCTGGTCAGTAATTATTATTTTCATCAATACTTACTCTGCTGTATCTCCATTCAATTACTTACTGGAGCTTTTCGTATGGCTCATCGGCTTCCTCTTCTGGGTATTGCCGGGACAACCGGAACCAAACCAATACGGAAATCCTCCTTTTATGCCTGTCAATCGACCAACTTACGAGTCAATGCAACAACCAGGATCTGAATCAGAACGAGAAATTAGAAAAACCGTTCGAAAACGTCGTAAAAAACGGTAAAACAAAAATAAAAAACGTATCTCTAGAAAGAGATACGTTTTTTTTATACCATAATATATACGATTATTTAATTAATAATCAATGCCTAGTAATTCATGAGCAGCATCAATTCAATTAATGTACAACCAATATAGGCGATAATAAACTTAACCTTCTGCTTGCGCATTCTATCATCATCAGCAATTTTGAGTCGATTTGCAAGGAATCGTTTATCCCGAATTTGTAATAACAAATGTTTAATACGCTCTTGGCTTTCATTAGCAGTACATTCGTCACAATCAGATGTGAGTGTAGCTTGCTGCATGAAAATACGACGGTGTAATTTGCGCATTTGAATCTTAATATTATTATGTACAAAGGCACTTTGCCACTGTTTCCGAGAATCAAAGTACATATACAGATATCTAGGAATATTCATAACCAAGAAGGAAATGATAAAAATCCCTAAAGAAATCAAGAAATATGTAGAGAATGAGAACTCTAACGTTTCTGTAGGCAAGTAGTGATGCAAGATAATAAAGGTAATCCACACGCCGATTGGCAATAAGAGAACTGCCGCAATATCAATAGAGCGAAGCCAGCTAGTACGGGTTGGTACATCTGGTACAGTGAATGTATCTACTGGGTCATGGAACGCATAGTAATCTAACTGTAAAACAGATTGACTAGTACGAGGGTTCCCCAATAGAACAGGACCATTACTACCGATATGTCGTTCAGGCAAAGGTATGAATTTTTTTACTTGTGTATTCGGTAATAGATCGAACTGGATAATCCCCTTTTTCTCAAAACGCATAGTAGATCCCTTCTCACCTAGTGCAATAGGATTAAAGAATATACCAAAGAGACTGAGGCACCAGTTACCTAGTAAGTGTAGGATAGAGTTTAAAATAAACCCACCTGTATCTATATTATTTGTGTCGAGACGGATTGCAAAGGATGATGAGTAATCATCAAACCATAAATCCTCTAAGGTGAATTCCACATTGATCACATTCCCCCATTTCGTAATAATGGATAGGAATATTTGATTGTTTGGCTCAAATTCAAAGGTTACCGCGTAAAAGAGCCAATGATTGCGAAGAGCAGCCCGTAACATACGATTGACTGTGTCTTCTTCTATATATAGTAAACGATGGTCGAACAAGTCTTGTTCTAATGGAGCCTTTTCTATAGTAGGCACCTTATCCACCGCTGTATCACGATCAGATAATGCTTCATCCACCAACGCTCTTATTTTGGTGAAGATCTTAGTCATAACCCCTCCAAGGGCAACAAAAAATAGCTTTTGACATACAAATTATACCATATATTGCATGATTTATCGATAAAAGACTACTACATATACTATTAAATATAGGCATACATAAAGCCCCTTTTACATAGTGATATGTACCCCCTTTACTGGACAACCAGTAAAGGGGGTATTTTCATGAGATAT
>NZ_CAJLUB010000012.1 GCF_905209685.1 uncultured Veillonella sp. | reverse complement strand
TGGTGGATAAACCAAATCAACCAAGTATGGCTGTTGAAACTGTACGTGCCACATTGGAAACAATCGTTCACGTATTAGCTCATGGTGAAAGCTACAAGGCACAAGATATTAACTATACAACACCTCACGAATAAAAATCTTATAAATAGTGCTTATTTAATATACATAATAGATTTTATTCTAGGTATAGAATTGTTTACGTATAATACAAAATAAAATTAATATATGAGATATTGTGTGATATCTATATGAGAGAAGGTCTTTTTGATGAATAAAAAGTTGGTAGCAAGTTTAGTTTCCTGTATGGTATTGGGTTCTGTAAGTGTGTATGCAGCTAATCCATTTTCCGATGTAGATGCTTCTAGTTGGGCGTATCAATCTGTTGAGCAATTAGCAAATGCAGGTATTATTAATGGATACCCTGATGGAACTTTCAAAGGCAGCAATCCTATTACGCGTTACGAAATGGCTCAAATGGTGGCTAAAGCGATGGCTAACCAAGATAAAGCCAATGCGGAACAACAAGCGATGATTAATAGATTGGCCGATGAGTTCGGTTCTGAACTCAACACATTAGGTGTACGAGTAGCAAAATTAGAAAATCAAGTAGGGAATGTAAAGGTAACTGGTAACTATCGTTTGCGTTACCGTGGCAGCGAATTGAAAAATGATACCTATGCGTATGGTAAACATTCTTCCTTTGATTATCGTGCTCGTGTAATCTTTAATGCTAAAGTTAACGATAAAACTGATGCTGTTGTACGTATTCAAGGCTCTAGTGAACTCGGCAATAGCAACGCAACACAAGGCAAAATTAATCTTGCCTATGTAGATCATCATTTTGGGAAAGATACAACCTTGCGCGTAGGTCGTCAACTCTATACACCAGGCCTAGGCCTTATGTATGATGATCTCGTTGATGGTGCTCGCCTCATGTACAAACATGGCAAGCTCGATGTTTCTGCTAGTTATGGTTACTGGTTGGGCGGTGCTCCTACATACCAAACTAGAGAAAATACAGTTACTGCAGCTATGGTTGAAGTTAAGGGTAAACTTAATAAACATGTTACTCTTGGTGGTATGTATGGTCGCTTCCATGATGGTAAATTGTACCAAGGCCAAGATGTGGATGCGTTGACAGGAAAACAAGTTAAATCCTTCATTGATTCTCCATACAAAAATATTTGGGGTCTCAACACGAATATGAACTTTAACCGTTGGAATGTATTCGGCGAATGGCTTACAGCTCCAGGCGTTTCTGATTCTCATGCTTGGATGGCTAGCCTTGGCTATGGTAACTATGACATTAAGAAAGCTCATACTTATAGCGTACGCGGTCAATACTACTACCAAGAAGGGAACTCCCCAATCTTCAGTAGTGCCTTTGCGCCTGCCTATAGCTTCTACAATCAACATTATGTAGATAATAAGGGCGTAGCTCATGTACGTAATGGTTTCAAAGGCTTCGTGGCGAATGTAAACTATGTACCATTCCAAAACGTATCTATCGGTGCTTACTATGGCTTCGGCAATAAAGACATGGACGGTAATAAATTAGGTGATTACTGGCGTACAGATGTAAACTTCATGTTCTAATATATGTTGTTTGCCTAACACATAATGGTTATATAGTACATGATAGTTATATAACTAATCATGTTTATATAACACATAATCTAAATAAAGCTCGAGTTATATCTAGAAAGGATATGGCTCGGGCTTTTTTGTTTTTAATAATCATTATAAATTTTAAATACCTACTATTGACATAGGTATTTAAATAATATATTATAAATACATAATCATATTAAGTTAGTAGGAATAAGTGAGGGATATCACAGTAGCTTTCAAAATAAGAATTGTAAGGCCAATAGAGATGACCTCCATAAGGAGTATAGAATGAGTGAACACGTAGATGTAAGCAACATCAAGGATCCTAGTATCGCGGCAGCTCGAAAAGAGGTTGAGTTCCAACGTGCTATGAATCCTTGTCCCATCGATTTTTCTGAGTTTCAATCTAGTAACCCTCGTTCTCAAGGGGAACAAAAGGAGTATGAAGGTAAAGATGCTTCGAATTTTAACCGTCGTCAAAAATATTCTGATAGCGAAGAACCTCAATTCACAACACCTTTTGGCAGTGAACCAGGGCTTTTACCTGTAGAAAAAGACCGTTATCGTCTTGTATGGTCTAAACATTGCCCTTGGGCTCACCGTATTGCCATTGCCATCGATTTGCTTGGCTTAGATACGGTAATCTCTAAAGGCACGGTTGATCCATTGCGTCCAGCAGGGGTTATTGCAGACTGGTTCTTTACCCTTGATAAAGATGAAAAAGATCCAGTACTAGGCATTCACTCCTTAGGTGAAGCGTACCGCAAAGGTGACCCTAACTACGACGCACGTTCCACAGTACCAGCTATCGTAGATGTTACAACTGGTGCGGTAGTAAACAACGATTACCATGCGTTGACTACAGAATTAGCATTGGGATTTAAAGATTTCATCTCTCCTGATGCTCCAGATATTTACCCAGAAGAATTGCGTGCCGATATCGATGCATTGAACGTTATCATCTACGCTGACTTTAACTTGGCGGTAAACTTGGCAGCTCTCGTAACAAACCAAAAAGATTACGAATACTACTATGACCGTATCTTTGCTCGCTTAGACTGGCTCGAAGAACGCCTTAGCAAGCAACGTTACTTGATGGGCGATACGATTACAGATCCAGACATTCGTATCTTCCCAACATTGGCACGCTTTGACCTTGTGTTCTACCAAAAATACTTGGTTAACAAGAAACGCCTCGTAGACTATCCAAACCTTTGGAACTACGCAAAGGACTTGTACTCCAATCCAGCATTCGGTGGTACAACAGACTTCGACTCTATGCGTAAACGTTTCTACTACGTAGACCATACGCCATTTGAAGATCTACCACGCCTCGTTCCAAAAGGTCCAGACGATTCCATTTGGTTAGAACCAAATGACCGTGCTGAGAAATTTGGTAAATAAATAGCTCAAAGGAGGGCCCATGGATTCTGTAACGCAGACGATTGTGAACTACATAGAACAAACGGATGTATCGAACCGTGAGGACCTCCTGTCAGTGGCTCGCATTGCTTTTCTAGATTATCTGGCATCCCTAGCGCCAGCTGAGTCGAAGCAAGCTGTCCACGATTTGGCTTGCTTCATAGGGACTAATCAGGATAGAACTGTCAATGCAGATGGTCATGAAGGGAATTTAACCGTTAAAGGAACCGACAAGGCTCTGTATTATGGTTTCGCTTCGCATTATCTAGATTTTGATGATGCCCAGGCAAATTTGGCGGGGCACTTCAGTACTGTTTTATATTCTGCTCTATTAGCAGTGCTCGAGCCCACCGATAGGTGGTACGATTTCCTTCGTGCTTATATCATTGGTGCCGAGCTAGAGGGGATTATTGGTTCCCTCATCAATCCTGCCCATCGGACCCAAGGATGGCATTCTACGGGGACCGTTGGTGTTATTGGGGTGGCGGCCGCTATAGGCGCTTTGCGAGGCCTTCATGGTGAAAGCTTGGCTCAGCTCCTGTCTCTGGCTGCTACTCAATCGGCGGGCATGTTCTTTCAAAGTGGTACAGATGGTAAGCCGCTCCATGCGGGACTAGCAGCAGGCAATGGTGTGTGGGCTTACGAACTGTTGCAACATACATCACTTCAAACAAGTACAAAACCGTTTGACCCTAAACGGGGTTGGTTTAAAACAATCGGTAACATTACTGTTACATCAAATGACATCGCTAGCCGTTGGTTAGCTCCAGGGCAACTCATTGATCCTGGTTTATGGATGAAAGTCCACCCTTATTGCTCGGCAGCCATTTGTGGCGCTGAAGCAGCTGAAACCGTGGCACATAGTATATATACTACATCTTCTTCGTATGTGTCTAAGCACTACAACGTTTCACCAGATGCAGAGGAACAAGGTAAACGTAGACTATGTGCCACCCTCGTTTCTTCCCTTTGGGATGATATAGATAGAGTTACTGTACACTTCCCACCTGGTGCTGATGCGGCATTGCGCTATACATCGCCAACAACAGGTCGAGAAGGTCAGTTTTCTATAGAGTACATCGTTTACCAAGTCCTCGCCTATGGGGCGGTACAGGATGAACTATTTAAGATAGATACCATAGACCAATCAGTGCAAGACTATATGTCGCGTATAGAACGGGTCTATGATTTGCCGAAGGTATCCCAAACAGAGCGGATTACAAAAGTAACCGTTACCTTGAAAAATGGAGAAACTTTCACAGAAACGGTGAACAGTCCGAAAGGATCGCCGAATAATCCTCTTACATTAGAGGATATACGCATTAAGCTTGGCCTCACCTTGAAGGCTGATCAAATAGATAGAATAATGGCGGCTTTTACCCGTACCGATGAGGTAGAGCCATTCTTGCAAACATTGCGAAAAGAAGGAGTTTTACATGTTTAATACAAAGAAATTGACGAAATTATTCGCCATTGGCGCATTGGCACTAGGCGTGCTCGTGGTAGCTGGATGTGGTGACGATACATCTAAAGAAACAAAGGTAAATCCAGATGCCAAAGTAGTTAACGTAGCTACACGCGGTACAGTTCGCCCCTATTCCTACACAGATGATAACGGCAACCTTACAGGTTTTGACGTAGAGTTGTTGAAAGAAATTGAACGTCGTAATCCAGACCTTCACTTCAACTTCAAGCCGATGGCCGTTGATGCTGCCTTCGTAGCGATGGATGCAGGTCAAGTGGATATGATTGCGAACCAAATGCGTCGTAACCCAACTCGTGAAGCAAAATACTACTACACAAATGAGGTTAACAACTACTCTACTCGTAAATTAGTGGTGAAAAATGACCGTAATGACATTTCTAAACTAGATGATTTGAAAGGTAAAAAAATCGCCGTTACTACATCGTCTGAGTTCAACGAATTAGTAAAACAATTCAACGAAACAGCTAATCCACCAATCGACATTATCTACACAGATAAAGCAGGTGCTGAAACATTGAACCTCGTTGCTACCGGTCGTGCCGATGCAGCAGGTGAGTACGAATACGTAATTAACTCTGCTATTAAGGACCGTGGCTTACCACTCAAAGCCGTAGGCGATGTATTGGCAGTAGTACCAACATACTTCTTGTCTAAACGAACAGACGATATGAAACAAGTAAATGAAAAAATCGATAAAACGATGAAAGAAATGCGTGCTGATGGTACGTTGAAAAAACTTTCTGAACAATATCTTGGTGGGGATTACACATTCGATCCAACACAAAAATAACGAATAGGCCGCCTTGGCGGCCTTATTCTATTATGTATAGAAACGAGGTGCTACTGTGGGCAAGTATTTTGATGTGTCCTACATGATCCAAGCGTTTCCACAGCTCTTGAATTATGTTCACGTAACGGTGCTCATCACCGTTATTTCTGCCATCTTAGGTGTTATATTGGGCTCTATTATAGCCATCATTCGCCTCAAAAAGGTGCCAGTATTAAACCAATTATTTATCGTATTTATCTCCTTTATGCGGGGCACGCCATTCTTGGTACAACTATTCCTCATTTACTTTGGGGTACCAGAAATCATGTCCCATATGGGTCTTAACATGAAAAATGTGCCGGGCCTCGTATTCGTGTATGCCGTGTTTACATTGCATATTGCGGCGTATAGTGCTGAAATCATGCGCTCCAGTATTGATGCGGTGGCGCCTGGTGAAAAGGAAGCCGCTAAAAGCCTTGGTATGACCGAGTTCCAATGCTATGTGCGCATCATCTTGCCACAGGCTTTCACCATGAGCATTCCACCGTTGACAAACCTTGTTATCGGCATGTTGAAAGGAACGGCGCTGATCTTTAACGTCGGCGTTGTCGATATGATGCGTAAGGCGGACCTCATGGGTGGCAATAGCCAGCGTTATCTTGAATTATTCGTCGATGCGGCCATCATTTATGGCATTTTAATTATCATCGTGTCCCTTTTGGGCCGATTGCTTGAAAAACGTTTTACCGTTGCGGGCAAGGAAACGCAACGCATTTTGATCAGTGAGGAGTAGGGGCTTATGGGACATATAATTGATTCAACCTATATTTATGGCACCTTCTTTGCTGTCATTCCTTATGTGAAAGTAACCCTCATGATTACCTTCCTCAGTGTTGGTTTGGGTACAATCCTAGGGTTATTGAGTTGCGTGCTACAACAAAATAAAGTACCTGTGCTCAGTCAGCTCAGTTATTTGTACGTATTGTTGTGTCGTAGTATTCCGAATATGGTTCTTTTATACCTTGTGTACTATGGCTTGCCAATTCTATTCCTCGCCTTAGAGGATCAAACAGGGGTGCATGTGCCTTTTGAAAAGGTGCCAGCTACCTTCGTAGCCGTTGTAGGCTTAACCTTGCATACAGGGGCTTATTTGAGTGAAATCTTCCGAGCTGCCTTGCAATCGGTACCGAAAGGTCAAATGGAAGCGGCTCAAGCCATCGGTATGACTTGGTTCCAAGCGTTCCGTCGCATCGTATTGCCGCAAGCGACAGTCTTTGCGTTGCCACTATTTACAAACCAATTCCTTAACACCATGAAGAGTACCAGTATCGTATTCGTTATCACTGTTATTGAACTGTTCGGCGCAGCAAAGTTATATACAGAGGAAAATTCGCAGTATTTTGAGGCCTACATCGTGGTGGCCGGTCTATTCTGGGTGATGGGGATTGTCTTTGAATTTATCTTCCATCGTTTAGAAGTCTATGCAAGCAAGTATAAACGAGGTAATGCATTATGATAGATATTAAACAAGTTCACAAATCCTTCGGGAACCGTGAAATTTTAAAGGGCATCGACCTACATGTGCCAACAGGGTCTGTAACAGTTATCCTTGGCCCATCTGGCAGTGGTAAGACGACGTTCCTTAGAACATTGAACTTCCTTGAAAAGGCCGATGCTGGGACGATGCAGTTAAACGATATTTCTGTAGACCTACATAAAGCGTCTAATAAGGAAATCTTAAATGTACGTCGCAATACATCCATGGTGTTCCAGTCTTATAACTTATTCTCTAATAAGACGGTTATTGAAAACATCATGGAAGGCCTTGTAACGGTTAAGAAGATGAAAAAATCTGAAGCCCGTGACATTGCGCAACGTTTCCTCAAGGAAGTAGGCATGGAAGGCTATGATGATTACTATCCAGTACAACTTTCGGGGGGGCAACAACAACGTATTGGCATCGCTCGGGCCCTTGCGATGGACCCAGAGGTTATCCTCTTTGACGAACCTACATCAGCTCTTGACCCAGAGCTCGTAGGGGAAGTATTAGCTGTTATCCGTAAGATTGCGAAAGAGCTAGAGGTTACGATGATTATCGTTACTCACGAAATTGGCTTTGCTAAAGAAGTGGCTGACCAAGTTGTATTCATGGAAGGCGGCGTCATCGTAGAACAAGGTGATCCTAAGGTTGTTCTTGAACATCCCAAAGAAGAACGAACACGTAAATTCTTGAGCCGTTACCTTACACTCGATAGTGAATTGCCTCTTGATAGCGCAGCGCTTTAAACGAGGTACATAATGAAAGAATTTAGACAATTAACTGTAGATGATGCGGCTGAGTATCACGAGGTGTTGATTGCAGGCTATGCAGAGAATAAGAACTATCCTATATCCTTTGATGCCATCAACTTTAGCCAAGAAGAGTCTCGGGCATGGATCTTAAAATATCCTGTGTATGGCCTCTACGTAGATGGCTCCTTGGTATGCTCTATTTCATTCCGCATGCCTTGGATACCAAAGGCTACACCAGATGTATACCCGCATATTGCGCACTTTGTAACGGCCCCTGAACATAAAGGAAAGGGCTATGCTCGTGAAGTCCTCGCCGAAGCAGAAGACCTACTCCGCAATGTATATAAAACACCAGCTGTAACACTTGGTACCGCTGCAGAACACCCATGGCTTGCTAAAATGTATGAAGGCTTTGGCTTTAAAGAATACAAACGAGTACAACTACCAGGAAAGGTACATACAACTATATTCTTTAAGAAAATATTGTAATAAAATTCCCGAATTGTTTGGATTACAAATTTAGATAACTTAACTTGTTTTCTAAATCAGAAATATTTTTAGGGATGTACAATACAAATAGCGACTAGTTAAGATAATCAACTAGTCGCTATTTTATTTCTAGTTACTACTTTGTTAATGCATGTAATGTTATAATAAATGAAAATGTTACTATTTATGGAGTGTGAATAGGATGTATGAAATCGTAAATGAACCAAATTTAACAATTGCTTTTGATATGGATGTAGAGCTATCTGAATTTGGTGTATTTGGCGTATATATTAAACGAGGCTATAATATCTGTTCTGGCTATATTGATCCTAGTGATTGGTCCGGAATTCGTAAAGGCTATCAAGAATTAGTTGATTTGTATGAGAACTGTAAAGGCAAAGCAACCTTTACCTATGTATTAACTGGGGAAGGGGATATTCTTACATTCTCGTTAGATCAAAAGGGTGCTTTGGCGATAGATATTACTATTTGTACTACTTACAATTACAAATGTAATATGACTATTGAAAGTTTAGATCAAACGTATTTGCCAAAATTCATTGGATTTTTCAAAGAATTTTTGGAACGAGAACCAAAATAAAAAGAGTCGCATCATTAGGATGCGACTCTTTTTTGTACCCAATTTCTATTTACAATTATTTTGTAACAACTTTAAGATCTACAGGGATTTTAGCTTCTACAGCTTCGCCTTTGATAACTTTTTGAGCAGTATCGATAGCGATTTTACCCATTTGGTCTGGTTGTTGAGCAATTGTTGCAGCCAATGTGCCGTCTTTAACAGCTTTGTCTGCATCAGCAGTACCGTCAAAGCCTACGATGAAGATTGTTTCGCCTGCCGCCGGACGTTTATCCGCGAGCACTACAATATCCATGTTGCAACTACCAATAACAACAATGCGATTCATAATAACTCCTTAATCAGCCTCAGCCCTAAGTGGGACTAAAAATGGATATCGTTAATTTTTATACACAGCTTTTGAGATATTTTATACAGCAAAATGTATATATAAATAGTATCGATAACCGCATAGGCGTTTACTTTCACATATCTATTAGTATAACTTAATCATTTATTAGTATAGCCTAAATACGAAAGTTTATCTATATAAATAACTATAAAATATGGGTATAAGAAAAGGTATACCCAACATCTATGTTACATGAGTAAAAATGTACTGATTAGATTTTGGATATACCTTATTATTTAAGAATTAATATAGTTATATATTAGTGAAAGCTTGGTTTGTCGTAGTGCGTGCCTGGTTCGCCAATACCGATGCTTGCACGGTGGAATGGGGTTTCATCATCTACATGTAAGATGTCGAAGATGGCTTTTACTACAGCTTCCCGTGTAACTTGGGCATCGTTAAATTGAACGCCTTCAGGAATGAGCTCATAATTTGTATTTTCTGGATCATTGTAGAGCCATGTGAGGCGCAAGATTGTGTAGTTTAAATTGGATTCGCGCAACACATTGCGTGCTTGACGTTCGCCTTGAACATAGCTAATAGGCAAGCTGTCGAAGGTCCATTTTTCAAGTGCTGCAGGGAATTCACCAGAAAGACCAGCCATAGAAAGGCCGATGACACGGCGTATATTTTTACGGCTCAATGCTTTCACAATAGCCGCCATATCGCTGCCAGATTCCATAGCACCTACAAATACAATCTCTGCATTTGTTACCGCTTCCTCTAATTTAGCAGGGTTTTGGAAGGATCCCTCGATGACTGTAACGCGTTCATGCTCTAAAATTTCTGGATGTAAACGAGTACTCAATTGGCGACCATATAATGTAAGGTGCATATCTGTATATGTTAATAATGTAGCAGTCAACTTTTGTGCAATTTGGCCAGCGGCCCCTAAAATTGTAATATATTTGTACATATAGACCTCCTATGTCCTAGGCATAAGTATTTGTATGCATTATATCACAACTATATGACGAGAAAGTGAGAATAGAAATTTAATTAATAGCTAGAATTTCTTTTGTTGTTCTTAGTTGCGCAAATCGATTTCTCCAAATTTTTTCCTTGTAAAAGGATAAGATTTGATTGGCAGATAGATGGATGTTGTCAAAGGTTGAGATCGCATCTTCGACGATGGTGATTTTATAACCATATTCAAAGCCTACTTTTACAGACGTATCAATGCAAAATTCCACCTGCATTCCTACGAATGTCAAATCGGTAATACTTTTGCTATCCAAATATTCCTTTAATGCACTATCTTTGAAGATGCTATTGTAATATTTATTGAAAATCTTTTCGTTTTCTTGCGGTTTTAATTCGTGATAGACTTGCCAATTATCGCTACCTGTTGCTAATAAGCCTTCATCTTCAGAATGTTTAATAAAAATGACTTCTATATTTTGATTTCTGAAATATTGAATGATTGCTTTTGTATTCGCGATAAGATTTTTCGCATCATAAGGACTTTTGTTAACTAAGCCTTCTTGAATATCGATTACGATTAATGCCTGTGCCATGATGGAGTTCCTTTATTAAAGATATATTGTATATATTATTGGAAAGTAATTAGAATTTATTATATTAGTTATTAAATTATTGTCAATTTCTTCGTATATAAGTATCCATGCGCATTATATCACAAGTATATAACAGGGAAAAGAAGACAGAAGTATCATATATGTTGATAGTAAATTTAAGAAATGCTGTAAAATTTGATGTTGAACTTACATGATAATTTAACTACAATAATGATAAGATATTAGAAAAATGAGTTTTATATCACTAAAAGATTTTGGAGGTGATAGTATGCCGAATATAAAACCTATTTCAGATTTACGTAATTATTCTGAAGTTTTACGTGATGTTACTATAGATAGTCCCGTATTCTTAACTAAAAATGGTAGAGGTAGATATGCAATTATGGATATTCAAGATTATGAACGTGTAATGGCTACTATAAAACTTATGGGGGCTTTAGAGACCGGTCGTAAATCTGGTGAAGAACAAGGCTGGATTTCATCAGAGCAACTAAAGAGTGAATTGGGGATTTAATTATGAATAATCAAATTAGCTATGCACCAAAAGCACGAGAAGATTTGCTAGAAATAAAATCTTTTATAGAAGAAGAAACCGGTGATATTGAGTTAGCTAAGAAAACCGTTTCGGATATAGTGACTACGAATGACTCGTTGAGTATATTTCCAGAAATGGGGCAGCGATTATTGATTAATCTAGAAAGCAAAATTGAATACAGATATTTACTTTGTCATAATTATTTAAGTTTTTATCGTTATTTAGACCGGACTATCTATATTGATAGAATATTAAACAGTAGACGTGATTATCTTAGAATACTATTAGATGAAGTACATTAGTTATTAAAAGCACTATCGTTAATAGATGGTGCTTTTTATCATATGATAAACATACTATCTATAATAGTATCTTGCCTTTCACAAATCTCTGAAGAATGTTACAATAGACACTATATATTCATTTTTAGAAAAGAGGCTATTATGGAACGGATTCAAGATCTTGTGTACACGCATGTGCAGGGTGGCCAGTTTAGATGGGTTACTGTCAGCACATTGATGCTCGCATTGGGCACGATATTGCATTTGGTGAGCCCTAGTGTGGCTGGGGTAACGCCAAACTGGACAATTGCTACGTACTGCGTAGCTATTTTATTGACTCGTCCTAGTTTAAGTCAAACGTTGGGGATTGGCCTTGTAGCGGCCCTCATCAATGTTTTGACATCTAAGTCAGCATTCCCTTACGGCAACTTGTTGTCTGAACCAGGTGGTGCTTTGACGGCAGCTCTCGTGACGCGCGCTATGTTGTCCGTGAAGTTCCGCAAAATCGGTGGTTTTGATTTGACGCCAATCCTATCTGGCTTCTTAGCGACTGTTGTATCTGGCGGTATCTTTGTTACCATTTTGTGGAAAGTATTGGGCCTACCAGACAATGTATATATGTATGGTATGTGGCCGATGGTTCTTATCGTAGGCGCTTTGAACGGTGCTATTACGCCAATCTTGTACATTCCTGCGCAACGTCTATTCTCCAAACGCGGAATGTTGCCAAGTACAGATCAATTGACATCTGACCATAGTCATATGACGATCTTGCCTGAGCGCCAAGCTAAGATTTCCATTGAACACGTAAATTATTACCATCCAAAGGCGACTACACCATCTCTTGAAAACATCAATCTCGACGTACATGATGGGGACTTCCTCGTTGTGACTGGTCCTGCTGGTTGTGGTAAAAGTACTCTTTGCATGGCTATGGTAGGGGCTGTACCTAAATTCTACGGCGGCCGCCTTGAAGGCATGGTGTTCGTAGATGGTAAAGCGACTACGCAAATGGAAATTCCAGAGTTAGCGAACCATATCGGTGTGGTTCTCGCCGATTACGATACACAACTCGTAACGATGACAGTTCGTGAAGAAGTGGCCTTTGCCATGGAAAATCGCGGTTATGACCGTGAAACCATTAAAGCACGTTCTGAAGAGGTGTTTGCACAAGTTGGTCTTATCGGCTTAGAAGATCGAAAAATTACTAGTCTATCCGGTGGTCAACGCCAACGTTTGGCGATTGCTTCCGTATTGGCTACGAACCCAACTGTTCTTGTTCTTGATGAACCAACGAGCTCCCTCGACCCAGATGGGACTGCCGAATTATATCGCCTCGTAGGTGATTTGAACAAGAAACACGGTATTACCGTTGTTGTTATCGACCATGACTTACACGCTGTATTGCCGTATGCAAACCGCATGGCTCTCATGGTGGATGGCTCTATTGCTTGTGATGACGATGTACCAACTACGCTTCGTTATATGTACGAACACAATATTCACGTTGATGCGTTGCCATCCGTGTTCACCACGTATATGGAACTTGAACAAGCGGGCTTCCACAGTGATGAGCCTTGGCTTAGTATCGAGTCTGCTATCAAGGGCTTGCACCAAATTGAAATGGCTCATGCCATCCAAACTGAGGTGCATGGTGAAAGCAAGTCTCCAGCTAATCAAACAAATACAGTAGAACATAAACAACCAATTCAACGCGTTGATGATGTACAAGGAAAGGACGGTGGCGCTTATGCTTAAGGTTGAAAATATCCGCTTTGGCTATGTGCCATCCGTAGACATCTTCCGAGATGTGACTTTCACCATCGAAGGCGGCGAATATATCGCTATCGGCGGTCGCAATGGTTGTGGTAAAACGACCATCACTCGTTTGCTCGTTGGTCTTGAAAAGGCGAGCGAAGGCCGCATGTACTATAACGGCACGGATATTACGTCTATGCCGCCATCTAAACGTGGTCAATTCATTGGTTATGTATTCCAACAACCAGATCGCCAAATGTTCAGACCAACAGTAGCCACAGAGGTTGCTTTCGGTCCTGAATCACTAGGTCGCAGTAAATCCGAAGTGAAAGAAATCGTTGATGAAGTGTTGGAACGTACCGGTATCGCTCACTTACGTGAAGCCTATCCTCCAACATTGCGCCGCGGTGAAAAACAACGCGTTGCTATTGCTTCTGCACTAGCAATGCAATCTAAAATCCTCATCCTCGACGAACCAACAAGTGGTCAAGATGGTAAGGAAACTAAAGAGTTGTTAGTACTATTGCGTCAACTTAATCAAGAAGGCATTACGATCCTTCTCATTACACATGATATGGAAATCATGGCTAGCGAATGTAGCCGTGCACTCATCATGGGTAACCAAACGGTTGCCTTTGATGGCAGTCCAGAAGAATTATTCAAGAAATCTACGGATGAATTGCAAGACCTAGGCCTTACAAAACCGCCAAGTGTGGAACTTTCACTAGCGGTGCCATCCCTAGGCTATTGCAAATCCATGGATGAATTGAAATCTAAGTTAGTGGCTCAGTTGGGCAGAAAATAGGAGGGACATATGGAACGTTTAGTACCGTTAACAAAAATCTTGATGACCCTCGCTGTATCCGTGTGGGCCATTCTATTACGCGACTGGGTATCTCTATTGGCCTTAGTCGTTGTAGAACTTGTCGTGTTATTTGTTGCAGGTTTATTGATCAAACAACGTAAGGCCGTTGTGGCGTTGACTAGCTTTGCCATATTTCTTGGCGTTGTTCAATTCCTCGGCAGTGGCGATGTAACATCCGCTATCGTATCTGGCTTGCGTATGCTCGCCATGACACTTGTATTCATCTGCTTGTTGGCAACTACAAAATTGCAAGACCTTACAGCGGCACTCGTAACACAATGCAAAATTCCTTACGAATATGCATTTATGTTCACTGCAGCACTACGTTTTGTGCCTGACTTCATCGCTGAAAGCCATGCTGTACAAGAGGCTCAAGCGTGCCGTGGTTTATCCTTAGAAGGCAACTTCATTAAACGCATGAAATCTTACGCATCCGTGATCCAACCATTGCTTTTAAAATCCTTGGGCCGCTCCGAAACAATGGCGCTATCCCTAGAACTACGCGGCTTCGGTGGACCTACACATAGCTTTGCAGCATCTGTAGGATTGAAAACTATGGACTACGCTGTAATTGGTGCATTGATTGCTATTACAGTACTACTATTCGTAATTGTGTAATAGATAAACTAGACAGATTCATAGAGTTAATTGTGTTATAATTAATTTGAAGAGTATGGGGTATCTTAATTGGTACACCTGAAAAGACACCTGGAAATGGCCAAATTTCTAGGTGTCTTTTGTTTATCTTTTGGAAATTTATTTATGATATCCTACTGATAGGTAGTAAGCGTACAAAATATTGCCTACAATATAACAAAAAGGGCGAGTTGAAACTCGTCCTTTTTTCTTGCGTATTTAGGTTCTTTTTATATATTATGTTATATAGAAATAATTTCAGTTTTGATAACAACTGTTTTGAGGGCTTCTTATGAGTGAATTAGTAATACGACCAATTACAAAGGATGATATCGCAGCTTGTTTAGATATTTACAATTACGAGGTTGTAAACGGTGTAGCTACTCTTGATCTTGAGCCACGAACACTAACAGAGTGGCAGGAGTGGTATGAGGCGCATCAAACAGCGGAGCACTGCATTTTTGTAGGGATTATGGACGATGTTGTGGTAGGCTATGCATCGCTTTCACCATATAGAACGAAGGATGCTTTCAAAAGTACCGTCGAATTATCTATCTACATTCATCAAGAGTATCGCGGCAAAGGCGTGGCGTCTAAATTGATGGCCCATATATTAGAACATGCGAAAGAAACGGAAACATTACATACAGTGGTGTCTGTCATTACGGCGGGAAATGCAGCAAGTACAGCGCTACATGAACGGTTTGGATTTACCTATTGTGGTTTAACACCGCAAGTTGGTTTCAAACATGGTAAATATCAGGATACCGAAACATACGCATTATTGGTATAATAAAACGTAGATAGTAATACATAGATAATAATACGATATATAAATACGATATATTAATAATGTACAGATGATAGATAAGGGTTCGCTACGGGTTAGGGCGAATAGGGTGATTGAATGAACATGAAAGATGAACGGCAGTTCGTTGGATACAGCAAGTATCGCAGCCGTCTTGTAGATGGTCATGTGCATACAGAATTGTGTCCACATGGTAGTGGGGACCGAACTGCATTGATGATTGAAAAGGCCATTGAGTTGCGCATTGAAAAGGTATGCCTTACAGAGCATGCGCCGTTGCCAAAGGCTTTTGCAGCTGAATACGGTGGTGACCAAAAGGCCTATGATACAGCGTCTTTGAAATTAAACCAAGTTGATAGCTATCTAGAATTAGGTCGTCAATTACAACGTGCCTATGGTACACATATCGATATCTCCCTCGGCTTTGAGGTGGATTATATTCCAGGCTTTGAGGCAGATATTCAGGAGTTCCTAGACCGTTATGGTCCATTAACGGATGATAATATTTTATCCGTTCACTTTATGGAAGGCGTTAATAATGCCTTTTACTGCTTAGACTATAGCCCTGAAGAATTTGAAAAGGGCTTTGGTCCGTGGATTGAAAAGCAATATGAGTTGTATTACAAATATTACTCCACAGTGCGCCAAGCCGTACGTGCTGACCTTGGTGAATATACGCCTAAACGCATCGGTCACTTTGATTTGATTAAAAAATACCAACATCACTTTGGTTTTGAACATCACTTAGATCGTCGCAATGCGCAGGTGGTAAGTGATATTTTACATATCATGCGCGTACAAGGTCGTGAGTTAGACTATAACATGAGTGGCTTCTTCAAACCAGACTGCCGTGAAATGTATCCAAGCCGCTTTATCCAAGGCATGGCTGCTGTTATTGGCGTGCCATTTGTATTGGGCTCTGATGCACATAGCATAGCAGATATAGAACGTATCTGGGGATAGATTGATGAGAAAATTGTTGTTTGGGATTATTATTCTGATTACTCTAATAGCAGCTTTTATAGCTTATATGTTTTATCATGAACCATCATCAGGTGAGCTAGTTGGGCGCAGTGTAGTTTTAGAGTTTGGGCCTAAGAATGAAATTCATATTAGCAAATTGGGTAGCCAATTTATTGTATCTGATACTAGTTTCTCTAACTCTAAATTTCCTTATTTCTTTGATGCCTTTGTAGAGAAAGATAAGGCTGGCAGCTCGTATCTATACTTATTATGTAAGGATAATATGATTGTCTTTGATAATAATATGAATTGTGTTCTATTTCTCTCCAAACAAAACCAAGAGTCTAATGCTTTATTGGATCATGTTCGGAAGTATTATCATTTTAGTGATACTAAAACGAAGTATAAAATTGAAGACTTAGATGAAGCTGATAAGTCTATATATCTATCGTTACAAAGTCAAAACTAATCCTTAAATATATGTATGTAACTATGATCTATAAAAGAATATAAACTATAGGCGTATTAGCTTTATATTAATAACGTGAAATCTTAACGGTTCTATTGACAATTCTATAGAACCGTTATATTATAATTTCATGCTTTAATTAGATAAAGCGATAAAATAGGAAAGTATCGATATAGGTAAATTTTTTCTCATAGGTAAATGAAAGCCATTTAACTCGTTTGAAACTGATTATATGATGCTTTCACAAACATGAGAAATGAAATGATAGAAAGGATGTTTAGGATGGTACAGCAGCAATTACCTACGGGGTTCCGTGATGATATAGGGGCCGTAGCGGAGCGCAAGGATGATGTGAGCCAATATGTGCTCGGTCTATGTCGTAGCCGCCAATACACAAAGATCTCTACACCTCTTGTGGAGTACAAGGATGTATTTAATGGCTATGCAATGGGGCGCGGTCAGCATATGTACGAGTTCATGGATAGTTCTGATGAGTCCGTCGTAATTCGTCCTGATTTGACTATGCCAATCGGTCGTTTCTTGGCGACTACCAATATTGAATTGCCTCGCACGTTCTATTACTTGGGCGATGTGTTCATGAAAAATAAAAAGCACCGTGGCGATGTGAACCAAGTTACGCAAGGCGGCATCGAGATGGTAGGCTATGAAGGCATTGAAGCCGAGCAAGAGTGCTTCGCCATCATTAAAGAGGTAAATGAAACTCAGCTCGGTAATAATTTGCTATTAGAAATTGGGGATGCTCGTTTTTCTCGCGCCATTACCGATGCACTTGGCCTTAGTGATGAAGAAAAAACTGAGCTTTTAGAGGCTTTATTTACTAAATACTTGCCACGCTATAACGAGTTGATTTCTGACTTTAAAAATAGTGCGTTATATCCATTCTTAACTGTATGGCCTCGCTTGTTTGGTACGGTGCAAGATATTAAGGATGAGCTTAATCAAATCATCTTGCCTGCAGCAGCACAACGTATTTTAGATAATCTCGTAGATATGGCGAACCAAGTGGCTCAAACAGGTCAGCAGGCTCGCATTGACGTGTCTACAGAGCCACTTCAATCCTATTACACAGGCCTTACCTTTAGAGGCTATGTGGATGGCGTGTCCCAATACATCGTCAGTGGCGGTCGTTATGACGGCTTACTATCTAGCTTTGATGGTACGCCAATGCCTGCGGTTGGGATGGCTTTCAACATCGACGTGTTGACCGATGTAACCTTGAATGGTGAAAGCAACAATCAAGATAATGGTAAATTGCGTATCGCTCTTACAAAGGGCCGCGTAGAGAAAGATTTCATTCCTCTCTTGAAGTCCTGTGGCGTAGATTGTGAGCCGTTACGGAACAAGGCGCGTAAGCTCATCATTCCGTTGGGTGATGCTATAGAGGTTATCCTCGCTAAAGGTCCTGATGTAACGACATATTTGAAAAACGGTGTAGTTGACCTTGGTATTGTTGGTAGTGACGTATTAGATGAACAAGACGATACAAGCTATGAAATGCTAGATTTACAAACTGGTAAATGCCAATTTATCTTGGCCTCTTTGGCAGGCTATGATCCTAAAGAAGGTCGCCGCCAACGTATCGGTACAAAGTATCCAACCATTACAAAACAGTACTTTGGTGCCCAAGATGTGGAAATCATCAAAATCGAAGGCTCCGTAGAATTGGCTCCGTTAGTAGGGCTCGCTGACGCCATCGTAGATATTACAGAAACAGGCACAACCTTACGGGAAAATAACTTAGAAATCTTCGACTGGTTACAAAAGATTTCTACTCGTTTAGTAGCTAATCCATTAGCGCTAAAACAAAAGAGAAATACTATTTTTAAACTTATAGACCAGCTTTCAGAAGCCATTAATAAATAAGAGATAGAACTAATAGTGCGAAGAGCATAGATAGGAAGAAGGATAAAACATGAAAATTTATAAGGAATCATTAGATACGATGCTTAGTATCGTTCGAAATTATACTCAACAAACTACAGACATGGAAATTGAGCGTCGCGTGTACGATATCATCGACGATGTTCGCACCAATGGTGATGCGGCTTTAAAGGCATACTCTGAAAAATTTGATGGTGTATCCATCGAAGATTTCAAGGTGCCTCAAGAGGAAATCGATGCTGCTTATGAGTCCTTATCTGATGATTTGAAGGCTGCCTTGTTAAAGGCAAAGGCTAATATTACTGAGTTCCACAGTCGTGAAATTGAACAAGGTTTTGTGGATATGGATACACCGGGCATCATCCGCGGTCAAAAGGTTATTCCATTGGCTTGCGTTGGCCTTTATGTTCCTGGTGGTACAGCAGCGTATCCTTCTACTATTATCATGACTGCGTTGCCAGCTAAAATTGCAGGCGTTAAAGAAATTGTTATGGTCACACCTCCTCAAAAGGATGGCATTAATCCTGCTGTGTTGGGCGCCGCAAAACTTGCTGGCGTTGATGCGGTATACCAAGTTGGCGGTGCTCAAGGTGTAGCAGCTCTAGCATATGGTACGGAAAGCATTCCAAAGGTTGATAAAATCGTAGGCCCTGGCAATATTTACGTTGCTACAGCAAAACGCCAAGTGTTCGGCCAAGTTGACATCGACATGATTGCAGGCCCTAGTGAAATCGGCGTTATCGCTGACGATAGTGCTAATCCAGTTCACCTTGCTGCAGACCTTTTGTCTCAAGCGGAACATGATCCTCGGGCGCGCGCTATTATGGTTACCACAAGTGAAAGCCTAGCAAATGCCGTATCCGATGAGGTAGAACGCCAATTAAAATTGTTGCCTCGTGAAAGCATCGCGCGTCCAGCTATTGAAAATAACAGTTATATTGCTGTTATGGATAGTGTTGAAGACATGTTTACGGTAATGAACGAAGTAGCACCTGAGCATTTGGAAATCCAATTGCCAGATCCAATGGGCTACATGAGCCTCGTTCAAAATGCGGGCTCCGTATTCCTTGGTGCCTATGCATCTGAGCCATTGGGAGACTACGTAGGCGGTACAAATCACGTATTGCCTACCAGTGGTACAGCACGCTTCTCATCTCCACTTGGTGTGTATGATTTCGTAAAACGTACATCCTTTACACAATTTACAAAAGAACGGTTAGAAGAAGTGGCAACACACATCACTACATTAGCTCGTACAGAAGGCCTTGAAGCACATGCTCGCGCCATCGAAGTACGTTTTGAAAAATAGATTTGGAGTATAGAGGTCGTTATGATACGCACAGGTATGGTGCAACGCACCACGCAAGAAACAGATATTACAGTAGAACTTACCCTTGATGGGGCGCAAACGAGCTCCATCTCCACAGGGATTGGATTTTTTGACCACATGTTGACGCTGCTGGCAAAACACGGCCGCTTTGGCCTCGTGGTTGAGGCAAAGGGCGATACATACGTAGATGCTCACCACACCGTTGAGGACATCGGACTGGCGTTAGGTCAGGCTTTGGTGAAAGCCCTTGGCGATAAGGCTGGCATCGAGCGTTACGGCGATGCCTGGGTTCCTATGGACGAAGCACTAACACAAGTTGTAATCGACTTGAGCGGCCGTCCGTACCTTGTATTCCAAGGTGAATGGAGCACTCCAGTTCTTGGGGGCAACTTTGAAACAGAGCTAGTGGAGGATTTCTTTCAAGCTCTTGCTATGAGCGCTGCTATGAATTTACATGTTCGCAATCTATATGGTCGCAACACGCACCACATTATTGAAAGCATGTTTAAGGCTACAGGTCGCGCATTGCGCAAGGCCGTTACGATTAACCCAGATATTCAAGGGGTAAACTCCACAAAGGGTGTTATTTAATACAGTCATTTAATAAAGGAGAACCTATGATTTTTCCAGCTATAGATTTACAAGATGGTCGCAGCGTTCGCCTCTATAAAGGTGACTTCGCGCAGGAAACTGTTATCAATCCAGATCCAGTGGACCAAGCAAAACAATATGAAGATGCCAAGGTAGGCGCACTCCACCTCGTCGATTTAGACGGTGCTAAGGCAGGTAAGCCTGTTAATGTGGACATTGTAAAAGCAGTGCGTCAGGCTTTCACAGGCATCCTTGAAATCGGTGGAGGCATTCGAGATAAAGCAGCTGTTGACCTCTATTTAGGTTTAGGTGTAGACCGCGTTATCTTAGGTTCCGTAGCACTCAAAAATCCAGAGCTTACCAAACGAGTGATTGCTGAATATGGTGCAGAGCGCATTGTAATCGGCGTAGACGGTAAAAATGGTAAGGTCGCTGCTGAAGGTTGGCTCGATCAATCCGATGTGCCTATGACCGATTTGATTGGCGCTATGGTTGAAGGCGGCGCAAAGTACTTCATCGTTACCGATGTGGACAGAGATGGCACTATGCAAGGTGCTAACGAGGACTTGCTTGGCAATTTGCAAAAAGAATTCCCTACAGCGCGTATCGTTGCGTCTGGTGGCGTTCGTAATTTAGAAGACATTAAATCCCTTGAAGCTAAAGGCGTTATGGATAGCATCGTTGGTAAGGCTTTGTATGAAGGAACTATTACATTAGAGGAAATTGCCGGGTACAATCAACGGTAATTATATTGCTGATGCTATTCCTGTAGTATTTACAACATGTGTTGTTTAGCATGACCGATGAAATAGATTGATAACATTTAGTGGGGAGTAGAATTATGTTAGCGAAACGGATTATTCCATGCCTTGATGTGGATGATGGGCGCGTTAAAAAAGGGGTTAACTTTGTTAACCTCGTAGATGTAGGGAGTCCCGTAGATATTGCGGCTTCCTATGAACAGCAACAGGCTGACGAATTAGTATTCTTAGATATTACGGCTACTGTCGATGCACGGACTACTATGCGCGACGTGGTGCAAGAGATTTCTTCCCAGGTATTTATGCCGCTCACCGTTGGTGGTGGTATTAAGAGCGTTGATAATATGACGGCTTTGTTGAAAGCTGGCGCCGACAAGGTATCTTTGAATTCGGCAGCTCTTGCAAATCCTGAACTCATCACAGAAGGAGCTCAAAAGTTTGGTAACCAATGTATGGTAGTGGCTATCGATGTAAAAACAGACGAAGAGACTGGCGAATGGTACGCTTATACGCATGGTGGTCGTAAGCGCACCGAATGGAAAGCCCTCGATTGGGCTAAGGAAGCTGTCTCTCGTGGAGCAGGGGAATTGCTTGTAACGAGCATGGATAAGGACGGCACTAAATCTGGCTTTGATATCGAACTATATAAGGCCATTGAAGCCGTTGTAGATGTACCTATTATCGCATCTGGTGGTGCCGGCAAGGTTCAAGATTTTATAGACCTCTTTGAACAAACCGGCGTTACCGGTGCACTAGCGGCATCTATCTTCCACTTTGGAGAAATTAAAATCCCTGATCTTAAAAATGAATTACGAGCTCGAGGAATTACTGTACGATAAAAGTAATTTACATAATTAGAGTATGGTAAACGGATTAAATGCCTCCAATATGGTAATGGTACTAATTAAAACATTGAATTTTGAAAAGATTACTTGTATTAAAGGATTACTATATGAAACCGGATTTTGAAAAGGGAAATGGCTTATTGCCAACGGTTGTACAAGACGTAGACACAAAAGACGTGCTCATGGTGGCGTGGATGAACGAAGAAAGCTTTCACAAAACACTAGAGACAAAGGAAACGTGGTTTTGGTCTCGTTCTCGCCAAGAGCTATGGCACAAGGGTGGTACCAGTGGCAATGTGCAGCACGTGGTGAGCATGGCCCTCGATTGCGATGGAGATACCTTGCTCATTTTAGTTAAGCCAGAAGGTCCTGCGTGTCACACGGGGCGCACAAGCTGTTTCTTTAATGATGTAGATTGGAGTTAGTCATGGCACAACAAACATTGAACGAATTATACGAAATTATTAAGAACCGCAAAGCGCAACCTAAGGAAGGTTCTTATACGAATTACTTATTTGATAAAGGTCTCGATAAAATCTTGAAAAAGGTAGGCGAAGAGGCTACAGAGGTTGTCATCGCTGCAAAGAACGAAGATCCTCAAGAGTTGATTTACGAAACAGCAGATGTGTTGTATCACTTGCTCGTATTATTGGCGGAAAAAAATATCCCTTACGAAGCCATTGAGGCAGAACTTGCGAGCCGTGAAGGGGTAGTGAGCAAGACTACAGATCGTCCAGAGATTACGAATTTATAATGAACACCGTATGGTGAGCTTACATAAGTTCATATGAGTTTTAATAAATGTATTTGCATTGAAATACGTACATATGAGTTTAGATGAGTATATAAACACAAAATGAGTTTGAACGCGTGTATATACGTTAAGAAAATAGTTAGAAAGGATAGCCTATGAAAGAGATAATTCGCACATTGAAACCCTATATACCAGAGGAGCCTGCTGCAGCGGTAAAGGAACGTCTTGGGGTGGACCGATTAGTGCGCTTGTCAGCCAACGAAAATCCATACGGTACATCTCCATTGGTGCGCGAGGCTATCCTTAGCTATGTCACATATAATGATGCTAACTATTATCCTGATGGTAATGCTACCGACTTGCGTATGAAATTGGCTGCGTATTGGAAGGTACAACCAGAGCAACTCGTTATCGGTGTAGGCCTTGATGAGGTTATTGCCATGGTCAATAAAACATTGATCAGCGCTGGTGACTCCATCGTGGTAAGCGTGCCAGCTTTCTCCGAGTATGCTTTAAATGGTCTCGTTGAGGGAGCTGAAATTCGTGAGGTCCAAGCTGATTTTGAAACAGGTCACTATGATTTTGCTGCATTGTTGAAAGCTGTAGATGACACAACACGTCTCGTATGGATTTGTAATCCTAATAACCCGACAGGTACCTATGAAACTGTTGAAGATATCCGTAACTTTATTGCAAAAGTACCAAAAGACACACTAGTTATCATCGATGAGGCTTATATTGATTTTGTTACGTCCGTAGATGTTCCTACAGCACGTGCATTGCTAGATGAGTTCCCAAATGTAGCTATTATGCGTACCTTCTCCAAGGCATATGGTCTTGCTAATTACCGTGTAGGCTATATGATGACGCCTTTAGAGCTTGCGAACTATATGCAAACTATCCGCTTGCCATATAATCTCAATACTTTATCCCAAGTAGCAGCAGAAGCAGCCTTTGATGATCAAGCATTCTTAACAAGAACGATATCTCAAAATGCAGAAGAGCGGGCTAAATGGGAAAGCTTGTTTGATGAATTAGGTATTCACTACTACAAGAGTGAAGCGAACTTTATTTTCTTTGCTGTATCTGATGCAGAAGGCTTGGCTGATGCATGGTTAAAAGAAGGCTATCAAGTGCGCCGCGGACAACGGGAAGGTTGGTTGAGACTTACCATTCCAATGGCTCAAGATGGAGCTGTTATGCGCGGTATATTAAAACAATTCATGAATTAATCAATATGGGATATATCATATATACTAATAATTTGCGCCTTATGATATCAACTTTCATTCTATAGAATGGAGTTTAGCTTTTACCCAATTGAATGGCAGGAGTTTGTATCCTGTTTAGAGAATATATATAACGAAAACAACGTGAATGACGAGCCCTAGTAATGACTGGGGCTCATTAAGGCTGTTGAAAGGAGTATATTATGATTGCCATTATAGATTATGATGCGGGCAATACATTTAATGTTCAGAAAGCGTTGGCCTACATCGGACTTGATGCGGTGCTAACAGCAGATCCTGAGGTTATACTAAATGCTGATGGCGTTCTCTTGCCAGGTGTAGGCGCCTATGCGTCGGCAGTAGCAGTCCTTAAGGAACGTGGTCTCGTCGATGTCATTCATGAAGTGGTAAAACGAGAAATACCATTATTAGGTATTTGCTTGGGTATGCAGCTATTATTTGAAGAGTCCGAAGAATATGGCCCAACACCAGGCTTAGGACTTATTCCAGGCAAGGTAAAAGAAATTCCTCGTGACCTTGGCCTCAGTGTGCCCCACATGGGTTGGAACAAAAATACAGTGCACCATCCAGATAGTGCTTTCAGCAATGTAGACAATCAATATACCTATTTCGTTCATTCCTATTATGTAGATACAGACCCTGAATTTATTACATCCACTGCAAACTATGGTATCGATGTACCTGGCGTTGTAGAGCGCGGTAGAGTGTATGGAATGCAATTTCATCCTGAAAAAAGTGGTGTAGTAGGTTTAAATCTATTGCGTGCATTTGGCAATATTACGGAAGCCTATGCAGCGGCGAAACAATAGGAGGGTCATTCTATGTTAGCGAAACGTATTATTCCTTGCCTCAGTGTGGCCAATGGTCGTGTCCAGAATGGTGTGCAATTCCGAGATATGGTTGATGCCGGCAATCCTGTTGAATGTGCGGAACGTTATGAGATACAAGGGGCGGACGAACTTGTATTATTAGATATAACGGCTACAACAGAAGGCCGTAAAACCTTTACTGATATAGTACTCAATGCATCGGATAAGGTATTCATGCCATTAACTGTAGGTGGTGGCATTACTTCTGTGGAGGATATGATGCAGCTTATGAAAGCTGGTGCCGATAAGGTTTCTATCAATACGGCGGCATTATCTAATCCATCCCTTATTACAGAAGGGGCAAAGAAGTTTGGCAATCAAGGTATCGTTGTGTGCTTAGATGTAAAATATAATCCTTTTGAAAAAATGTGGTATGCCTATGGACATGGCACATCTGATGATCCGGGGGCACAATGCAAAAATGCTTTAGAATGGGCGAAAGAAGCGATAGACCGTGGTGCAGGTGAGTTATTGGTAACGAGTATCGATAGACATGGCACAGGTCTTGGCTTTGATATTGAATTATATCAGGCCTTGGCAGAGGTTGTTGATGTGCCTGTAACGGCCTTTGGTGGTGCTGGAAATATACAGCATTTTGTGGATTTATTTACAAAGACAAATGTAACTGGAGCTCTTGCTGACGCGTTGCTACATAACAAAGTTTTAACTATAAAAGATATTAAAAAAGCACTTCATGAAGTAGGCATCGTCGTAAGACAATAGATAATTACTATCAAAATAAAACGATAAAAGCATTCTCTTATTAACGGAGAATGCTTTTTAATTATGCTTTTAACTCATAATGTACATTCAAAATGAGAAATCGATAATTGACACTTTTATGTTTAGATATACAATAATTATTGTAAGTACTAAAAGTTTAGAGAGCCAATGTGGCATGGATGAGCAAAAGATTTATCAGATATTTTTATATAACACCATGTCACACAAGACAATTGGAGGTGTTTATATGGTTATGAATGGTATTTACTTAGTTATAGCCTCCGCGTGTATTCTAATTTTAGCGTACCGCTTTTACGGGGCTTTCATAGCGGCGAAAGTATTAACATTGGATGAATATCGTCCAACGCCAGCTATGGTTCACAACGACGGTCACGATTACGTGCCAACTAACAAATGGGTAACATTTGGTCATCACTTTGCAGCGATTGCTGGTGCAGGTCCTCTTGTAGGTCCTGTTATCGCAGCCCAGTTCGGGTATTTGCCTGGCGCATTATGGATCCTTATCGGTTCCGTATTAGCTGGCGCTGTACATGACATGGTTATCTTGTTCGCATCTGTTCGCTATGATGGTAAATCTATTGCGGATATTGCACGGGAAGAAATCAGTAAATTTGCTGGTTTCGGTGCTATGCTTGCTACATTGTTCCTATTGATCATCACCCTTGCTGGTATGGCCGTAGTAGTAGCTAACGCATTGCATAACTCCCCATGGGGTTTCTTCTCCGTATTTGCTACAATTCCAATCGCTATTTTCATTGGTATTTATTTGAAATGGTTGCGTCCTGGTAAAATTCAAGAAGCAACTATTATCGGTGTAGCATTGATCTTCGCAGCTATTATCTACGGTCCAAACGTAGCAGCTAGCGAATATGCTTCTTGGTTCACATATGACTTGCAAACTATTGAAATCATGCTTGCAGTCTATGGTTTCTTTGCAGCAGCATTGCCAGTATGGTTATTGCTTGCTCCTCGTGACTATTTGTCCACATACCTTAAAATCGGTACAATCGGCGCATTGGCTCTTGGTATTATCATCGTAATGCCTGAAATTCAAATGCCAGCTGTTACTCCTTATATCTGGGGTGGCGGTCCTGTATTGAAAGGTTCTGTATTCCCTTACATCTTCATTACTATCGCATGTGGTGCGTTGTCTGGTTTCCATACTGTTATCGCAACAGGTACAACACCTAAAATGCTTACTAATGAAAAAGAAATCTTGCCTATCGGCTATGGTGCAATGTTAACAGAAGGCTTCATCGCTATGATGGCGTTGATCGCAGCTACTGCATTGCATCCAGATGATTACTTCGCAATTAACTCCACTGTTGAATCCTTCAAAGCGTTAGGCCTTCAAGTTCATGAATTGCCAGCATTGTCCGCAATGGTTGGTGAAGACTTGATGCATCGTCCTGGTGGTGCCGTATCCCTTGCAGTAGGTATGGCTCATATCTTCTCCAGATTGCCTAACATGGATCACTTATTGGGTTACTGGTATCACTTCTGTATCATGTTCGAAGCATTGTTCATCATGACTTTGATCGATGCTGGTACTCGCGTAGGTCGTTACTTACTTCAAGAATTATTAGGTCATTTCCATCCTAAATTCAACGACCAACATTGGGCTCCTGGCGTTTATGGTTGTGCAGCTTTAATTTGTGTATTGTGGGGCTACCTAGTTCTACAAGGTAACATCGGTATTATTTGGCCTCTATTCGGCGTATCTAACCAATTATTAGGTACTATGACATTGGCTGTAGGTACTACAGTTATCATGCGACTTGGCCGCAAACGTTATGCATGGGTAACAGGTATTCCTTGTATTCTCATGGCTATCGTGGCTATCGCTGCAGACTTTGAAAACGTATTTAACAGCTACATTCCAGCTGGTAAATGGATCCTAGTAGCATTCAGTGCTGCTATGTTCCTCATGATTCTTATCGTATTAGTAGAAGCAGTTCGCAGCTGGATTCGTTTGTCTGACATTCCTCAAGACTATCGCACTCAAGCTGAAATCGAAGCTGAAAGCCTCGTAAAATACGGTAAAGAAGCAAAAGCATAATAGCTTGTTTTATTAAACATTTAAAAGAGCACTCATAAAGAGTGCTCTTTTTTATATAATTAGTGTATTTCATGGAAATCTATAGGGCTGAAAATAAAATTCTATAGAATTTATTGACATGAATAGAAATCTAATATAGGATGTATGTAGT
>NZ_CAJLUB010000011.1 GCF_905209685.1 uncultured Veillonella sp. | reverse complement strand
CGGATGCACTAAAGAGTTCTTCTTTTGCTTTAGCTTTTGTTTTTGCCCAAAATTCTGTAGAAGGATTAACTGTTGTATCATAATAATCTGCAACAGCAATGATTCTAGCTCCTAATGGGATGTTAGCACCACGCAAATGTTTAGGGTAACCAGAGCCATCCCATTTTTCATGGTGGTAACGAATATAAGGCAAGATTTGTTGGCAGCAAGGGTAGTTTTCGATCATATTCGCACCACTTGCAGCATGTTGCTTATACTTGGACATTTCTTGTTTATTAAGATATGGAGATTTTTGGATTAATGCATTAGGTACCATTAATAGTCCTACGTCATGAAGTAATGCTGCATGGCGAATTTGTTCAATTTCATTTAACGGTAAACCCATTTTAGCAGCAATACTAACTGCATAGTTTGAAACTTGGATAGAATGAGTGTACAGATGATAGCTTTTCATTTGTATCATCTGCAAAAGCTGAGCGCTAATGGCTTCTAAACTGTCCTTCTCCAGTTCGTACAACCCAGATGGTTGCATTAATGATAACATAAACATAATAAACCCCTTTAACTAACATGTAGAACATATGGTACAACCCCTCGTACTTATGTTCATATCGTACAACTTTAGGCCGTTCTTATTTAATAGTATACAAATTATACACCATAAATAATATTTTGTGTATGATACGTATGTTCTATTATACATGTTGTATTCATATTTGGCATACTAAAAATAATTGACATTTTAGGAATGTACTAAATATAGTACCTAGAAAAACTAATTTTATAAATATTAAAATAATATGAAGAATATTTTAGGTTTTCTATGACAATTTTCTATACATACCAAAAAAGGGGTTGCAAAATTTATTCTCATTTCAATGAGAACTGAACGATGCTATGTTCGGAAATATAATTTAATAGGTACGTCTTATTAATTTTAAGAATGTATATATAATTATAAATCTAGACATGTATACTGTTATTCTTTATAATACGTCTATACGGGTCTGTGGTTGAAAGTCGATGCCAGTCGCAGGCGAAACGATCCACATAAGCAACCCAAGGGGTTGTGAGCATGGTGCGGCTTAGGTGTAAGTCCTGCCGGTAAAACCGAGAGGGGTAGTAGTGGGGAGTCTCGGACTTATGAGCGAACCCTCCAGCAGGCGAGTGTGGGGGCAAAGACCAGGTCAGCCGTATGCGGGCACATGAGGCTTTTCTCATGTGCTTTTTTCTTTTTATACATTTGTATATTTAAAAATGGTGAAAATACCGATTCTTATGGGAAAGTTTTTATACATTGTTGTTATAAATATACAATCAGTGTATAAAAATAAAATATAAATATAGTGATTAATTGATATTCAGGATGATTCTATACAAAATTGTTGACATAATTATACTAAGTGGTATACTAGTGGAATAAAAATAGTTAGTTTAGTAAATGAGGATGATTCGATGTTAAATAGCAAGTTAAAAAAATTAATCATTGGTGGTTGTATGTTAGTAATGGCCGGTACTGTAATTGGCGGTTGTGGATCTTCTACACAAACAACTTCTAATAAACTCATTGTTGGTACTAATGCCACATTTGTACCATTTGAATTTAAAGATGAAAAAACTCAAGACTACACAGGCTTTGATATTGATTTAATTCGTGCCATTGGTAAACGTATCAATAAAGATGTAGAGCTTAAGAATGTTGCTTTTGATGCTTTGATTCCAGCTTTAAATACACATGATATTGATGTAGCTGCATCTGGTATGACGATTACCAAAGCTAGAAGTGAAAAGGTATTATTCTCTTCTCCATATTATGAAAATGCCCTTGCTGTAGTATATAAAGATGGCGCAAATATCACATCTCTTGACGATCTTAAAGGCAAGAAAATTGCTGCTCAACTAGGTACTACTGGTGCAGATTTAGCCCATAAAATCGAAGGTACTACTGTAAAAGAGTTTGACCATAGTAATGAAGCTTTGTTAGAATTACAAAATGGTGGTGCTGATGCAACTGTTATTGATTTGCCAGTGGCTCAATATTACAGTACTAAACATCCAGATCAACATATTAAATTTATGGCATATCCAAATACAAAAGAATATTTGGGCTTAGCAATTAATAAAGATAATAAAGATTTACAAGAACAAATCAATAAAGCAATTGCAGATATGAAGGCTGATGGTGAATTTAATACATTATATAAAAAATGGTTTAATGTAGATGCACCTGCTGATATGCCAGTAGTGGTAGAATTTAAATAATAGGAGAGATCATGAGTTTTAATTGGGGGTTAATTGCGGATAATTTACCGCTCTTATTACAAGGTGCACTTGTAACCGTAGAAATTACAGCTATGTCTGTTGGCTGTGGTTTCTTTATCGGTTTATTAGTAGCCTTAGCAAATTTATCTAAATTTACTGTAGTTAGATTATTAGCAAAATGTTATGTAGATATCATTCGTGGTACACCGTTATTGGTACAAATCTTCTTGATTTATTTTGCTTTGCCAATGATTACAGGACAACGTATTGATCCATTTATTGCAGCTGTTACCGCATGTAGTATTAACTCTGGTGCATATGTGTCTGAGATCTTCCGTGCTGGTATCCAGTCTATCGATAAAGGTCAAATGGAAGCAGGTCGATCTCTTGGTTTAACTTGGGGTCAAACTATGCGTTATATCATCATGCCTCAAGCTTTCAAAGCAATTATCCCACCATTGGGTAATGAATTTATTGCTATGTTGAAAGACTCCTCATTGGTTTCTGTAATTGGTTTCGAAGAATTGACACGTCGTGGTCAATTAATCATTGCTAAAACGTATGCATCCTTTGAAATCTGGGGTACAGTTGCTGTTATTTACCTTATTATGACAGTAACAATTTCACAATTAGTTGGTTACCTTGAAAGGAAATATAGCATTAAATGATTAAATTAGAAAATGTACATAAATCCTTTGGTAAAAATGAAGTATTAAAGGGCATTGATTTACATATAGAAAAAGGTCAAGTTGTCGTTATAATTGGTCCATCTGGTTCTGGTAAAAGTACAGTATTGCGTACTATGAACTACTTAGAAGAGCCTACATCTGGTAAGGTAATTGTAGATGGTATGGATCTTTCTGATAAGTCTAAACTCAATGAAGTTCGTGCTGAAGTAGGGATGGTATTCCAAAACTTTAATCTTTTCCCACATATGACTGTAATGGAAAATTTAACATTAGCTCAAACTAAGGTTCGTAAAACTTCTAGTGATGAAGCTAAGAAAATCGGACAAGCTTTACTTGATCGCGTTGGGTTAGGAGATAAAGCTAATGCATATCCTGATTCCTTATCTGGTGGTCAAAAGCAACGTGTTGCTATTGCCCGTGCCCTAGCGATGAAACCAAAAGTTATGCTATTTGATGAACCTACATCTGCACTCGATCCAGAAATGGTTCGTGAGGTTCTAGATGTAATGAAGTCTCTCGCAGAAGAAGGGATGACGATGGTTATTGTTACTCATGAAATGGGCTTTGCTAAAGAAGTAGCTGACCGCGTATTATTCGTTGATGGTGGATTAATCTTAGAAGATGATACTCCTGAAAAGGTATTTGATGCTCCAACAAATGAGCGAACAAAATTGTTCTTGTCGAAAATTTTATAATAATATTTTCTAACATAAAAGGAAGTAAGTTCTGAAATTCAGAGTTTGCTTCCTTTTTTTTGTATTTTTAAAGATAACCAAATTTGTAGATATTAAATTTCTTAATATATGAATCGATTTATATCTATTAATATATTTGATGACTTATTTTATCCGTATCTGTTCAACCCTTGTAAATAAGCGCTTTTAGGCTTTTCTTAATCTATAAAATACGATTATCGCTATAAATATTTGTGATATATAAAAATTTTATACATATATATTTTGGAGTAATAATTTTTAATTCATATATTTTTATGATTATAAAATTATGTAATAATTTAATGTGCTGTTCGGAAATATTTATAATATAGATAAATAAAGGTTTTAAAGTAGTTTTTAGGGGATGAATTGTCAATAAGATATATTTGTATATTCATTAAAAGTGTTAATATTATTGTTTGATATTTTATACATGCTGTGTTATGATACAAGTGTAGTGCAAGACAGTAAGACAATATATATATTTTTAGGAGGATGTTACCATGTTAGGTAAAGTAAAATGGTTTAGCGCAGAAAAAGGTTATGGTTTTATTGAACGTGAAGACGGTAGCGATGTATTCGTACATTACTCTGCGATCCAAGACGAAGGCTTCAAATCTTTGACAGAAGGTCAAAATGTAGAGTTTGATATCGTTGATGGTAACCGTGGCCCTCAAGCTGCTAACGTTGTAAAAGCGTAATAACATACCAAAAAATACATAAAAGCAACATATAAAGAAACTCCGATATCGCATGATATTGGAGTTTTTCGATTGTTACTGGAAATAATATTTATAATTCTGCAAAAAATATAAAAATTCTTTTGAAAAAAAGAGGAGTTTTATACCTTGATGTAGAAATACTAAATATAACACGAGAGATAAGTAAAAAATTACTACACACTCGTATCTCGTGGATGATTTTTAGAAAGGGTGTTGACTTATGAAAGTAGCAATCAGAGGTAAAAACATTGAAGTGACAGATGCTCTAAGAGCATACATCGAAAAAAGATTGAGCAAATTAACTCGTTACTTCGATGATGAGTTAGATGCACAAGCGGTTTTATCCGTTGTTAAAGATAAATCTACTGTTGAACTTACATGCTTCGTTGATAAGATCGTTCTTCGCGGTGTAGAAACAAACGATGATATGTATGCAGCTATTGATTTAGTAATAGACAAGATCGTACGTCAAATCCATAAACATAAAACTCGTTTAGCAAAACGCTTCAAAAAACAAGAAGCTTTCCATCCTGAAGCTTTAGCAGCTCCTGTAGAAGAGGAAACTATCGAAGTTGTAAAACGGAAACACTTTGCAGTACGTCCTATGGATGTAGAAGAAGCTATCTTACAAATGAATCTTATTGGCCATGACTTCTTTATGTTCTTCAATGCTGAAACAGAAGCAATGAACGTAGTATATCGTAGACATGATGGATTCTATGGTTTGATTGAGCCAGAATTACAATAACCTATAATATCGGCTGACAATAATCCTAACTCCTTTCTACTTTTTAAATCAGCCGATTATTATATCAAGGTGGATGACCATTTTGAGTCATCCACCTTTTTTATAAAATGCTATAAATAATCGTGAAATGCCTTGAATTCTTTGACTATTCAAGGCATTTTCGTTATAATAAATTAGATAAAATAATGTAAGATGTCCTATAGAGGAGTGATTTGTTTGTTAAGCTTTTTACAAAGGCTATTAGGCAATAATAACGCAAAAGAAATTAAAAAAATGCGTGCTATTGCTGATCATATTAATGAAATTGAACCGAATTATGTTAAATTAAGTGATGCTAACTTAGTAGCAAAAACCGATGAGTTTAAACGTCGTTTGCAAAAAGGGGAAACGTTAGACGACATTTTGCCAGAAGCATTTGCTGTAGTTCGCGAAGCATCTAAACGTGTGTTAGGCATGCGTCATTTTGATGTGCAGTTGATCGGTGGTATTTGCCTTCATAGAGGTAATATCGCAGAAATGCGTACTGGCGAAGGTAAAACATTAGTTGCTACATTGCCAGTATATCTAAATGCATTGACAGGTAACGGCGTACATGTTGTTACAGTAAATGATTATTTGGCTACTCGCGATAGTGAACAAATGGGTCGTTTATATAACTTCTTAGGCCTTTCTACAGGTCTTATTGTGGCTAATCTCGATTATAACCAACGTAAAGAAGCATATGCATGTGATATTACATATGGTACAAATAATGAGTTTGGTTTTGACTATTTGCGCGATAACATGGTATCTGATGTATCTCAAATGGTACAACGTCCATTGAATTACGCAATTGTCGATGAAGTTGACTCTATTCTTATCGATGAAGCGAGAACTCCATTAATTATTTCTGGTCCTGGTCAACGTTCCACAGATAATTACTACAAGTTAGCTAAAATTGTTCCTCATCTTGTAAAAGATGAAGATTATACAATTGATGAAAAACAAAAGACTATTGCACCTACTGATTCTGGTATCGCAAAAGTCGAAAAAATGCTTGGTGTTGAAAACTTGTATGATGCAGAAAACATCGAGTTAAACCATCTACTTGGTGCATCTTTACGTGCTTATGCTATGATGCATCGCGATACTGATTACGTAGTTAAAGATGGTGAAGTTGTTATCGTCGATGAATTTACAGGTCGTTTGATGTTTGGTCGTCGTTATTCTGATGGCTTACATCAAGCTATCGAAGCTAAAGAAGGCTTGAAGGTTGAACGTGAAAGTCAAACATTGGCTTCTATTACATTCCAAAACTATTTCCGTATGTATAAAAAGCTTGCTGGTATGACTGGTACAGCTAAGACTGAGGAAAAAGAATTCATCGATATTTACGGTTTGGAAGTATTGCCTATTCCTCCAAATAAACCATTAGCCCGTGTAGATTTGCCAGATCAAATCTTTAAAACTAAGGCTGCTAAATATCGTGCCGTAGTACGTAATGCTGTAGAACGACATCAAACTGGTCAACCTATTTTGATTGGTACTACATCTATTACACAATCTGAAGAGCTTTCAGATATGTTATTACGTGCAGGCGTACCACATAAAGTATTGAATGCTAAACATCATGAAAAAGAAGCTGAAATTGTTGCCAATGCTGGTCAAATGGGCATGGTAACAATTGCTACAAACATGGCAGGTCGTGGTACTGATATTACATTAGGTGAAGGTGTACCTGAATTAGGTGGCTTGGCCATCTTAGGTACTGAACGTCATGAAAGTCGCCGTATCGATAATCAGTTGCGTGGTCGTGCTGGTCGTCAAGGTGACCCAGGTTCCTCTCAATTCTTCTTATCTTTAGAAGATGATTTGATGCGTATCTTTGGTGCTGACAATATTACAGGCATTATGGATAAACTTGGCATGGAAGAGGATGAACCTATTGAGCATTCTTTGATTACTAAATCTATTGAACGTGCTCAAAAGAAAGTAGAAGATCATAACTATAATATTCGTAAATATGTACTCGAGTATGATGATGTTATGAATCAACAACGTGAAGTATTATACGAACAACGTCGTCGTATTTTACGTAATGAGTCCTTACGTGACACAATCAATGAAATGATTGATAAACTTGTTACTGAATCTGTAGATGCTTATGCAGATGAGAAATTATATCCAGAAGAATGGGATTACGAAGGTCTCTACAAGCACTTGAGTCAATATTTCTTAACCGAAGATATTATGACTCCTCAAGATATGGAAGAATATAGTCGTCAAGAATTATTAGAACGCTTGCTTGAAATTGCTCATGCTGAGTATCAAGATCGCGTTGATATGCTTGGTGATGCTATGTTTGGCCAGCTTGAAAAGGCTATTATGTTGCGCGTTGTTGATAACAAATGGATGGAACATTTGGATAATATGGATATGTTGCGTGAAGGTATCGGTCTTCGTGCATATGGCCAAAAAAATCCATTGGTGGAATATAAATTTGAAGCCTTTGATATGTTCCAAAACATGATTGCTGCTATCCAAGATGAAACAATCATGGCGTTGTACAAAATTCGTGCACAATTGATTCAAGAAATTGAAGAACCAGTTGACCACTTAGAAGGTGCACAACCCCATCATGAAGATGTGTTGGAGCCACAAAACATAGATTAAGATTTGTGAATGGCACGTTGCTCAATGGGATTTCCTTCTGGGCAACGGCCATTTTTCTATTTTATTAAGGTGATAGTTTATCGATGTAATAAGCTAATAAGTTAAAGGTGGTGAACATAAATTGTTAGAAGATTTAAAACCTATTATTTCTAATCTAGAAGAACGTATTTATGGAATGAGGGATTCACTTTAACATTGCTCAGAAAGAAGATCGAATCTTTACACTCGATGTGCAAATGAGCGACCCTACATTTTGGGATGACCCAGACAAGGCTCGTGAGATTTCTCAAGAAGCCACACAATTGAAAAATGCTGTAGAAAGCTATAAACAACTTGTTAGTGATATTGAAGATGCTAATGTAATGCTTGAGATGGCAATAGAGGAAGATGATCGTTCTTTGGAAGGTGAAATCAAGGATTATGTTCAACAAATAGAAGAAACTGTAGAAAAACAAGAAGTTCTTTTATTGCTTAGTGGTGAATATGATGCTAATAATGCGATTTTAACATTCCATGCTGGTGCAGGTGGCACAGAGGCTCAAGATTGGTGCTCCATGCTGATTCGCATGTATTTACGTTGGGCTGAAAAAGCAGGATTCTCTATTGAATTGATGGATGAACAACCCGGTGATGAGGCAGGTACAAAATCTGCTACATTTTTAATTAAAGGTGAAAATGCTTTTGGTTATTTGAAATCTGAAAAAGGTGTACATCGTCTAGTGCGTATTTCACCATTTGATGCTGCTGCACGTCGTCATACATCCTTTGCTGCTGTTGATGTAATGCCAGAAATCGATGATACAGTAGAAATCAATATTGATATGAAAGATGTACAGGTAGATACATACCGAGCTAGTGGTGCTGGTGGTCAGCATATCAATAAAACAGATTCTGCTGTACGTATGACGCATAGGCCAACAGGTATCGTAGTTCAGTGTCAAACTCAACGTTCTCAAATGCAAAATAGGGAACAAGCATTACGATTATTGCGCGCCAAATTATTTGAATTAGAATTAGAAAAACAAGCAGAACTTAAAGAGCAAATTGGTGGTACCTATCAAGCGATTGAATGGGGTAGTCAAATTCGGTCGTATGTATTCCACCCATATAATCTCGTTAAGGATCATCGCACAGGGGTTGAAACAGGGAATGTACAATCCGTTATGGATGGTAATTTAGATCAATTTATGGAAGGTTTCTTGAAAAAAGAAGCGAATTTAACAATTTAGGAGTTCTTATGAAAAAGTTTTTACTATTCCTATTAGTGCTGATTATTGCTTTAGCAGCAGCAACTCAATTTTTATTACCTTCTTATATTAGTTCCCGTATTGAAAAACAGTTAAATGATTCACTAAAACCATCTTCTCAAACAGTAAATGTTGAGTCTCAACCAGGATTTAAATTACTCTATGGTGAAGCTGATCATGTATATGGTTCTTTAGATGATGTAAAACTTGGTAAATTAAACTTTGCAAACTTCAATTATGATGCAACACAAATTCTTGTAAATCCAATTTCATTATTGGCTAGCCAAGAAATTGATGTAGTAAGTGTAGGTAGTTCTAGTATCGAAGGTACTGTGACTAATGAAGATTTGGCTAAATTCTTAAGTACTCAAGCTGGTAGTGAAATTCAAGATGTAAAAGTAAACATCAATAAAGATAACATCAGCTTAACTGGTAATATGAATGTTGGCATGGTATTTAAAGGTTCTGTTAAATTAGATGGCAACTTAGAATTAAAGGATAATACTTTACTATTCGCACCTAAAAAGTTCACCATTAATGGTGCTACTATCCCAGGTTTGACATCTAATGTATTAGAGGCTACAGAAGTTTATAACTTTAATAACTTCCCAATTCCTGTGAAAGCTGAAAGCTTAACTGTTGATAATGGTGAAATTCACATCAAAGTTAAACCTGTACTTAACTAGAAAGGATTTATCGTGAATCATCGGAATACACAAAAAAGTAAGTACTCTTGGATTCTAATACTCTGTATTATAGTGGGACTTGTATCCTCTTTATATTTGGTATTTGAACGCCATCAGATTGAAAAATCTCAAAATCATATTGAAAATATCGTAGATTATGATGCTGTTCTAAGAGCTAATGCCTTTGAAAAGCGTAGTCAACAAGAGGCTTTTGATGCACTTCGTAATGCAGGTGTAACAGCATTTGCCATTTATGATCGTACCTTAGAAAAAGCTAAAGATGCAGGTCAAGTTAAGGTGTTAAGCTCCGAAGAAATGGATGCAGTCCGTATTAATGGGGCATCCGTTAAAAATGGTGCAACCTATGTAGCATTAATTTCAGGTAAAGAAGGCTATTATAAAGAAATTCGCGAAGACTTGTATCATCGTATTGGTAAAGATAAAGTTAAAGAGCTTAATACTAGTATTGGTCCAGTCCTTGAGTTATATGGTGCTACTGCAGATAGCTATCTAAAAATGAATCTTGGTATTTCCAAGTTACAAGCTCAAGAAGTCGCTAATCGTGGATTTAATGTTATAGTTCGTCCTACAAACTACAGAAATGTAACATCAGATGACCTCCAATATGTGTTTAAACGTCTTGAAGGAATTCCACATGTAACCGGCATGATCTTTGCTGGTAAAGAAGCTCTAGGTGCTCCTAATTTAACTGATGAAACATTAGAACTGTTACATAAAAATCATATTCCTTTAGTTGGTATCGAAGCCGTTAACCAACTTCAATATGAGCCACAACAAGGTTTCTTGGAAATGGCGGCTAAAGATAATTATAGTGTGGGCCGTGTATATACAATTGCTAAGGATGAATTAAAGAAAATCACGCCCGAAGAAGCAGCTCAACGATTCTATATTAGTGATATTGAACGTAATATTCGTTTTAACTTATTCCCTATGTATGAAACAGGTGTAAATAATGAAACGGTATTACAAACAACTATTAACTATATTGGGATGACCACTGAAAAATTATCCACTAAAGGATATGAATTTGGTCCTGCTGATATTTATCCTCCTTATACACCTAATCCTTTATTAGTAGTCATTACTATGATTGGTGCTATTGCGCTATTCGTTTATGTTGCTCAAATGTTAGTTCCAATGCGTAAACATACACAATTGGTAGCATTCTTTGGCATTTCCCTTGTATCTGTAGTATTATTCATCATTACAAGTGGTACATTGATTACTCAAATCTGGGCTTTATCTAGTGCTATTATGGCTCCTGTAGGTGCCATGATTCGCTTGATGGAGGAATGGCGTCGTTATGATGGAGCTCGTCCATTAGGTGCTATTAAATCTACCGTATTAGCAGTGCTTTATCTCGTAATTGCTGCATTATTTGCGGCTATTGGCGGTATGTATATTGCATCTTTATTAGGAAATACGAAATTCTTTATGGAATTTGCTATCTTTAGAGGTGTTAAGTTAACATTTGTACTTCCAATTGTATTGGTGATCATCGCGTACTTACAACGTTTCCCTTTGTGGAAAGGTCGTATGATTAACTCTAAAGAAGAAGCAAAGAAATTTGTAGTTGAATTCTTAACAATGGATGTTAAATTTTACGTATTCTTTGTAATGGCTGCTCTTGGTGGCGTGGCATGGGTATTTGTTGGCCGCAGTGGTCATACAGCAGGTGTTCCTGTACCAGGATTTGAACTTATGCTTCGTCGTTTCCTTGAAAATACATTGTATGCAAGACCTAGAGAAAAAGAGTTCATTATTGGTCACCCAGCATTAATGTTGGCTACGTTTGCATTCTTACGTAAATGGCCTACAGTAATCCATTTCTTATTAACTATTGCAGGTGTTATCGGCATAGCTTCAATGGTTGAAACATTCTGTCATATTAGAACTCCTGTATTCATGTCTATTATGCGTGGATATGATGGTTTATTAATTGGTGCTCTCTTAGGTTTGCTTCTTATCATTGCTGTACGTTTCATGATGTATGTAACACAATGGTTCCAAGCGCGGGAGGTTGACCATGAGTAATATTGTTATCTCTGGTTATTATGGTTTTGGTAATGCTGGCGATGAAGCAATGCTTTGTGCCATTATCGATGCCATTCGCAAAGAGGAAGCAGATGCGCATATTACGGTTATTTCTGGTAATCCTACAGAGACAAGCAAAAAACATAACATTCATGCGGTTGGAACATTTTCTGCATTCGGTATTCTAAAGGCAATTGCCAATTCTGATTTAGTGATCAGTGGTGGAGGCAGTCTTTTACAAGATGCTACAAGTATTCGTAATACATATTACTATTTAAGTATTATGGCTTTAGCTAAAATGATGGGAAAAAAGGTAATGCTTTACTCTCAAGGTATTGGGCCTTTAAATCGTCCCTCTACACGAAGAGCTGTTAGCTTTATATTGCGATTTGTGGATACCATTACAGTTCGTGATTCTATTTCAAAATCTGAATTAGAGTCCTTAGGAATTGAAGATGTAGAGGTTACAGCTGATGCTGTTTTGGCTATGCAACCGGCAGATTTGTCTATTGGTAAACGTATTTTAGAAGGCTATACATCTAAACTACCTAAATCTATAGAGAATCCAAAACGAATTGGTGTTGCTGTTCGTAGTTGGAAAGATGATACAGAATATCGTGAATCATTAGCCAATGTGTTGAGCCGATTACAAGAGCAAGATGAGGTAGAAATTATTTTTATTCCTATGTCTCATCCAGAGGATACAAAAGAAGCTAAAATTATCGCTAGTTATATGCCAAAGGGGGCTATTGTTCTTGAAGGCCCATTCTCTACAGAGGAACAAGTATCCTTATCGGGGAATGTGGATCTAATGATTGGTATACGTCTTCATGCGCTTGTATTTAGCTCTTTAATGGGGAAACCTGTTATCGGTATTTCCTATGATCCTAAAATTACAAGCTTCTTACATATGATCGGTCAGGAACCAATAGGAACTATGACACATCTTAGAGAAGAGGCGTTATATCAGCGATGTCATAAGCTCTTAAATTCCAGAGAAGAGTATCAATCATCTTATGATCGTATTGAAGCATTGCGTATAAACTCTCAACGCAATGCAGAAATCGCTATTTCATTACTTAAAGATTATTAATATATTGGATCTGATCCAGAAAGTGAGGTCTCTATGGCTACATTAACACAAGATGTTAAACAACTAGTTCAAGAGAAGGCAAAAGCTATTCGTGTTAGTATTGTGAAAGCTGTTACAGCAGCAAAATCTGGACATCCAGGAGGATCTTTATCCATTGCTGACTTAATGGCTCAGTTATACTATGTCGATATGAATGTAAATCCTGCAGATCCGAAAGATCCAGATAGAGATCGTCTTGTTCTTTCTAAAGGTCATGCTGCGCCAGCTTTATATGCTACATTGGCAGAAAAAGGCTATTTCCCTAAAGAAGAACTTTTGAATTTACGTAAAATTGACCATATGTTACAAGGCCACCCTGATATGAAACATATACCAGGCGTAGATATGTCTACAGGCTCCTTGGGTCAAGGCATTTCTGCCGCATGTGGCATGGCATTGGCCGGAAAAATTGATAATGCAGATTATCGCGTTTACACGATCCTAGGTGATGGTGAACTTGAAGAAGGTCAAGTATGGGAAGCAGCTATGTTTGCTGGTCATTATAAACTCAATAATTTGACAGCTTTCGTTGATTTCAACGGCCTTCAAATCGATGGCGATATTACAAAAGTACTGTCTCCATTACCAATTCCTGAGAAATTTAAAGCGTTTAATTGGAATGTTATTGAAGTCAATGGCCATGATCTTGATGAACTTCATAATGCCATTGAATCTGCAAAAGCTTTCACAGAAGGCCCAACATGCATTGTAATGCATACTGTAAAAGGTAAGGGCGTTGAAGAAATGGAAGGACAAGCAGGTTGGCATGGTAAAGCGCCAAGCGCAGAGCAAGGTGAAGCCTTTGTTAATGAAATTATGGGGGTAAAATAATGGGTAAAGCAACACGTGAAGCATATGGTAATGCGTTAGCTCGCATTGGTAAAGAAAATACAAATATTATTGTTTTAGATGCAGATTTGTCTAAATCTACTAAAACTGACACATTTAAAAATGTTTGCCCTGATCGCTTCTTTAACGTAGGCATTGCAGAACAAAACTTGATTTCTGTTGGAGCAGGTTTGGCTGCGTCTGGTAAAATTCCATTTGTTTCTTCCTTTGCAATGTTTGCAACAGGTCGTGCATTTGAACAAATTCGGAATGCTGTATGTTATCCAAAATTGAATGTAAAAGTATGTGCTACACATGCTGGTATTACTGTAGGTGAAGATGGTGCTACACATCAAAGCTTGGAAGATATTTCTTGTATGCGTACTTTACCTAATATGACTGTAGTTGTACCTGCTGATAAACGTGAAACAGAAGCAGTAGTCGAATGGGCTGCATCTTATGAAGGCCCTGTATATGTTCGTTTAGGCCGTGCTGGTGTGGATGATGTAACTGCTGAAGGTTATACATTCGTACCTGGTAAATCTACTACATTAGTAGATGGTTCTGATGTAACAATTATCGCTTGTGGTGCTTTGGTTGGACCTGCAGTAGAAGCAGCTAAAACTTTAGCTGAATCTAATGTGTCTGCTCGCGTTATCAATATGGCATCTATTAAGCCTATCGATGCAGAAGCAATTGTAAAAGCAGCTACTGAAACAGGTGCTATTGTAACAGCAGAAGAACATAATATCATTGGTGGTCTTGGTTCTGCTGTGTCTGAAGTTGTTGTGGCTAATAAGCCTGTTCCTATGGAATTCGTTGGTGTCCAAGATACATTTGGGGAGAGTGGTACGCCAAAAGAATTGATGGCTAAATATGGTTTGACAGCAAAAGACATAGTAGAAGCAGTAAAACGTGTAATCACTCGTAAATAATCAAAGGGGACCCCATGATTGAATTTAAGAATGTTAGTAAAGTCTATGATAATGGTTCTGTTGCATTAGACGATGTGTGTTTAACTATAAATGAGGGCGAATTTGTCCTCATTTGTGGTCACAGCGGTGCAGGGAAATCAACTCTATTTAAATTGTTAACTCATGAAGTAGTACCCGATTCTGGTACTGTCATTGTTGATGATTTTGATGTTACGCGTATGAAGCGTAGTAAAATTCCAAAATTACGTAGAAAACTTGGTGTTGTATTCCAAGATTTCCGTTTATTACCAAACAAAACAGTATCAGAAAATATTGCCTTTGCTCTTGAAGTAATTGAAGAAAAACCAAAGGTAATTAAGGAAAAGGTGAGTCATGTACTAGAGCTTGTTGGCTTGTCTGATAAAGCAAATGATTTACCAGAGGATCTATCTGGTGGTGAACAACAACGTGTTGCTATTGCTCGCGCTATTGTAAATCGTCCATCTGTACTTATTGCTGATGAGCCGACTGGTAACCTAGATCCTGATACAAGTAAAGGTATTGTAGATTTGTTTAAGCATATCAATAATTTTGGCACAACTGTTATTATGGTTACCCATAATATGGATCTTGTTTCGTATTTAAATAAACGTGTTATTCGTCTTAAAGATGGTCGCGTTCAAAGTGATAATATGAGAGGTGCAGAAATTAATGAAGCCTAGAACATTGAAATACTTTTTTAAAGAAGCCCTCAAATCTATGAAGCGTAACGGTCTTATGACGTTAGCATCTATTTCTACAGTGGCTTTATCTTTATTTATGCTTGGTGTATTCCTTTGCGGTGTTATCAATCTAAATAACATGGCATCTAGTTTAGAAAACCAAGTTCAATTGAGTATTTATTTAAAAGATGGGTTAACAACTGACCAAATTATGGCGGTAGGTAAGCAAATTAAAGCTATACCAAATCTTAAGCATTTAGAGTTTGTTAATAAAGAACAAGCTATGAAAGAATTCAAAGCACGCCTTGGTGATCAACAACAATTGGTAAATGCATTAGGCGATGTAAATCCATTGCCAAATTCTTATGTATTAACCTTTGATAACCCTAGTGATGTTAAGGCTACAGCTAAATTAGCCACTACATTCCAAGGTGTTGAAAGTACACATTATGGTCAAGATATTGTAGAAGAACTCTTCCGTATTACTCAAGTTATTAGAATTGGTGGTATTGTACTAATCGGATTCTTAGCAGCCGCTACATTATTCATTATTTCTAATACAATTCGCTTGACTGTATTCGCTCGACGTAAAGAAATTGCCATCATGAAATATGTTGGTGCAACCAATGGTTTTATTCGTTGGCCATTCTTGATCGAAGGCATGTTGTTGGGCTTAGTGGGGGCTGTAATTGCCGTACTTTGTGTAGGTGAGTTTTACCACTTTATTACTATGGAAGTTTCTGAGTCCTTAGCATTCTTCCCATTAGTACCAATGTTCCCATTCTTCTATGATGTGGCTATCTATATTTTAGGTGGTGGCGTAGTAGTAGGTGCTATTGGTAGTACGATTTCTTTAAAACAATACATGAAGGTGTAATGTTTATGAAATACAACACAATCAAATCTCGCCTTGTAGCAACAATTTTAATAGGTATGGTGGTACTGGGAACACCACTATATATCGTTGCCGAAGATGAGGATTTAACGAATCAATTAGATTCAATTCAACAACAAGTTAATCAACAAAATTCTATTAAAGCGGATGCAGAAACTGTCATTGTAAGTGTATCTGAACAGTTGCGACAAATTGAAGAGCAATTACGTCAGGCCCAACAACAGTTAGAATCTATTCAACAGCAACGTGTTGCCGTTGAAAATGATATTACTGTTAATGAAAAGTTACTCGCAGAAGCACAAAAACGCTTAGAAGGACGAGAATCCGTATTTTATAAGCGTGTACGAGATATTTATATCAATGGACGTCTAAGTTATTTAGATGTTGTCATTGGATCTAAAGACTTTAGCGATTTTGCAAATCGATTAGAGATCTTAAAACGCATTATCGATTCAGATATTAAGTTAATCGATGAAATTAAAAAAGAACGTGCTGAAATTGCGGCACGTAAACAAGCTCTTGAACAATCACGAGCTAAGTTAGTAGAGCTTGAAAAAGCTGCTGTAGCAAAACAAGCTGAAATTGAACAAAAGAAAAAAGAACGTGAAGTGGTTCTTCAGAAGGCACAAAATGACCGTGCTACGGCGATGCAAGCAGTGGAAGAACTTAATGCTTCGTCCGCTCAAATTACAGCATTATTGAAAGCTCGCCAAGCTGAACGTGCGGCAGCTCGTGCAGCTGCAGAAGCAGCAGCGGCAGCTGCGGCTCAACAGTCTGCACCAAGTTATTCTTGGGTTCAAGGATCTGGTCAACTTGGTTGGCCTGTAAGTGGTGAAATTACTTCTCCTTATGGTTATCGTACACATCCAATTTGGGGCACAACGATCTACCATTCCGGTATTGATATTGGTGTTGATGAAGGTACACCAGTTCATGCTGCTGATGGAGGTACTGTTGTTTGGTCTGGATGGATGGGTGGCTATGGTTACGCCGTAGTTATCGACCATGGTAATGGTATGTCCACCCTTTATGGTCATAATTCTGAGCTTGCTGTCTCTGAAGGACAAGATGTATCTAAAGGTCAAGTTATTGCCTATGCTGGTAGCACTGGTAATAGTACTGGACCACACGTACATTTTGAAGTTCGTATAAGTGGGGATCCTGTTGATCCTATGGGATATTTATAATATGAAATTTGATACACGTACGGTGTTGTGGAGCCTATTGAAATATATAGGCTCTGGCATCGTTATTATGTGGCTCACGTTTTGGTACTTATCTGGTTCATTCTGGGGATTACCAAGACTATTTGTAGCCTACTATGCTGCGAGTCAAGTCTTTATGACACCGATGTCTAAAGCGACCCTTTATGATGGTATGCTTAAAGGCTTAATTGGCTCTTTGGGAGAGCCCCATAGTATTTATTTAGATGCTGACGAATTTAAATCCATGAAAATGCAAACATCTGGCACTTATGCAGGTGTAGGCATGGTTCTTGGTCATGATGATAAAGGTTTATATGCAGTTAGTATTATGGAAGATCAACCAGCTTTCAAAGCGGGCATAAAACCTGGTGATCATATTATTGCTATCGATGGTCAATCCACAAGCGATATTACTGTAGAAGATGCATCCTCTCGAATTCGCGGCGAGGCTGGTACCGTTGTTGCCCTTGATATAGAGCGTAATGGTGAAAAATTGCACTTTGATATTACCCGTGAATCCATTGTGTTACCTACTGTTAAAAGCAAAATGCTCACAAGTACAGTAGGTTATATTCGTATTAGTCAATTTGCTGAAAATACGGCTGATGATTTTGAAACACAATTTAAAGAATTGCAATCTCAAGGTATGAAGGAACTAATTTTAGACCTTCGAGATAATCCTGGTGGGTTATTATCTACTACAGAAAAGATTTCTAACTATATTATGCCTCCAGGAACATTAGTAACCGTACAAAATAGAGCTGGGAAAAAAGAGGTTTATAAGTCTAATGGTCCAGACGTAGCTATGCCATTAGTCGTTCTTGTTAACAAAGGGTCTGCTAGTGCATCTGAAATTATAGCTGGTGCTATTCAAGACCGTAAACTAGGTACTATTTTAGGTACTAATACATATGGTAAGGGTACAGTTCAAACAATTTACCCTAGCCTTGATAATGAAGGTGTTAAGGTAACTATTGCTAAATACCATACACCAAATGACCGTGTTATTGACGGCATTGGTATTAAACCTGATGTAGAACTGGATTTACCAAAAGGTGTAAATCCATCTAGTACATTAGATGATATTCAAATTAAAAAAGCATTAGAGTTATTATAGCAATAATGCATAGGAGTTAAAGTATGTTTATAGATAGAGCGCGTGTCTTTGTTAAGGCCGGTGACGGTGGGGACGGCATGTCTAGCTTCCGCCGTGAGAAATACGTGCCAAATGGCGGCCCTAGTGGCGGCGATGGTGGTAAAGGGGCAGACGTTATATTTAAAGCGGACAAGAATATTAATACTCTTGTAGACTTTAGATATAAACGTCAGTTTAAGGCACCTGCTGGTGGTAATGGTGAAAGCTCTAACAAGCATGGTCGCGGTTCTGAGCCACTTATTATCCCGGTTCCGTTGGGCACTGTAATTAAAGAAGAAGAAACAGGTAAAATTTTCTGTGACCTCGTTAACGACGGTGATACTTTTGTTATTGCTAAAGGTGGTCGTGGTGGCCGTGGTAATGCACGCTTCCAAACAAGTGCTAACCGTGCACCTACATTCGCAGAAAAGGGTGAACCTGGTGAAGAGTTCTGGTTGCAACTAGAGCTTAAAGTATTGGCAGATGTTGGTTTATTAGGCTATCCATCTGTTGGTAAGTCTAGTATTTTACGTAAGGTCTCTAAAGCTCAACCAGAGGTAGCTGCTTACCACTTTACTACATTGACACCTGTACTTGGGGTAGTAACAATCTCTGGAGATCGCAGTTTTGTATTAGCCGATATTCCAGGCCTTATTGAAGGGGCTAGCGAAGGTGTTGGCCTAGGGCATAACTTCTTGCGCCACGTAGAACGGACTAATATTTTAATTCACGTCCTTGATGTATCTGGTATGGAGGGGCGCGATCCAAAGGTTGATTTTGATGCTATTAATGAAGAACTTCGTAAATATTCTGAAAAATTAGCCAATAAAAAACAAATTGTTGCACTCAATAAGATTGATATGGTCTTTGATGATACAACAATTCCTGATACAAAAAATTATTTTGAAGATAAAGGATATGAAGTATTCCTTATCAATGCATTAAGTGGTGAAGGTTTACCAGAGCTTATGGAACGAGCTTACTACTATGTAGAAAATTATGAGCCAGAACCGGAAGCAACTGATGATACAGTAGTATACGAAGCAAAACCTGATGTGGAATTCGTTATTACACGTGGTGATGATGCTGCATTCTATATTACAGGTAAACGTATTGAACGCTTAGTGGCAATGACAAACTTAAGTGATGATCAATCTCTTCGCAGATTCCAACGCATTTGGCGTTTTATGGAGCTCGATGCTAAATTGAAGGAAAAAGGTTGTAAAGACGGTGATGAAGTTGTGATTGGCGATCAACGCTTTACATTCCAAGAGTAGGAGTAATAATGACAGGAAAACAAAAACGGTATTTACGTTCTTTGGCAGCAACAATGCCACCAGTAGTTCAAATTGGTAAAAATGGTTTAGAAAATAGTGTTATTGATAGTGCTCGCGCAGCATTAATGGCTCGTGAATTAATCAAGGTAAAATTACTCAACAATAGCCCTGAAGATAAGACGATTTTCCAAGAGTTAGCTGATATGCTTGGTGCTGAATTAGTACAAGTTATCGGCTTTAACGGTGTATTATATAAAGCTAAAAAAGAACCTAAAATTATTCTACCTAAATAAATCGTCATATTACTAACATGTATTATATGGGGGTCTACATAACCTGTTAGCCCTAGGAGGTTATTCTATGCGCAGTGCTATCATCAACGCAAAAAGAATAGTAGTTAAAGTAGGCAGTAGTACGCTTTGTTATGCTAATGGTCATTTAAACCTAGAACGCATTGAACGATTAGTACGCCAACTATCAGATTTAGCTAACCAAGGTAAAGAGGTTATTCTCGTTTCTTCTGGTGCAACAGGTGCTGGACTGGCCCCTTTAGGATTTAAGGAAAAACCTAGAGACCTCGTATTAAAACAAGCTGCTGCAGCAGTAGGACAAGGCATCCTCATTCATATGTATGAGCGTATGTTTCGTGAATATGGACGTACAGTAGGTCAAATTCTTTTAACAAAAGAAGATAGTACTGGTCGCCATAGTTATCTTAATTTGCGTAATACATTACATACGTTATTGCAACTCAATGTTATTCCTATCATTAATGAAAATGACGTGGTTGCCATTGAAGAATTTAAAATCGGAGATAATGATACTTTATCTGCTACTGTAGCAGGTATTGTAGATGCTGATTTGCTCATTATTTTGTCCGATATTGAAGGCTTATATACAGCTAATCCAGCAACTCATCCAGATGCTACGCTAATAGAAACAGTTTCTGAAATTACTGATGAAACCTATGCTATTGCAGGTGGTGCAGGATCTAACATGGGTACTGGTGGTATGTATACTAAAATTAAAGCGGCTCATATGGCTACAAACTCTGGCGTACCGATGGTAATCACATCTGGTGAAGTGGAAGATTCTGTTCGTCGTGTATGTAAAGGTGAACATATTGGTACTCTCTTTGAAGCGCATGATGCCGGACTATCAGGTAAACATCATTGGCTTGCCTTTGGTAAACGATTGAAAGGGTCAATCACTATTGATGATGGTTGTGCGCGTGCTGTATTAGATAAAGGAGCGAGCATTTTACCAGCTGGTATTATTGATGTAGATGGGTCATTTGGACCTGGTGATACAATTTCTATTTATCATGATGGTAAAGAAATTGGCCGTGGACTTATCAACTATGGCATCGAAGATATGAAGGCCATAAAAGGTCATAATACAAATGATATAGCTCAAATTTTAGGTATTAATACAACCTATGATGAAGCAGTACATCGTAATAATCTAGTTTTATTACATTGAGGATATACTATGAACCAGTATGAAGAAATTTGTAAAGATATGGGTCAAAGAGCTAAAGCGGCATCCTTTGAATTAGCTCAAATTGATCAAGGTACATTAGATTCTGCATTATTAGCAATCGCTGATGCTGTAGAAGCACAAACCGATGAAATTATGGCCGCTAATAAGTTAGACTTAGATAAATCTGGCGATTATAATGTGCCTCAAACCATGATAGATCGATTAACATTGACACCTAGCCGCATTTCTCAAATGGCTGAAGGTGTTCGTCAAGTAGCTGCTCTTGAAAGTCCAGTAGGTTCGGTTATAGAAACAATTACACGACCTAACGGTTTGACTATTGAAAAAAGAGCGGTACCTTTTGGTGTTATTGGTATTATTTTTGAGGCTCGTCCAAATGTAACAATTGATGCAGGGGTCCTCTGCTTAAAAACTGCAAATGCTACGATACTGCGAGGTGGTAAGGAGGCCTTCCATACCAACCAAATTATCGTAACTATTATGCGGAATACCTTAGAATCTTTAGGAATTACGCCAGATGCTATTCAACTTGTGGAAGTTCTAGATCGGGATATGGTTGGTGTAGTATTGCACCAACGTGAATATATTGATGTCATCATTCCTCGTGGTGGAGCTGGACTGATTCGTCGTGTTGTAGATGAAAGTAGTATTCCTGTTATTGAAACTGGTAGTGGTGTATGTCATACATATATAGATGAATATGCGAATCTCGATATGGCATTAGAAATTGCAATTAATGCAAAGGTACAACGTCCGTCTGTATGTAACTCTATGGAAACATTGCTAGTACACCAAGCGGTGGCTGGTGAGTTTTTACCACGTCTTGATGAGGTTCTACAAGAATATGGCGTCCGAATTCACGGTGATACAGCTGTGGCTCAATATATGGAGAATACAATTCCTTTAACAGAGGATTCCTTCCATACTGAATATAACGATATGGACTTAAATGTACGTATTGTTGAAAATCTTGAAGAAGCCATTAATCATGTTAATTGCTATTCTACACATCACTCAGAGGCTATCGTAACAGATGAACCGATGCGTGCAAGAGTATTTATGAACTTAGTAGATTGTTCTACTGTGTATCATAATGCTTCAACGCGTTTTACTGATGGTTTTGAATTTGGTTTTGGTGCTGAAATTGGTATTAGTACTCAAAAGCTCCATGCTCGTGGGCCAATGGGATTACAAGCACTAACATCATATAAATACTTTGTATTTGGAGAAGGCCAAGTTCGAAAGTGAAGACAGTATATTACTTAATAAGGGCATACTACAGATATATTCAGACCCCTAAAGGTCGATACGAATGGATATCCTATGGAAAAGCACTGCTCTTATTTATCATTATTTGTGTCATTGTCATTAAGGGTGTGACATTATTATGGTAGAGAAACGTCGTATAGGTATCATAGGTGGAACATTTAATCCTATCCATTTAGGGCATCTAATGATTGCTGAGGTGGCTTGTGAAAGTTTTAACCTTGAGAAGGTTATTTTTGTGCCAGCACGGATACCACCTCATAAGCAACATGATGTAATAGATAGTCATCATCGATATGCTATGACTGCAGCAGCTGTGTCAGATAATCCAAATTTTGAAATTTCTGATGTAGAAATGCGTCGAGAAGGCCCTTCGTATACAGTTGATACGATTCAACATTTTAAGGTGATCTATGGACCAAATGTTGAATTTTACTTTATAGCTGGAACCGATACAATTCGTGCGTTGCCAACGTGGAAATTTATTGAGGAATTATTAGATGAGGTCCACTTTATTGGCGCTACGAGACCTGATGGATCTAGTGCTATTGATGAAACATTAGATATTTTAGGACCAAAAGCACGAGAAAAAATACATCTTATGGAGGTTCCTGAGATGAAATTATCTGCTACGTATTTACGAGAGCGGTTACGTTCCGGAAAAACTGTTCGGTACATGTTGCCTAAATGTGTAGTGGAGTATATAGAAGAAAACCATATTTATGGGAAGGAATAAAGGATGTTATCATTTGATGAAATACAAGTTAGCGTGAGTCAATGGTTGACCAAAAAACGTTTTAAACATACTCTTGGCGTTGTTGAATCAGCCACTCATTTAGCTGAGCTTTATGGCGTTGATGTGGAAAAGGCTAGATTAGCCGCATTGTTGCATGATTGCGCAAAGGAGCTTCCTCTGAAGGAAATGCAAAATCTAGTTAGTGTTGAATCCTATGAGGCTGACCAAGAATTATTAAGCAATGGTAATCTCTTACATGGATTAGCCGGTATGATTCGTGCTAAACAAGAATTTTCCATATCTGATACTGATATTTTGGAAGCCATTAGAGTTCATACGACTGGTAAGGTACATATGTCTAAACTAGATAAAGTTATATTCTTAGCAGACTATATAGAACCTAATCGAGATTTCCCAGGTGTTGATGAATTGCGTAGAGTGGCAGAACAAAATTTAGATAAAGCTGTATTGCTTGGTTTTGATAACACTATTATTCATCTTATTGAGCAAAAACAATCTATTTATCCTTTGACCATTCTTGGTCGTAATGATGTGTTACAATCTTGTAAATAATGGAGTTTATATATGGAAGAACGTGAACGAGCAAGAGCTCGCCGTCGAAGAAGAAGACGTCAACAAAAGTCATCTGTTAAATGGACTAGAATTATACTAGCTATTATTGTAGTAGTAGCATTACTTGGCGGTATAGGATACGGTTTATATACTGGCGTATCTTATGCGTATAGAGCTATTGTAGGCACTACTGAATCAACTGATGCATCTGGAGATAATGGTAATAAACAAGATGGTAATACTGTATCTGTAGAGCAAAAAGGCTTAGATAAACCATTATATATTCTTGTTGTCGGTACTGATGAGAATAATCCAAGTCAAAGTGATAGCTTATTCTTGTTATCTATTAATTTAGATCAAAAGACTATGGATGTTATTGGTATCCCTAGTAATAGTAAAATTGATAACAGAGATCAGACTGATGCAACAATGCTCAATAGCATCTATGAAAAAGGTGGTATTGATTTAACAAAAGCTGTTATTGAAGATATGTTCCATATTTCTATACCATATTATGTTGTAGTTAACCAAAATGCTTTCAAAAAAACGAATGATGTATTAGGAAATCAACAAATCTATGTAGAACAAAATATGGAACACGTGGATGCAGACGGAAATAAAGACATCGATTTGCAACGAGGCTATCAAACATTAGATAGTGATAAAGCATTGGCTTATTTACGATATTCTGATCCAAAACATGATACATTTACGCGTGTACAACGACAAGAACGCTTTTTAAAACTATGGGTAGAAGAAGAGCATAATGCATTCTTCTTAACAAATGCATGGCATATTTGGCGTATTTGGGATCATTATGATAGTAATATTTCTACATTAGATGCTATTAAGCTTGTGTATAATGCTAGCAAAATCAATAAGGAAGAAATCCACTTCTATATTCTTCCTGGAGAAAAAGAGCTAGTAGGAGATATGACATATTGGAAGGTAAATCCTACGGAAGCACAACGATTAGTAGGCATTACGATGGGAAATTTACCAGCTAATGAAATGACACAATTTGTAACAGCTCCAACTAATAGTACAGCCAAGGTTGCACCAGAATCAGAACATAATGGTGGGACTATTACAAAGCCAACAGAACCTGGTGATGAGAGTAGTAAAAAACGGTAAAAGGGGATTAGTATGAAAAATAAAGAAGAAATTAAAGAAATCGTATTACAATTAGCACAAGCTGCTTTCGATAAAAAAGGTAAAGATATTGAAATCCTCGATTTAGAAGGTGTATCTATGTTAGGTGATTACTTCCTAATTGCTAGTGCGAACAATATCAAGCAATCTCAAAGTATTGCTGATGAAATGGAAGATAAAGCAGCAGAATTGGGCATGACAGTCAACCACAGAGAAGGTTACCGTGAAGGGGAATGGATTTTACTTGATTTTGGCGATGTTATTTGTCATGTCTTTGGTGGTGATGAATTGCGCGAATTCTACGGTTTAGAAGAATTGTGGAATGATGCAGTTCGAGTTCCATTTGAAGGAGTATAATATGGCTACAGAATTGTTGGAAAATACAATTGCCACATTAAAAGTATTGCGTACTAGTGACCAAGGGGCCTTTCTAGATGGTCAAACAGGCAATACAAATGATGATATTTTGCTTCATAAGGATCAACAAACATCTCCAGTTGCTATTGGTGATGAGGTAGAGGTATTTTTATATCGCGATCCAAAAGGACGTTTAACTGCTTCTATGCGTTTACCTGCGATGAAGGTAGGTCAAATTGGCTATGTTGAGGTAATCAACACTACAAACTTTGGCTGCTTCGTTGAGGTTGGCACTGAGCGTGGTATCTTTATGCCACATGCTGAGATGCGTGGACGTCCTCAAGTTGGTGAAAAGGTTTGGGTTCGCCTATATACTGATAAATCTGGTCGATTTGCAGTATCTATGGATGTAGATGATGAAATGCGTCGTGCTTCTAAGGCCGCTACAGAGGCTAAGGTAGGACAGCTAGTTAAGGGTGCTATTTATAACTTAACTAGTGATGGGGCATTCTTTATTACTCCAGAACGATGGATAGCCTTTTTACATCGCTCAGAAATGACGAGAAAACTAAAGGTTGGGGAGATGGTTGAAGGTCGCGTTACCTTTAAACGTGATGATGGCCGAATCAATGTATCTATGCGCCCTACCAAGGAAAAGGCCCTCATATCTGATGGAGATATTATTATGGAATATCTTCTTAACCGTGGTGGTAAGATGCCGTATAGTGATGAATCTTCTGCTATGTTGATTAAAGATAAGTTTAACATCAGCAAAGCCGCGTTTAAACGTGCTTTAGGGCATTTGATGAAAGAGAAAAAGATTGTTCAAGATGATGGTTGGACATTATTAACTGAAATAGGACGTCAATGGACACCTCCTGTTAGTAATGAATCACAAGAAGAGGAATAAAGACGATGAAAATTGTCATTGTAGGTGCTGGTAAGGTTGGCTATTCCTTGGCACAACGCCTGATACAAGATGATCATGATGTGTACGTTATCGATCGGTCATCAGAACGCATACAAAATCTTGAAAATACCTTAGATGTTAGCCTTGTTCAAGGTAACGGCAGTGATATACAATTGCTTAACGAAATCGGTATGGATGATGTAGGAATGTTTATTGCTGTTACCGATTCTGATGAAGTAAATATGCTATCCTGTGCTGTAGCTAAAATTACAGGTGTTCCTACAACGATTGCTCGTGTTCGGGATAATACTGTAGCAGAACATATGGATGATGAGATGCGTGCCAAATTAGGCGTAGATTTGTTCATTAATCCTGAAATGGTTACGGCTCAAGAGCTTTTACAAATTTTAGAAACGCCTTCAGCTATTGATGTTGAGGACTTTGGTCAAGGCGCTGTGCGCCTCATGGAATTTAAGATTACAGATGATATTCCATTAATCGGAAAACCTTTAAAAGAAATCAAATTCCCTGAAGGTGTTTTACTAGTAGGTGTTTTACGCTATGGTGAAATGATTATTCCTCATGGTGAAAGTATTCTACAGCCTGATGATAGTGTATTCTTCTTAGGCTTGAAAGAAGCCGTTGAAGAGGTAGAAAGTCTTTGGTTCCATAATCATAATACATTCTATAAAAGAGCTGTTATCATTGGAGCTGGCCTTTTAGGTAGAAATTTAACGGTCCTTTTGGAGCAAGCTGGATTTTCGGTTAAAGTTATTGAAAAGAATTTTGACCGTTGTGAACAGCTAGCAAACCTTGTGGATAAGACAATTGTTATTAATGGGGATGCTACGGATTTCGATCTCTTAGAAGCAGAAGAGATTGCTGATAGTGATGTTATCATTGCACTTACGGATGATGACAAGCTTAACTTGTTAGTCGCTCTTGTAGGTAAACATATGGGGATCCCTAAGACTGTAGTACGTGTAGGGCGACCTGAATACATTATGCTTATGGAACAAGTAGGCATTGATGTCGTATTCTCTCCACGTTTATTTACAGCTAGTCAAATTTTACGTTTTGTTCGAAGCGGAGAAGGTGTTTTATCAATCTCTACCTTTGAAGGTGGGAAAGCGGAATCTATTGAGGTTGCTATTACAAGTGAATCACCTGTAGCCGGTAAACAATTGAAAGATATACGTTTACCAGGGAAGGCTTTAGTAGGTGTTATTTTGCGTGGTGATGAAGCGATTGTGCCACGTGGTAATACTGAGATTTTAGATGGAGATCACATTGTTCTCTTTGCGTTACCTGAATCAGTAAGTAAATTACTTAAATATCTAACCTAGTTTGGAGGGACTATGCGCATTCAAATTGTCATGTCCTTAGTGGGGCGGCTATTATATATATTTGGGATTTTTACATTGATACCCTTTATATATAGTGTCGTATTTGAAACTGCATATTGGTCATTTTTGATTACCACCGGTATTTCATTCGGCTTAGGTGGACTTTTATCTTATTATGGCAAAGAAAGTCAAAGTTTTAGTCTTCGCGATGGGTATTTAGTAGTATCAGCTACATGGATATTAACCGTTATCTTAGGCTCCTTACCATTTCTTGGTAGTGGTATTTTAGTCAATGTGTTTGATGCGCTGTTTGAAGCTACATCTGGGATTACTGCAACTGGTGCTACTATTATTAATAGTGTAGATGATTTACCGAATACATTTGTATTATGGCGTGGACTTATGCACTGGATTGGTGGGATGGGGATTATCGTCCTTATTTTATCCTTCTTGAAAAATCTTGGTGCTGACGCAGCTCATATGTTTAATGCAGAAGCTTCGGTACCAAAACCAGGTGTAGTTATGCCTCGTATTCAATCAATGGCTACAAAACTTTGGCGGTTATATATTGTGTTCACTGGAGTTTGTTTCCTCATGCTATGGGCGGGTGGAATCGAACCATTTGATGCACTTAATTATGCATTTTCTATTATATCTACAGGTGGTTTTACACCTACATCAGCTGGTACGTTTGTTTATGAGCAGAATAACTATATTTGCTTTGTATTTATTTTCTTTATGATATTAGCAGGCGGAAATTTTTCTGTATACTATAATGCTCTTCATAAAGGGATTCGTATTTTAATTGATGATTTTGAAACACGCATGTATTGGCTTGTAATTCTAATAGGCATTATAATTATTGGATTATCATTAGCCTTACAATCTACTATAAATGATCCAATACAAATTATTAGGGATGCGTCCTTCAATCTTGTATCGATTCAAACTGGTAGTGGATTTGCTGTAAGTGATTATGATTTATGGCCTGCTGCAGCTCAGATGATGCTCTTTATTTCATCATTTTTTGGTGGTTGTAGTGGTTCTACCACAGGGGGCGTTAAAATTATACGTCTCATTATTTTAATTAAAAGTAGTATCATTTACCTGCGTAAATCGATTCATCCAGATATGGTTCAAGTTGTACGCATCAATGGTAAACCAATGCCTACCAAGTGGATTCAAATGACACAACAATTTTTATTTTTATACTTAATGATTTATGTTATTTCTGTCTTTTTGATGACTTGCACTGGTTTATCCACATATGATTCTATGCAAGTGATAACAGCATTCTTAAGTAATGTTGGCCTTGGTTTTGGTGGATTTGGTCCCACTGATTCCTTTGGTGCTATGCCTGACTCAGCAAAATGTATAGCTATTGTTGATATGATATTGGGGCGTTTAGAATTATTTACCATTCTTGTTATGCTTCATCCTCAATTCTGGGAAGGGTATTTTATAAAAAAACAATCTTCCAAGCGGTATCGTGTTCTATAGGGGGCGAATAATATGAATATTATAAAACGCCCTCTAGGGCTTTATAAAGCGAATTGCTACGTACTCGTTAAAGAGGGTAAATCTTTAATAATTGATCCTGGATTTCATAGTAAGCATATCATTGAAATGGTAGGGGATTCTGAACCAATAGCAGTTCTATTGACACATGGTCATTGTGACCATGTGTCAGCTCTAGATGAGGTATGTGAGCATTATAATATTCCTGCTTATTTACATCCTTTAGATCAAGAATTATTACAATTAATTCGTCGCAGACCAAGTGTTTACAAGAAGAAAATGTATACTAATTGTAACGATTTAGTAACAGGTAAACTACAATTAGGACCCTTTGAAGTTATTGTCCATCACACACCTGGTCATAGTGCTGGTTCTGTTTGTTTTGAAATAGAAGGACATCTATTTTCAGGGGATACTGTATTCAAACAAAATGTAGGGAATACTGACAATTATAATAGTAATCCAGAAGATTTGATTACTAGTTTGAAGTATATATTAACCTTGTCTAAGGATTTAATAATCGACCCAGGACATAAAGAATCCACAACATTAAAAGATGAAGAAGAATTCATCAAAAATATTGTAGGATAGTGTTGACAAAAGTCCTGATAACCGATATACTAAGCAAGTACTTTGGATACGGCCCCGTGGTGTAGCGGTTAACATGTCGCCCTGTCACGGCGAAGATCGTCAGT
>NZ_CAJLUB010000010.1 GCF_905209685.1 uncultured Veillonella sp. | reverse complement strand
GATAATCGCTACATTACGAAGATTTTCGCGAATCATAAGATCCTCCCTTTAATTCTTTCAGTATATTCTATATCACATAGGACTTGTGAAAGTCACTATGTAGGTATATTCCCAAAATTGGCAACAGTTAATTATAACGTAGTCTATAGAAAAAAGTCAAAGAAGTACAGGATTTCTAATCATGGCAATTTCTACATTTGATTATACTTTTGACTCATCTTATAGACCAATCATTGTTTTTGCCACCTATTTTTGTATTCTATAGCCCGCCTAACAGATTTACGCAACAATGGAATTTGTTCATTCGTTAAATGAAAACAGAATTTAGGAATCATTTGTTCTATAATCTCTTCATCAGAGGCTTTCAAAATAAATTCTGGCTGTAGTATAGGCTCCAATTCATCAAGTCCAGGATAGTCTTTTCCGATGCTCCAATCATGATTCTTATTAAATGGGCACGAGTCTTGGCAATTATCACAACCTATAATCCACTCTTCCAACATATCCTCTGTCACACCTTCTGGCAAATTACCATTACCAAAGGTATTGATAAAAGAAACACATGTTATTGGATTCATCGTAAATGGTGCAGATAAAGATTTTGTCTTACAACCTTGCTGACATAAGTTACAAGAATCTGGGCACGGAGGAATATCCGTATCATGAATATATTCACAAGACTTATCTATTAAATAGGCTACCAATTCATAATTAGAACCTTTAGGACCATAAAAGAAATTATTTTTTCTATAAATTCCAAGGCCCGCGGCTACAGAAGCAGGACGCAGAGGGACAACACCAGCTGGCTTTGCAGTTTCACCACCAATATATTGAATATTTTGACTCTGTAACCATGTCTCAAAAGATTGTCTCCGTTTAAATTCAACACCATCAGGAATATTACTTAAAGATAATAGTAATCCTTTTGCATATCGATTCTGTAGCGAAGCAGGAAACTTATAATTTCCAAAATACTCGGTACAAACTACAATGGATTGTGCCCAAGGATAATTATTTTTTAATGCTAGAAAGTCTTTACTATGAGCATATACATCTTCACTTTCAGGTACATCTTCTAAACGCTTCGTCAACCGGTCTTTATAAAAATCAAGTGCATCAAGAGGCACTATACCACAACTATCATAGCCACATGCTAGTGCTTTATCATGAATCTCTTGTGCCAATAAAGTATTCATATCATCGCCTCCTAAACATTGATTAACCATATAGTTATCATACTCTTTTACAGACTATAAAAAAAGATTTCTTATGAGTTCATTCTCCAAAAAAGTAATGATACATAAGAAATCTTGTATTAATATTTAGTTTGTATTAATCTTCACCAATCATACGTACTTCTGGCTCCAGATGTACACCATGTTGATCATATACGCGTTTTTGTACCTCTTTAATAAGATCAAGTACATCTTTAGCTTTAGCATTGCCAGTATTGATAACAAAACCAGCATGCTTATGAGATACTTGTGCGTCACCAACAGATAACCCTTTAAGACCTGTTTGTTCAATCAAAGTACCTGCAAAATACCCTGGTGGGCGCTTAAAGGTTGAACCCGCGCTAGCATACTCTAAAGGTTGTTTAGATTCGCGCTTTTCTGTGAGCTCATCCATGCGAGCCTTAATAGCATCCTTATCACCAGGTTGTAACGTCATAATAACCTCTCCAATAACCTCATGATTATCGTGGAATACGCTATGACGATATCCAAAATCTAAGTGAGATGCATCGTACTCCTTAATATTGCCCTCGAAGTCTACAGCTAGTACTGAAGTGACCACATGGCTCATTTCCCCGTCATAAGCCCCTGCATTCATAAATACAGCACCGCCCAATGTTCCTGGAATACCAATGGCAAACTCAAGGCCAGAGAGACCATTTTCCCAGGCAAATTCAGACGCATCTTTTAACATATACCCAGAACCAATGCATAACACATTATCATTGCAATCCATGATTTGTGTCATATGTCGAACCGATACGACAGCACCGCGAATACCACCATCCTTCACCAAAATATTGGAGCCGCAACCAATAATAGTTACAGGCACTTGTAATTCGTGAATCTTGCGTAGCGTAAAGCTCAACTCATCCATCGTTGTAGGTTCAATAAATAAATCAGCAGGACCACCAATTTTAAATGTCGTATGATGACAAAGCAGTTCCTGTTCTCGTACACGTGTACTAGGTAATTTCTCTAATAAGGCTTCTTTTAAGGCCTTAATGTTTTGGTTGTTGTTGTTCGCCATGATCTAACACTTTCATCCCCTCAGTGATTGGTTCGCTAATGATTTTATAAATATCATTAGAGATTTGGCTCCAACGCATTTGTGCTTGTAAATAAGCAGCCGCTGCAGCATTTTCTTGAATTTGAGGCATCAATTCCTCTTGTTTCTTTTGCAATTCATCAGCTTCTGGTGCACCAGACAACTTTGCGTATTCCCATTGCATTTGTTGTGCCATAAATGTGCGTACCAACGCCGCTGCTACTGCATCAGCTTTCAAAGCATCTTGAGCTGCCATTAACTCTTTGTACTCTTCGGATTCACGCATAGCGTGAGCTAAATCATGAGCTTTATCGTAGTTCATAATATCCTCCTCTAACAACACCTGTCAAAATACTACCTCTCATGTAGATTGGGTAGGATTTCTAACACATATTTATTGTATATATCTCAATGGTGAAAGTATATTTATTTAGGTTGAATCCAGTTGCCTTCGGCTTTAAGATCTGGATAATCAAGTTGGCGCATAGCTTCATACGCAATAATGGCTACTGCATTAGATAAGTTTAAAGAACGCGCCTCATCTACCATTGGTATGCGAATACATGTTTCTTCAACACCTTCTAATAAACTTTCAGGCAAGCCTCTTGATTCAGGGCCAAATACGAGCATATCCCCGATTTCATACTTTACCTCAGAGTGGGTATGCTTTGCTTTTGTAGTAGCGTAGAAATATCTGCGATCAGGATATTTCGCATATAACTCTTGAATATTTTCATGTACCTGTACATCTACCAAATGCCAATAATCGAGACCAGCTCGTTTCACGTGCTTATCATCGATAGAAAAACCCAGTGGTTTGATAAGGTGCAAGGTCATGTGATTAGCGGCGCATAAACGCGCTATATTTCCTGTATTGCCAGGGATTTCTGGCTCATAAAGTACTATTTCCATTTTCGTTCCCCTATTCTTTATATCTATATTATTCTACAAAGGAACGCACAAAATGTCCACTTTTACCGCCTTCTTTTTCTACGAGATAAGTAGGGCCCATAATCATGCCTTTATCGATAGCCTTACACATATCGTATACAGTGAGTAATCCCACTTGAACAGCTGTAAGGGCTTCCATTTCAACGCCAGTTTTTCCCGTCGTTTTAACGGTAGCACGAACCTTAACAGCCTTATTATGGTTTTCATCGGTGCAAGCAGGGCTTTCACCATCTACTAAAGTGCAATGCACCTCAACCTTTGTGAGTGCCAATGGATGGCATAGAGGAATTAAATTACTCGTTTGCTTAGCCCCCATAATAGCGGCTAGTTGCGCTACACTAAGAACATCGCCCTTTTTCATAGTGCCTGCAGCAATGCGCTCATAAATGGAGTCATTGATAGCAATGAACCCTTCTGCGACGGCTGTACGAGAGGTAATATCCTTATCGGATACATCTACCATCCAAGCGTTGCCATCTTGGTCAAAATGTGTTAAATCCATAATATATCCTTACTAATTCTGCATAAATTATCATCAATAGTTTTATTTTCATTTATTATATTATACAATAGAATTAAGATTTATATGTATAAGGAAGGAAGTGTTCCTATGAAAACAAAACTAACTTATTTTGGTCACGCTTGCTTTATGCTCACACGCGGTGATGTATCCATGATTTTCGACCCATTCTTAACTGGTAATACATGGGACAAAGCTAAAAAAGAAGATATTAAATGCCAATATATCTTTGTTAGCCACGGTCACGACGACCATTATGGCGATACAGAATTCATCGCTAAAGCAAATGATGCACTCGTTATCTCTACAGCTGAGGTAGCCGGTAAAGCAGCCGCTGCTGGTTGCCGCACTCATGCTATGCATTTAGGCGGTAAATTTGACTTTGAATTCGGTTCTGTTCGCATAGTACCAGCCTTCCATGGTGCTGGTATTCCTGGCGGTCATGCAGCGGGTTGTATCGTAGATTTCTACGGAGATATTGTATACTTCGCAGGTGATACAGCACTCTTTAGCGATATGAAATTATTAAATCGCTTTGGCGATATCGACTATGCTTTGCTCCCTATCGGTGATAACTTCACAATGGGCGTTGAAGATGCTGCCCTAGCCGCTTCTTATGTAAAAGCTCGTATCTCCATTCCAATTCACTACAAAACATGGCCTGTAATCGACCGTGAACCAGGCGTATTTACAAGCTTAGTAGAAGGTAAATACAACCAAACAGCACTTATCATCGATCCAGGTTCTTCTATCGAACTTAATAGCTAATGTAATAGAATTTTGATTACATAGAAATGACGCAATTCCAATGAATTGCGTCATTTTTTATATTCTTTTACAGACAAGCCCTATTACAAATCCAAGATATATCCATATTCATATCGAAAATAAGGTCTATATCTCTTGGTTTGCCATGGAGAAGCCCCCACGATTGGACATGCGTACAAATTCGTCTATATCCTGTGTTTCATCCACACCTACATAGCCTAGCTCGCGAACCATACCGTATGGATTATGCAAAGATAATTGAGGGTTTTCACCGGTAAGGACCCACAAAACCTTATAGCCCCTAGGAGTTTCACGCAGACGCTCCTCTCCTTTGCCATCCGTGAAGTATACTAGCAAATCTACACGATTCTGATTAGCTAATGCAAACACTGGAGAAAATGCTGTAGCACCGCGTACATCAAGGCGAGGCTTTACATCTTTTACAGATTCCATCGTATACGTACGGCGCACCTCATTATCACATTCTACAACAGTAATACGATGATTATAGGCATGTACAATTTGCAGTACTTGTTCTAATGCATTCGTAAACTCTGCATCTGTAATACTACCACTCATATCAAGAGCCACCCATACATTTGCCTTATGTTGACGCAAGGTACCAGATAATTCCAATCGTTCAGGCTGACGACGATTGCGACGCATCGTCGTTTTTTTGTACCCACTAGCGACCTTGCCCATCAGCTTTTTAAGATAAAAATACCATGGCAGAGCACGACGTGTCTTTTGGAATGTATCGATAAGACTTTTAACATACCCTTCCATGTCCCCTTTTGAGGCCTCATTGATATAACGTTCTGTAATTTGGTCCATCGTATCTGTATCAATGGAATCGGATTCATCCCAAATATCATGACTCGTTTGAGGATCAAACTCCATAGCTACTGCCGTATCAGAGTTATCTACAGGCAAAAAAAGTTCAGGTTTTTCCTTCATCGCCTTATCGATGGCTTTCGCATAGTACTCAATGGTGCGGAATCGTTTAAGCATCAAGCCAAAACGTTCATTTACATTGGCTACAGTAACCGCATCACGATCAACATGTTCTAAATAGTCGTTTACTACCATATCCATCGCCATATGTACAGCCGTTTTATTGAAGCTTTGGCTCAATGCTTTTACCCGCATCAAATGGGCGGAAATGATATGAAGAATTTCACGTTTAATACCATCCTTCATTACATCTGGCGGTTGTCGTAGTAAGATGAACGGATTGACGTATAATACATAGCCACCTTGTTTTAGGTTAATGCCAAAGGCACTGGTCATGTCAAAACGAATGCGATGGGCCATTTGCAAATAGAAATAGCCAAAGAATTGGTCTTCTTCAAGTAACAAGCTATTCACATCATGTAGAATATTCCACAACCGTTGCTCATAAGCAGGTGTCATGACAGCTTGTTGCATAACAGCAAGGTCTGAGCCTTCTACCTGCAGCTCATCTAGGGCACGTCCTATGGTCCCTATATGACTATCTGACATATTGTGATTCATCATATCTGCTGCTATGCGTTGTGGTTCCATGCTATGATGTTGCGCTTCATAACTATCTACATAAGCTTCGTAAGCGGCATAGATTTGCGTATATAAGGCTTCTGCCTCACGATGAATGCGCTCTCGCTTTGCATGCCAACGATCAAGAGCCACGATGGCCTTTTCATCATAGGACCCTGTTTTTTCCCACCCATCTATATGAGTGAGTAAATCAGAGGCGTCGCGAATATCGTCCTTATCTAAATTTCGTTGCATCATTCCACCTCCTTTTTCTTTTTTAAACTATATATTAATTACCTTGTGTTATACATACATTATTAGGTAAAACTGTTATTACCTAGCTAAATAGACTTACTTTTGTGCTTCAAAGAAAGTATCTACGAATAAATCATCTTCAATGGCATAGGCGTAAACACGTTCGTAAGTGTTACGCAAGTCTTTCATAACTGCTACGCGTAAATCACCTGGATATAATGTAAGGAATTCAATGAAGTGATGAACTTCTTCGGCATTACTGTTTCGATTTAAACGATGCAACATATTTTTAGCTGCTACATATAAACGAGTTGGGCTTTCACCTTTAACCTGTTCAGCCATAGACATAATAGCACCTGGTTTTTGAACCGCCGCCAATACATCATCAAAGGTAATAAGTGGCTCTTGATCGGACTCAACAAAGTTTACGAAAGCCTCCGCAATGAGTTTACCCACGTTACCGCGGATAACATTCATGAATACTTCGCGACTATATGCTAAGCCTTCTTGATTTTTATAAATTGTATATAACCCAGATACACGTTCAAAGGAACGTGGTGTAGCATCAATGTCATCCTCATGACGTTGATTTAAGTATTCTGGATAGGAAGAAATAAATTCGATAACCTTTTCTTCAATCCCCGCACCGATAGCCCAGTCAATCCATTGCATGTAATCAGCATTCATATAGAGCCAGACAAAACGGTTTTGTTGTGCCGGGTCCATATCAATTGTTTGGTAGTCAAAAGAATCCTCAGGGTTCATAGCGGCGATAATACGCACTTGGTCGCTTAAAGAAAAGCCATTAATTTCACGATTCAAAATAAGGTTCATTAACTCTTGTTGCACCGCATGTTCTGCACGGTTAATTTCGTCAATAAACAGCAATACTTGGCGCCCTTTATCTACAGCTTGTGCCACATGTTCCAATGTATGATGCACAGCATACACTGTAGTCTTTACGGAATGCGTATTACCATGACCATCTGTATGTGTTACAGATTCTACAGTTGGTAAACCACCAATTTCACCTTCTTTTAAGAGGTTACCATCGATTGTTACCAATTCCCAGTCGTGCTCAGCGGCTACACGCGCTGCAAGAGATGTTTTACCAATCCCCGTTTCACCCACGAGCAAAGGTACTTGATTCGCAGCAAGCACTAACTCTACGCTTGCCATTGTATCTATAAAGTTCATTGTATCTCCGTTCTAATATTTCAAATATTCACTAACTGCAATTTTCTTAACAGCTCGAGTTCCATAAGCATCTATGAGTGACAATAGATCGATAGGCCATTTAGATTGACGACCTCCGATAGCTTTATTGTTAATCAATTCACGAATATAGTCCTCATCAACTGTATCACTAGTGATAGCGCTAATAATGATTGATTTAATTTCGTCTACAGTGACGCCTAAATTATTTGGTATATATCCTAGTGTAGCAGCACTTACACTGAATAGGTGTAATGCCAAATCTTTAGTAAGCTTTGTGATTTGTCGCATTGCCTGTGGATCTTGTTTTACTGCTGCTTCTAGAACCGCTACGCTAGGCTCATCAATATAACGCAAGGCCAAGTAATTTTCTTTAACTGCTTGCAATTGTACGGATTCGCTGGGCTCCTTAATATATTGCAATGCATCATAGTTGGCCTTTACGGCTTCCAACTGCAGTGCTTCTGATGGATTAGCGATGTAGCGTATGGACCATCCAGATTGAGCGAGTGCTTGCTGAACAATCGTATCAGATGGATTATCGATATATTCTAAAACAGCCCAGTCCTTTTCTACCAATGACTGTAATAAATCCTCTGTAGGATTTTCCACGAATTGTATGGCTCGTGGTGATTGTGAAAGCGCCGTTTCAATAACCTTTCTAGTAGGTTCTTTAATATATTGCAACAACATGCCATTTTGAGCTACGCAGGTAAGTTGCATTGCTTCTGTAGGATTAGGAATATTCCTAATTCCATGTGGATTATTGGTCAGCGCCGTTATATATTGTTCTTCTGTCATACTAACCTTCATTTCTATTTAAAAAGGCCATACGAACACGTATGACCTATACTGAATTCTATTTTTATTGTATCACATTTTTTCGATATAATTATATTTCTTTCGTATACTTACTACACCGTTAACGCATCTAAATCAGAATTATTCCCAATTACTAATAATTTATCCGATGCTGAAAGAATTGTAGTCGGATTTGGCGGAACTTCTAATTCCTCACCTCGTCTAATTCCTACTGCATTAAGATTGTATTTCTCACGCAAATTAGAGTCCTTTAAGCAAGATCCAACCATAAATTGAGGCATAACCACCTCAATGAGACTAATATTTTTAGAAAGCTGTAAATAATCCATCACATGCTCTCGTGTTAATGATTGTACTAATCGTTGTGCTACATCATACTCCGGATAAATAACCAAATCTACACCAATCTTCTTAAGCATCTTACCTTGTAAGCTATTCTCAGCTTTTGAAACTACATATGGCATGTTCATTTCTTTCAACAACATAGAAGTCATAAGATTAGCTTGAAGATTATCACCAATAGCAACGATAATCATATCAAACTGACTTAAGGCCAATGCTTTAATGGCCTCTTCATCAGTCGTATCTGCCACAATGGCATGTGTTACATAAGGTGAAACCTTTTGTACGATTTCAGGATTAATATCTACACCTAACACTTCATGTTTCATGGATGCTAACATCTTAGCCACAGTTGTTCCAAATCGACCAAGACCAATGACAGCAATTGTTTTGTATTTCATACTATATCTCCTCTACAAAATAGCAATTATTTTCAGCTATAAGAGTACATTCTCTTCCGCATAACTAATCGGTTTAGTTGGTGCTGTTCTAAGAGCCCATGTACCGATAACAGTCATAACACCTACACGTCCTGTAAACATGACAAGCATTAAGACCCATTTGCTACTTTCAGATAAATTAGGCGTAATCCCCGTTGTAAGTCCTACAGTACCAAAGGCAGATGTAACCTCGAATAGTAGACGAATAAAATCGTAAGGTTCATCCCAAGCAAGGTAACATGTGGCTAGTAATACGAGAAGAATGGATAAAAAGATGATCCCATTTGCTTTTAGCACAGTTACTAACGAAATGCGCCGTTCAAAAATCTCTGTATCTGGTCGGTTGTTAAACAATGTACAGGATGAAAGAATCGCTACTGCTACCGTACTAATTTTTACGCCCCCACCAGTAGAGTTTGGGCCTGCCCCGATAAACATAAGAATGATGGTAACAAACAGGGTAATAGGATGCAATGCATTATAATCAACCGTTGCAATACCTGCTGTACGAGGTGTAATGGCTTGGAACAAAGAAGCCATGATTTTGTTCCATATAGGTAACGGTCCAAAGGTTTTAGGGTTAGACCATTCAACACCTAAGAAAATGATGGCACCTAAGAAAATTAAGAATATGGTACCAACAAGCATGATTTTGGTATGTAATTTTAAATCCACAAATCGTCGTACCTTTCGGTGTGACCATATATCAAAGGCTGCTAGGTACCCAAAACCACCGATAACAATAAGAGCCATTGTATTAATATTAAATAATACATCCCCTACCATGGCATATGGTAGATCATTGTCAAAAAATACAAAGCCTGCATTGCAGAAGGTAGAGATGGCTTGCATAATTCCTGTATACAATGCAGCGTACCCAATATAGGGATATAGCTGAATCGTATAAATTATGCCGCCAATAATTTCAATGGCAAAGGTATACAAGGTTAATTTTTTCGTAATATGTAATAGCCCTGTCATTCCCTCTTGTCCCACATCTTCTGACAATAGCAACCGATTTTTTAGGCCTACCCGTTTACCTAAAAGCAAGGCAATGATAGTTGTAAAAGAGACAATCCCCAGTCCACCGAGCTGAATCAGTATGACCATAACAATTTTGCCAAATAGAGACCAATGATAATACGTATCTACTGTAGCAAGTCCAGTTACGGAAACACAGGATACCGCTGTAAAAGCTGCATCTACAAGTGTTGTTGTTTGCCCATGAGTACTTGAAATAGGCAACATAAGCAACATCGTGCCTATAAACATAACCCCTAAAAAGCTAAGCGCTAATAATCGATAGGGATTTTGTTGCATATATCGTTGTACATTAGAATGTGAAATATCATGCCACATACGACCTTACTCCAATCCCATTAGTTTATGAACTAGTTCTAGGCTCGGCAAAGGACTGCGCCCGCCAATACCTTGTGTATTTAAAGACGCTACGGCAGACGCAAAGGTAGCCGCTTTTTCCAAGTCACTATGGGCACAGCCTTTAAGTAACTCAATAATACATAAAGAGGTATCACCTTGAACCGCATTCGTCGAACTTACTTTAGCACTCTCACTATGTAAAATATTAGAAAGTTTAGCTAAAAAGGCACCATGGAAACTATCCCCCGCCCCTGTTGTATCAACGACAGAGTCTTGAGAAAACGGCTCACAACGATAGGCAGTGCCATCAGGCCACACAAAATAACTACCATTAGCACCGTCTGTAACCCCTGCTACGAGTGCTCCTCGTTCATGAATGATACGACAAGCCTCTTCTAGATTAGTAGTACCTGTATATTTTTCAGCGTAATCACGGGCTACAATGACGATATGACTCGCCTCTGTAATCGGTTTCATCTCTTCGTCGTAGCGCTGTGCACCACCGTCAAGGGAAATAATGGTACCCACATCCTTTGCTACATCCATAGCAGCGCACATGAGTATTCTATGACGTCCATTAATATGCAAAATCATAGAATCATTAATTAACCGTTTATGAGAATCTAAAAATTCTGGTTCCACAGCTGTAGAGCGTTCAAAAAACACGGCCCGTTCCCCTGTGCTATATTTTACAAGAATGGTAGCAACACCACTTCTAGCACCGCTTTCAACTTGGATTGCATCTGTATTTACATTGTATTTTTCAAAGTCATCTAAAATATGACGGCCTACCATATCATCGCCAATGCTATCAATCATAGCAGTACTGGCACCATATTTACCGGCTACTGCTAACGCTGTTGCTACAGGGCCACCACCATCAGTAGTAGATGAAACCACTTGCTGTACCTCTCGGCCTGTTGGGTAATGATCCACTACGATAAATCGATCTAGCGTACTAGCCCCAATGCCTACAATATCTATATTTTTTTGAGGAAACATACTTATACTAACCTCCCAAAGGCATATCCATAAGATAGCCCATTTTCTTATTAGTGATTCATATAATTACAGAATACATTTCGTTCTATAAAAAGTAAACCCCAGACTAATGTCTAGGGTTTCTCTGTACTACAAAGAGTACTATATGTCACGTACTATGTCTTGTTTAGTATATGTTGTTATTGAAAAGGGTTGTTAGATTCAAGGTGTACTATAAATTTAAGACATCATACGTTCCATCATATATTCAATTTCATCAGCACTCAAATTGTACATAGCTTGTACCATTCGATTAGCTGACTCACCAGAAGCACCACTTTTGGCGATTTCTGCTTTTGCTTTTGCAATGAGAGCTTCCTTGCGTTGTGCTTCTGAATCCTCATCAGTTGGTACCGAAATATTAGCTTTACCTTGGCCAATGCCACGTACCTCTTGATTAGGATTATCTTTAGACGTTGTTTTAGTATCTTGAGCAGCCACAGCCTCCATAGCGAAGGAGTTTTTACCTGTCATGATATATTCAACGGCTTCTAATGTACTTTGTGTAAGATTTACAGTCCAGAATTCACCGGCTGCAGTCAACTTATAAAGCAAACCATTGTAAGCTACGAGACCACGTTTTTCCCATAATTTATAAAGCCAGTTTAATTCATCTAGTTTTGCATCTAATTCAGTTAAGCTCTTAATATTGAGGAAACCTTGTTCAAGCTGGCTTACCACCTGATTTACGATAGGTTGTAAATCGCTTTGCTTCATGAGCGCCATAAATGGTTTTTCACCGCGACTAAGCATATCTTCGTATGGTTTTAATGCACGATGTAACATCATGCCGTACCCATCGACATTACCACCGGCACCACTTCCGAATGGGAACATCGGAACACCAGCTTTAGCTAAGATATTATACAAGCTACGTTCACGGTTATTCGCACTCCAGTGAGCCGCGCTCAATCGACGATAGGAACGCTCGTCTAAGTATTTGCGACCAAACTCGAACATATCCCCTTGCATAGCTGTTGTAGCTGCTGCGGGCACCTTGCCTTTTGCAATATCTTTATTAAGATCACTACCATCAAATACATTTAATTGGTAAAGGTCCGCACCGTCTACACCAGAGCTTACTAGATCAGCCAAATCTTGTTCCCAAACCTCCATAGTTTGTCCTGGTAAGCCGTAAATCAAGTCGATAACAACGGAACATTGTCCATAGGCTTTTAAAGCTGCTAACCGCTCTAATACGGTTTTTTTTGTATCTAAACGTCCCACCATTTGGCGTACCTCTGTGTTGAAAGATTGTACACCAATGGACATACGGTTAACGCCATTTGCCATCCATACGTCAAGATTTTCAGGAATCAAATCGTGAATACGACCTTCCAAGGTCAATTCATAATCATTAGCTAGTGGCAAATACGCTTTGATAGCTTTCAACAATCTTTCAGAGTTTGCTGGAGACAATGATGTTGGCGTGCCACCGCCGATAAACAAGGCATGGATTAAACCATCTTTTAATCTAGGACGTTCACTAGCGAGCTTTAATTCACTAATAAGACCATCAATGTATTGATCCTCCACGTTTTGACTTGTACCATTTTGGAAGAACCCACAGTATGTGCATTTTGTCTTACAAAACGGAATGTGAATATAGGCGCATTGCATTTCACCTTTTTTAGGTGTGCCATTCATTAAGGTATTCCAAACGGCTTGTGTTTCCTTTGGGGACACAAGAATACCATTAAGCCCTGCATGAACAACCCGTTTATGAGGGAATGCACCACTCATCGGATTATCGCATTCTAAACCTAGTTGTAAATTCCGTTGCTTCTCCGGAATGGATTCAAAGAAACTTGCTAAACTCATACTCCAATCCCCTTTCAGTTTAGGCTTGCAACTTTGCAAGTACAGATTTTGTAAATTCTTTTGCATTTGCAAAGTCTTGTTCATCAGGATGTGTCTCAGCCGCCTTGTGCAACGCATCGCGTTCAGGGCTTTGACCATGAGCAGATCCAGGTGGGAACATTTTATACATCATTTCGATGACTTTAGGATCGATTTTACCTTGGCATACGAAGCCATCTACAAGGGATTCCTTGTTTTGTAATAACTCGGATGCTTTTTCGATACTTTCACGAGCATGATCGGAATCTGCATACATGCCTAAGGTAGCAAAGAATACAATATTAGGATTTGTTAAGGTTTCAATCAATTTGGCAGCCTCTTTATTCGCTGTACCGCGATCTACCCAGAAACCTACGAACACAGTGTCATAATCAGCTAAATTCTCAGGCGCCTCTTTTACAGGAACGCAAGGCGTACCTTCAGGCATGACGGAAGCCATTGCTTCCGCTACGCTTTTAGTATTTCCCGTGAGGGAAGAATATAAAATAATGGATTTCATAATTATCTCCTTTAATTCTAAGATAAGTTTATTACTTACATAAGTCTATTCTTCTTCATCTTCACCATCGGCTTGTACAACAAAGTGTACAGGAACCTCTACTGGTTGAATATCACCTGTATGATTTGGATACGGTGTGGCGCGGCGTACTGCATCAAGAGCAGCCTCTACAAAGATTTCATCACCGCCACTTAATGGTGTAAGGCTAATTAGGTTTCCATCCGTATCCAAACGAGCCGATACCAAAATGGTAATATCTACGTTCATTTTACGTTTAATCGCTGCATATGGAATTTGTTTTTGACTATCTACTGCAGCGTAGAAACCTGCCTTATCAAAGACTGCTTTTACCGTACCATGACCATCACCTTTACCAGGGCCGTCACCGTTACCATTCCCCTGACCTTGACCATCGTCATTACCAGTGCCAACACCTGTACCGTTACCACCGCCAGAGCCACCACCTGTACCAGGGCCGGAACCACCTGCAGAATTATCACCAGAGGTATTACCTTTATGTTCGCCGCCTTTCGGGGGTATATCTACTGCATCAGGAATATCTGTTACAGTAGATGGATCTATATTCGCTACAACAGCCTTTGTTCTTGCCGCCACTTCATCTGCTGACAACGGTTTTGGGAATAGGTCAGACCTGTTCCCGCCACCTCCACCAGCATGACCGCTGCCGCCATCATCGAGTACACTTTGTGTGAGGTCGATCTCATACGTTTCCATATCTTGAATTGCTGGAACTACTACGAAAAAGATTACGGCAACAAAGAGAGCAATGAGATGAACTATGGCGGATATAATGGCTGCTTTTTTCCATGATATGCCTAGTCCCATAGTTATCCTTTCTGTTCAGCTGCAATAGCCAAGCGTTTAACGCCAGATTGTTTTAACATATCCATAATCGCTACAACTTGACCATGAGCAGCGCGTTTGTCAGCTTGTAAAATAACGCTAGCATTTGGATTTTCTTGAATACGCTGTTTAACCATGGCTTCAGCATCATCAATGCTCATTGGCTTATTATCAATTGTAATATGTCCTTCTGCATCCAATGTAAGTACTACAGGTAATTGAGCCGGTGCAGAGGCACTTGTAGCTTGTGGTAATTGCACGGATAACGCCTTTTGAGCAACTGTTTGCAAGCTGTTCATCATGAAGAATACCAACAAGAAGAAAATAATATCAATCATTGGGATAATCATGAATTCAGGCTTTGTTTTCATACGAAAGCTTTGTAGGTTCATAATTAATTCCACCCTTCTCGCTTAGCACTAACGATGTTCACACACATACCTTCGATTTGATTAATAATGGAATCTAAACGATGGCTAAAGAATGTGTACACAATAAATGCCATGATGGCTACACACAAACCAGAAGCTGTGGCAATAAGGGCTTCACCAACGCCACCAGTAATAGCGGATGCACCAGCACCAGCATCGAGAATACTAAAGGAACCAATCATACCTGTAACAGTACCAAGTAAGCCTAATAATGGGGAGATTGTAACAGTAGCGCTAAGGTAATCCATATATTTACGGAAACCAACCGCATCAACACCCATTTGATCAGCAAAGGCCGTTTTCATTGCTTCTTCGCTAGAAGCATTATGTAGACCAGCTTCTGCAATGCGACTTGCAATAGATGGGTTTTCTTTGATTACTTTATCAATTTCGTCCCACTTTTGTAATTTTGCTAGTTCATTGACTGCATGTGTAACAACAAATGTCTTACCTGAATACTTATGATAAAAGAAAGCCCGTTCTACAGCAATAGCGATAACCATGAAAGACAAGAGTAATAATGGATACATTACATACCCGCCACTATGAAACAAGTGAATGACATAATTTAAATTTTCCATTTTAGTAACCTTTCTGCCTATTTACAGACTGAACATTAGAACCTGTAGGTCCCTTGAATTCTTGTATAATCGCCTAACTTAAAGCTTTCACTACCATATAAAGTATCTCGTTTATTAGTGCCCTTCGCATCAAATGTATAGAATGCTTCAAGGAGTAAATCCTTGCGTGGTACATAGCCCGCACCAAATGTAAAGCTACGAATACCATCGAGATAACGATCTGGTACAGCACCAGTACCATTACCGCCAAAGAATGAACCATGTTCAAAGTATTTATAGTCGATGAATGCATTCCAAGATTTTGGAACATCAAGATCAGCACGACCAATGTCTAAGCGGGCCATCCAGAAATGAGGTGTACCACCCATTTGATGACCTTTAAGAGCAAAGTCTGCTGTGCCCCGTTCATGTTGATATACCGTATTACCATTTAAGTAACGCCCTAGGTTAGAACGGTTTTGACCGTAATCAACGGTAACAGAAGCATTAGCACCTAATTGGTATTTAGCGCCAATACCGAATACTTGAGCTACATTTGAGAAGTTATATTCATCATTGCCGTTACCATTTGCATTTAAATAGGTATGTGTTTTACCACCAAAGGAACGTAAGTACCAGGCTTGTAACCCAAGACGAGAGCCTATTTGTTTCTTATATTGAACAAAGGCCGCTTTATCAATGGCCGGTACAGTATCTTTTTCAAGAACTACACCTTCTGTACGAATCAAATTACCGATGATCTTGCCTATTGCTTCACGAGGTAATTTATTTTCAGACTCTGCATCATGTACAACTTTTTCAAGATTATATAAATAGTTGTACATTGCTGGTGTCATGCCCCAACCATAATCAGAACTACCTTCACCCCAGTCGTTAGAGGCCATTGTAAAGTTCTTTTTATAAATCGCATCTTTAGCATCATAATCGCTAAATACATAGCTACCACTATCGTATTTATACGTTTTAGCACCTAAATAACCAGTGAACTCATAATCACTAGATGGTTGTCCATAGTAATCATAGGATTGTTTGAAAGTACCATCTGGCTGTTTAACCCAAACAACATCAAGCTCACTATTGTTATAGTTACTCCAGTTATCTGTAGCATTATATTTTGCAATTTCTGCTACGGATTGATTGATTTCATCACTATGTTTTTCAACATAAGCCTTAGGATTTAGTAAGGCGTCTTTATTATCGGTTGATACGATAAGACCTTTAGCCTTTTCTTTTAAGTATTCAGGATATAAGGAAGAGTTCACATTATACATAATGTCCCCTGTCTTATAGAGTTTTTCTCCTGTATGCTTATTAGTGATTTCATACATTGCATAACCACCAGATGGAATATCGAGGGAGAATTTCTTCCCAGCCATATCTGTAGGATATGCTTTTGTAAGAATATCTTGTAAATGGCCCATGATTTGAGCTTGTTTTTGTTGAGTCTCTTTTAGCTTAGCATCAGCTTTAGCCATTTCTTGATCGCGGTTTGGATTGCTCCAGCTAAGATCTAATGACTCCTTATAAGCCTCATATTCATCTTGTAAGCCTTTAAGCTGTTGATAGAAGTAGATGCTATCTGTCTTACCTTTGTAAGTAGAATCATATATACCATTAGGACTATCTGGTGCTGCTGCATCCTCTGTAGATTTTTTCTCACCATCAGAGCCAGTTTTTGTAGCACTGTTGATATCATATGGATATTCATCACGATTGATACCAATCAATTCAGCCGCTGTTGGCGGTCTATAAATAACTTCATGTACTGCATGAGTATAAGCCGAATCAGTAATGCCTGTACTATGTTTGAAAGTACCAACACCAATACGAACTTGTGAGTCATGACCATTCCAAACGGCACGAACGCCATCATAAGATTGACCAAACCAGTAACCACTAGCCCCCATAGGTTCTGTTAAGCGACCTACCGATACATCCCATTTTTTAACGCGTCTTGTGAGATCAACTGTGTCGATTCGTTGATGGTTAAAGCCTTTAGAATCGGATTGTGTCCAGCTTGTATCAACACCGCTCATACCAGTTGCACTACCGATAACTTTAAGATTTGTGAACTCATTAAGGCGAGCATCGAAGCCTAGGCGCAAGCGTTGTTCAAAGCTATGACGATTGGCATCGTACATATTAGCTTTTGCAGAGCCAATAGCGGAATTTTCTCTAAATGGAGATTGTGGTCTATTAGAGCCATCATGTGCCATCCAACGTGCTCTGTAGTCGCCAACTAATGTAACACCACGTTCTTTAGTAGTGTCGAAATCAGAACGAATAAAGTCAGTTAAGCGAACCACGTCAGATACGTTTTGTACACCGGATTCAGCATTTGTAACTTCCCCATTAGTACCCGTTACATTTGAACCTGCTATGCTACCTTTTGCACCATCTTTAGTCTTACCGATAGCTGTCGTTTTACTACTGTCTCCACCACCAAATTTAAGGTTAACCCCTACACGATACACGCGTTCTTGCGTAGCACGGTCATCATCGCGATGGTTAAAGATATTATTGATGCCAAAGTACATCATGGCATTTTTGTTAAATCGTTTTTGAACCATTACGTTCCAAATGCCAAATGTTTTCTTTTCATAGCTTTGCTTCTTATATACGCCTGCATCACCAGATAAGATATCTGGCCAGTAGTTACCGCCATTGTTAAGGGTATTACTATCAAGCATGTTGATATAATAATCACCCCAAATGGAGCCATTCCAACCGGATTTAGGATTGTCATAAGTAATGCCGATGTCAACTTTGTGCATTGGTTTATCAAGCAATTGACGAGGCATACTTGGATCACTCTTGTTGATGGCATGCAAGTATGTATACCCTAACTTACCAGACCAATATTTGCCGAACTTTTGTTGTACTTCCGCTTGAACACCTGTGATTTCTGCTTTACCAATATTTTTAAAGCTGTAAATCATATCTGGTGCCCGTTGGTACTTCGCATCGCCTTTGAGGTATGGTGCAAAGTCCATGAAGTCCCCTGTGAAGTATACAGACATATAGTTCTTGATGCGGTTGTGGAATACGCCTACGCGCGCATAAGTATTTTTATTTTCACCTTCCAAGCTCATATCAAAGTTGACAGATTTTTCAGGTTTCAAATTAGGATTACCAGCCCAGTACCAACCGAGTTTCGCTACACCAATCCCTACAGGGTTAGAAGCGTACATTTCCCAGTTATACCACAATTCACCCATACCAGGCTCTGTATAACCAGTACCTACATTGGCTTTAAACCTGCGATGTGTATTGCCTTTAACGTTATAGGTCATCCCTAAGGACGCAGATAAATTAGAACCAAATAAGCTGCTGTTATCAAAGCGAAGAATTGGGGATAATGTTAAATTCTTATTTACCTGCCATGTATCAGAAACATAAGCATTTAACTTGCGAATTGTACCGCTACCAGTTGTTAAGCGTTGATCACGGCTACGATATTCTTCTAAAAAGGCTTTACCATTTAGCTTAGGTGCTTTTTTACGCATTTCCGGATCATTGGACTCGCCGTATTTAAAGTAATCACCTACAATATTGGCACGTGTTGCAGATAATACTGGATTTTCTGCTTTCAAACGATCTTCTAAAGCCTTATAACGAGCTTTAAACTCATCTGTTACAGGTTGATTATTAGGAGATGTACTAGACCAATCACTTAATCTACTTTCAGACAAACCATAGTTTATATAGTCATCATAAGTTATACCTGGTTTTTGAGCATCTGTTTCTGCACCATAGTATTCATAATCCATATCCCATTGCGGCATACCAACACCGGAATTAATGAATTTATAGTCGTGGATATGAGAGTAAACCTTGATGCTATTATCGCCTTTACGTCTTACAAGGCGGTCTAGTTTATCCACTAACAAGCTCTTATCGTAATCCCAAGGATCAATGTACATGGTACTTGTATTAGGAGAACTCTTTAAGCGGCTACCAGAACCTTCTTCACGAGCGTAGCTCACGCCGTAGCTAAGCAAATGATTTTTATTAAGCTGTGTATTCGCATTAGCTCGAATATCCAATTGACGATGATCGATGTTATCGATATAACGCAACTCATTGGAGCCTTCATAGGCGGAGCGACCTGTATAGCTAATGAGGGCTACATCATTTTCTTTAATGCGGGAGTAGTTAGTTTCAACAGTCCAATCGCTTTTGCCTGCTCGGGAGGACCATTGTAAATTAGCCGTATTGCGGTCTGCGGTACGTTTGAAATGTTGTTGAGGCTCTAAATCAGAGTCGGAGTGCTTAACATCGCGTACAAGGTCTTCTGTGTAGCGGTTAAGTCGCATTTCAAATTTATTCTTATCATTAGCTTCGTAGGTTGCTACAAGACCGATATCAGCCGCATCACCATAATAACGAAGTACATTTGGCTTAAAATTATGTTTTGCATAATCAAAAGCCATGCCAGAATCTCGACGTTTAACGGATGCTAAAACAGGCATTAGATCACGTTTACTGCCTGACAAACCAACCTTTAACTTACCCATTTGACCAGAGTCGGCACGAATAAAGAAGTTTTGGAATGGGAATGTATCACCATCACTCTTACGACGCATACCCTCTGCGTTTAATTGTAAGGTCGGTTTCTTCTGTGCTTTTTTTGTGATGATGTTAACAACACCACCAATAGCATCTGAACCGTATTTTGCACTGGCTGCCCCTTGGATAACCTCAATGCGTTCAACATTTTCTGTACCTAACCGTTGAACTTCATCTGCTGCACCGGAGTACTTATCAAAATCGCCTAGTACTGGTTGACCATCTACTAAAATAAGTGTGTGACGCGCTTCTGCACCACGAATAGATACACCTACACGGCCCATAGCATCTACAGTTCTAGAGACGCCAGTTTGTGTAAAAATAATATCTTCGACGGACTTCGCCTGCTTTTTCTCAATATCTTTCTTGGTAATGATTTGCACTTGCTGTGAGTCTAATTTGGCTGCTTCTTCTGCCCATGTTCCTTTAACATGAACAACATCTGTAGTAACGGTTGCATTCTCAGCCCATACTACAAGAGGTGCGCTAAGCCATAAGGCAACTGCACTAGACAGAATTATGGCGCGCTTTGTATGTCCCCACCGATCCATTGTGCCCTCCTAAAATTTTAACTAATTATATGTTTTGTATCTTTCACTCTCAAATAAAAAGATACACTCTACCAACATATAATGACATTGAATATCATTTACATTTTAATGTTAGCAAAGTGTATCTTGCATATCTACTCCGAAAAGACCAAAAATATACGTTTCGGACAATATTAAATTGTTATATCTTACGATAAGCACTTGGAGTTACACCAGTAGCCTCTTTAAAGGCACTAGTAAACTTACTGCCATTCTCATAGCCTACGGCATTAGCAATTTCTAGAATCGATTGATCCGTTTCATGGAGTAACCTCTTAGCCGCATTAATACGACATTCTTTTAAATATTGATGTATCGTCGTACCATATACGCCCTTAAAACATCGTTTTAATGTAGACGTAGGTACATCAAATTGTTCAGATAATGTCTCAATTGTAATACGCTTCATAAACTGAGTAGATACATATTCGTTAACAGCTTTCACAATATCAACCTGCTGTTTCCGATAGGTTGCTCTCTTTTCATTATTACTCGTAGAAATTACAGATAATAACAAAAAGATCTCAATAACCTTTAATTTAAAATAGTGCCCTTTGATTTGGTCAGGCACTTTATATAAGCTAGAAAAAATCTGTCTAACCGATTCAGTTTCTTCCATCATCATACCGTACTCAGAATGCTCACAAAATCGTTCAGCTAGGCTTGTTAAATTAATACGTGACTCAGTAACAAGCGAATCCAATACAGGTTGCGCTTTTTCTACATCTACGAGTAATACAATTCCCTTAAAAAGTTTTGTAGGGAAATAATTTTTATGTTGGTAGTCAGCATGAGTATGCCATCCTAATGACATATCTCCTGGCCCCATATATAAATATTCCCCAGATGTAAACTTACACTCGATGCGCCCCTCTTCACAATGATTTATGGCAAATGTCTTGGTATGTGATTTAGCATAAAATTGAACCGACTCTTCTTTCACATCCAGAAATAATAGATCGATACCGTCAAACACCGTATGTCTCGACATAGTAAGTCCTGCATGTGAAATTGCATGATTATGTGGATTCATACTATCACCATATACACAAATACTATATAAATTATCACTTACACAATTATCATAGTATACTTATTGATATTCATTGTCAAATTAATTTTTGTAATAATTCATTTTTTCTTTAAAAATATAAGTTTATGCTATTTTATCTAAATAAAGCCATATTTTCTAATATTCTAATATATATATTAGTCTCTGGCCACTACCTTCATCAAAGCTAAGAATTATAAAAAAGCCTCGTAAACTAAACCAATGTAGTTTACGAGGCTATATTTAGAATTATGTTTGAAAGTTTTTATTTTTTTGTTTTTACAATAAAGACTAATGCTATAACATGACCAAGCCATACAAAGGCCATAACACCAAGTGCAATGGGCATATCTTGACTAAAATACGCACCAATCGCCATTATTGTACTCACAGATAAGAGAATGGACAACTTTGTCCGCAACGTTAACGCTTTATCGCGTTCATAAGCACCAACAGTCTTTTGATATAAACTAGATTCTAAGAACATTCTATGAAAGCGTTCCGATCCTCGAGCTAAACAAAATAAAGTAAGCATATAAAAAGGAACTGTTGGCAATAGTGGTATTACAATTCCTGCTGTACCGAGACCAAAACTGATTGCTCCAATAGTCAAGAATATATATCGCACAACCACATTACTATGTTGCTCAGTTGTTTTCATTACTCCTCTTCTACGTAATTAATAACTTTACCTTTTGTTTTAATAAAGTTTGGAATAATAAGTACAAGAGCTGCAATGGCTACGATACCATAGATGCCAGCCATACCGATCCATTCGAATGCATGACCTAATACAAGACCCATTACTGCAAAGTCTGCATCACCAAATGTTGTATTTTGGAAACCTAATTGACCAAGAACTGGCAATGCCAATGCTGGTAAGAAGGTAATAGCCAAACCATTAAGGAATGCACCTACTGCTGCACCACGACGACCACCTGTAGCATTACCATAAATGCCTGCTGTTGCACCACAGAAGAAATGAGGTACAAGACCAGGAATGATCAATACACCACCTACAGCACCAAGGATAAGCATGCCGATGATACCGCCGATAAAGGAGCTAATGAATCCCAATACTACAGCCGTTGGAGCATAAGTAAAGAATACGGCACAGTCTACTGCTGGAATTGCATTAGGGATAATTTTTGTAGCAATACCTTGGAAAGCAGGAATCAAGTCACCTAAGATCATACGTACACCAGAATATACGATTGTTACACCTACAGCAAAGTTCATAGCGCTCATAACAGCATATAAGTAAGGACTCATATCACCAGATAAAGTAGCTACAAACTCAGAACCTGCTGCAAAGGCTGCAATCAAGTAGAATACAATCATAGTTAATGCTGTAGATAATGTAGAATCACGTAAGAAGCCCCATTTTTCTGGAATTTCAATGTCTTCTGTACTATCGTCTGCTTTACCAACATATTTAGCTACCCAAGCGGATAAATAGTAACCTAAGCTACCAAAGTGACCGATGGCAATTTCATCGCCCTCTGTAACCTTAGATGTATAGCTTTGACCAATTGCTGGAGAAATAGCAGACCAAGCGCCCATCAAGAAACCACCTACAAGGATGAGTTCCATACCGGACAAGCCAGCTGTACCGAGTACGGCAGACATAAGACAAGCCATAAATAAGCTGTGGTGACCTGTTAAGAACACATATTTGAACTTGGTGAAACGAGCAATACATAAGTTCATCAATAAGCCTACTACGAGAATAGACATCGTTTCAACGCCAAGTACCTTTTGTGCTACAGCCACGATAGCTTCGTTATTTGGTACTACACCAGTAATATGGAAGCCATGCTCAATCATCTTACCTAGTGGATCAAGGTTGTTAACGATAACACCTGCACCAGCTGCGAGCATTAAGTAGCCAAGAATAGGTTTCAACGTACCAGTCATGACCTTATGAAACGGACGTTTCAAGGCAATCAAGCCAATACATGACATAATACCAATCAAAAGTGCTGGTTGAGACAGCACATCACGTAAGAACTCTAATACCATTTCCATGGCACTACCTCCTATATATAGTTGTTACATCTTATTGAGCTGCTTGTTTTAATGCATCAAGAATATCTTCTGTGATTTTCTTTTTATTAATATAGCTGCGAACAATAGCCACATTCTTGTCTTCAAATTGTTCAGCCAATTCTTTTACAGTTACAATAAGGTCCGCTTTACGGCCTTGTGCGGCATTAAAATCAATAGATTCAACTTGTGCATCAATACCATTTTCAGCACAGATTTCTTCAATTTTCATTTTTAGCATCAAGCTAGAACCAATGCCATTACCGCATACAGTTAATACAGAAATCATACTTGCCTCCTACTAAACGTATTCTTGATCTTCTAAATGCTCTGCCAAGAATGCTTGTACATCTTCGATACTTTCAAAATCAGCGGCCGCATCTAAAAACTCATCATCCTCAAATAATGTAGCAATATCTGTCAACAACTGAATATGTTCATCCTTATTTGGAGCACATAAAAACAACGCAACAGAAACAGGATCATTGTCAGGACTACCAAAATTCAATGGTTTTTCCAAGGTTACCAATGCAGTACCTACACGTTTTGCCCCATTTTCCGGACGAGCATGTGGCATCGCAAGACCTGGTGCCAATACAATATATGGCCCCATTTCACGCACTACCTCTACCATAACCTCCGTATAAGATGGATCAGTGAAACCAGCATCAACCATGAGTTGGCCACCGTGACGAATTACCTCTTCCCACGTTTCTGCAGGATAATGAAAAGATACATTATCCTCAGATAGTAAATCTTGTAACAAGCTAACACCTCCTGAATTTACTTACGTACATACTTTTATTATATCCATTCTGTGAATTTTTTCATATAACAAAATAGGAATAAGGCTATAAAAACGAATATAACAAACATTTTACTGTTTATTTTTATAATGTATTACAAAAAATTCTATAAATGAATATCTAATTATTATCATGAATTTTTATTAATACAATAATCCTATCTTAAATTTTATTCTTTTCCTGTAGCAACAATAATTTCTATGGAATTTTATACACTGTACACAATACCCATACGTGTATGTATATTGTATATATATAGAAAATTCTCTATACTTAGATAAGGTTATATTACCTATAAAATAGAATAAGGAGATTTTATGCAAACATCTATAAAAGCATTAATACTATGTGTAATACTATGTATTTCATTGGTAACGGCGTTGCAATTTGGATCTACGTTTATTCCTTTGGATCAAATCATTCAGGCTCTTATGTCTATGGCTGATCCCAATGCAACGGCCACAATGACAGATACGATTATTACGGATATACGATTACCTCGGCTCATCTACTCAGTCTTAACAGGTATAGGCTTATCCCTCGTTGGTCTACTAATGCAAACAGTTACGCGAAATGCACTAGCTGACCCCTATGTACTAGGTGTTTCATCAGGTGCTAGTACAGGCGCTGTATTCGCCATTATCATGGGAGGTCTACCGCTATTAGGTGCCTATAACACACCTATTTTTGCGGCTCTAGGTGCGGCCCTCTCTATTATCTTGGTATTGCTTTGTGTTGGTAAAAGTAATAGTCCTGTAAAGCTCATCCTCATCGGTATGGGTATGACTGGTATATTCTCGGCTCTAACTATGATGATTATTTACGGGGCCAAACACGAAGCACAAGTGCGAAGTGCTATGTTCTGGTTATTAGGTAGCTTTGCCGGTATACAATGGGGTGACCTACCGCTAACCACCATAATTGTGGCGTTATTTATGCTATATATCTATCTGTTTAACCAAGATTTAGACGTACTGCTACTAGGTAATCATGAAGCAGCTCAAATGGGCTTATCCGTAAAACAGTTACAGTTGAGCATCGTCATTATATCCTCTATTGTTATTGCCACATTAGTATCCAAGGTCGGTGTAGTTGGATTTATTGGTCTTATTATTCCCCATTTAGCGAGAATCATAGGCGGTCCAAAGCACAAAAACACCTTATTATTCAGTACACTCATCGGCAGTATTGTGATGATTTGGTCCGATGTATTATCTAGGGCCCTCTATAGTCCAGAAGAAATCCCTATTGGGGTTCTCACATCCCTACTAGGGGCTCCATTATTCATTTGGATTATTATGAATCGTTATAAACACAATGGTTAGTGTATATCATATCTATAGGAGATACTATGTATCAAATTAATCAGTTGTCCTTCTCCTATGAGAAGAAAGAAGTGTTAAAGAATATTTCTGTAACATTTCCTAGTAATAAAATTACAGCCATCATTGGCCCGAATGGATGTGGTAAGTCCACATTACTGAGCCATCTGTACCGACTACTACCATCTAAAGATAAAATCATATTGAATCAAAGACCTTTAGAATCATATAAAGGCCGAGAATTTGCTCAATTAGTAGCCGTTCTAACACAATCAAGAGATTCTATGATCGATGATTTTCTTGTAAAAGATATCGTTCTTATGGGGCGCTATCCTTACAAACAACACTTTGGCACATATAGCTCAGAGGATGTAAAAATCGCTGAACATTATATGCATGAAGTAGGTATTACTCATTTAGCAGATGAAGAAATTCATCATTTATCAGGTGGCGAAAAGCAACGTGTATTCATCGCCAAAGCATTGACTCAAGAGCCTCAAATTCTACTCTTAGATGAACCTACAAACCATCTAGATATGAAATATAAGGTAGCACTGATGAAACAATTGCGAGCGTTTAAAGGCACAACCATCGTAGTCTTACACGACTTGAATTTGGCTGCTCAGTATTGTGATCATGTGGTGATTATGAACAAGGGAACCATCTTAAAGGAAGGGTCCCCTACCGAGGTATTAACACCTGAAATTCTTGAACCCATATTTGAAGTTTCTTTCAAAACATCTTGGGATGAAGGGCGCTATCATTTATATTATTAATTCCAAAGAAAGGGCTTACTATGTTCCAAAAATTAAGAAAATCAAAAAAATTGTTATTAGTCGCTATGGCATGCGCAACCTTTGCTATTGCTGGTTGTGGTTCTGACACAACGAAGAACGCTGCTGATAATAGTAATGCGGTAACATGGAGTGAAACATTTGACGGTACTAAAACTGACTTTGCTGTAAAATCCGCTCCTACCCATGCAGTATCCATGTCCCAAGCAACTACAGAAATGATGCTTCAACTAGGTCTTGAAGACAAGATGGCTGGTACAGCTTTCAAAGAAGAAGAAATCTATCCACCTCTACAAGCAGCCTATGACAAGGTAAAAGTATTATCCGACAAATGGCCGTCCTACGAAGTATTCATGTCTGTAAAGCCTGACTTTGCAACAGGCTGGCCTGACTCCTTCAGCAAACGCGCTATTCCTGCAGATAAAATGATTGCTCAAAAGGTTAACATCTGGCTTCCTGAATCCATGTTGTCTACAAAAGCAGATTTAGAAACTAACTTTAATGACATGATTAAATTAGGAGAAATCTTCGGCGTTAAACCTAAAGCTGAAGAATGGGTTGCAAGTCAACGTAAAACGTTAGAAGCTATCCAAGCCAAATTAAAAGACTTACCTCGTAAACGGGTATTCATTTATGACTCTGAAGATGGCCAACCATTCACAGCCTTCGAAGGTTATACTACAAACATCTTGAAACTTATCGGCGCTGATAACGTAATGAGCGGTTTAGGCGTTGATAAAACATGGGCTAAAGGTTCTTGGGAAACTGTAATTGCTCAAAATCCTGATTACATTATTATTGCTGACTATGGTAACTCCATTCGCAACGATGATGATTTCCAACAAAAAATTGAAAAAATCAAATCTAACCCTCAACTTCAAGATATCACTGCTGTAAAAGAAGGTCATTTCATTCGTGTAAAACTATCTGAGATCACACCTGGCGTTCGTACAGTAGATGCTTTAAAACGTTTAGCTGAAGAAATTCACGGCGTAAAAATCGACTAACGATTTACTCAGCTATGAAAGTATTCTATTAACTAGTCCTATAAGTTAATAAAATTATATATAGTATTAGATAGTATTTGTCCTAGGTAGTTAAATATACTGTGACATATACTATATGTAACGGAAAAGGTCCCAATTCATTGAATTGGGACCTTCTTCGTACTGCTTGTATTGCACACAGCATATTGTTAGAGAGTAGAGATGTGTTGTAGTTGAAAGATTTAAATAATGGGTTATTGTAAAATAGATTAAAAGTTTATTATGTTGTATATGCTGTGACAATGCCTATTTATACATTTCTAGTACATTGTTGCCTATAGCGTTTATCATTATTGGCCTTGATGGCCATAATTAATGGTTTGAGTGAAAGAAACTCTTCATCACTAAGTCGAATGGTTCTACCAATACGTTTAATCGGATTACGTGGGCGCCCGGCACCGCGTCTAGTTCCACCCCATGCCATATACATACCTCACTTTTCACTTGAAAAACTCCTTCTACCGATAGTATAACCTCCGTTACATAAGTATGCAATAGTTATTCATTATAAACAGTCCTAAAACAACTATTAAACAAGTAATAAACCGCATTTATTAATAAAATGCATAATCAAGAAAAGCACATATTTATAAGCATTTCGCTATATTCAACTTGAAATCTAACATTAATGTTGCCAAATATAGATAAATCGCTTTTATAGAATATAGTATCTAAAACCTAGTGTATGCCTACATTCTTTAGTGACAGGTTCATAATAAACTACAAAAAATATTAAAATCTGATTGATAAATTGTATAACTCAATTAATCCAACTCTTAAAAACAAGAGAAATAAAAAAGACTGCTTTCGCAGTCTTTTTTAGTTTTATATAGTTATTTATTAACCAAATAGTAAGTGACCGATTTCATAAGCAATAGCCGCTACAATACCAGATAATGGAATTGTTACAAACCAAGCCAAAACCATCGATCTTGCTACGCCCCAGTTAACAGCTTTAAGACGTTTAGAGGAACCTACGCCAAGCAAAGAACCACTTACAACGTGTGTCGTACTTACAGGTAAATGTAAGAATGTAGCTGTAAAAATAGTAATAGCAGAGTTTAAGTCAGCAGCAAAACCATTAATTGTTTCTAGTTTGAAAATCTTAGTCCCCATCGTAGAGATGATTTTCCAACCACCCACTGCTGTACCCATGGCCATAGCCGTAGCACAACAAAGTTTAACCCATAATGGTACATCCAATGTATCAATGAAGCCACCACTAAGCAAGGTTAAGGTAATAATCCCCATCGCCTTTTGCGCATCATTAGAGCCATGTGAGAAGGCCATCATGATGGCAGATACAACTTGCATGGATCTAAATCTATCATTCAACGTAATTGGAGAGAATCTACCAAAGATAAGCAACAATACTTTCATCACAATATAGCCACCAATCATGGCTACAACTGGAGATAAAATAAGGGATAAGAAAATCTTTAAGATCCCTGCTTCATTTAAGGCATCAAAGCCTACGGACCAGCCTACAGCACCGATGATACCACCGATAAGAGCATGAGATGAGGAACTAGGAATCCCCCAATACCAGGTAAGCAAGTTCCATGTGATGGCACCGATGAGAGCAGCCGAAATGATTCCACTATTGATAAGAGATGCAGACATTACGATGTCGCCACCGATGGTCTTTGCAACCCCTGTACTAACCATGGCACCAAGGAAATTGAGTGCTGCCGTCATCATAATAGCCTTTTTAGGCTCAATAGCACGGGTCGAAACAGATGTAGCAATGGCGTTCGCCGTATCGTGGAAGCCATTGATATAGTCGAAGGCTAATGCTAAAAATACTACTAGCCATACTAAATAATGAGACTCAAGCATATTTCAATACTACCCGGCGGAATGTACCAACCAAATCTTCGCATCCATCGATTACATCCTCCATGGCGCTAAGGATTTCCTTCCATTTGATAATTTCAATAGGATCTGTACACTCAGTGAAGAGCTTAGCCATTTCTTCGTGGTAAATATTATCCGCTTCAGACTCAAGTTTCAATACTTGGTGTACACGGCCTTCTACCTTTACATGGTCCTTTTTAAGGCTGCCCATATAACCAATAGATTTGTTAATATGTTTAACGCATTTTACAACGATTTCACTCATACGGATAGCACCATCACTTGGATTACCAACGTGGTACATAACCATTTTATCCATGATTTCTTTAATATTATCCAATGTAGTATCCAATTGGTCGATTAGAAGCTGAATATCTTCGCGATCCATTGGGGTAATGAATGTTTTACGCAAACGTTCTACAGTTTCGGTTACTAATTCATCGGCAGCTTTTTCCTTTGTATCAATTTCAAGAAAAGCCTCTTCTTTAGAGATTTCGCCTTTAAACACACGCTCCATCATCTCTGCACTTTCATATGTAAGAGCAGCATGATTTTCTAAAATACTGAAAAATTTTTCTTCTTTTCCTTTTAATTTAAAAGCCATGAAGATCCTCCTGAAACAGTATTGATTGCTTCTATAAATATAATTTAATTATAGCACACTAACCATAATTCCTAAACAATTTACCAATCTCTATATTTTAACCTCTATGCGTATATGGCATATATACTATTCATCACCGTGAAAGTATCAACAACATTTAGATATCATACAGTTAGTCCCCTAAACATTCAAAATAAAAAAGCAGATAGCTGATTGAAATATCAACTATCTGCCTTTTATCTTAGGCCATATATATGCTTTTATAGTATGTATCAACTAACTATAATTAACTGTTACATTTACTGTTAATTGTTACGGTTAACTATTTTTAGCTATTAGTTATTAGCTTCCGCTGCTGCTTTAGCTGCTTCTGCGGCCTTTTTCAAGTTAGGCACAGATGTTGGGCATGTAGCAGGTGTACAAGCACCGTTAGGGCCTAAGTCTTCTGCACGGCTCACAAATGTTGTATGTAACATGTGATGTGCTTTATGGCTCATAGGTTTACCATCGAAGAACTCTGCATATAATTTTTGGATATCTGGATTATCACAAGCTGCTTTTACTTTTACTTCCG
>NZ_CAJLUB010000009.1 GCF_905209685.1 uncultured Veillonella sp. | reverse complement strand
CTATATTACATAAAGAGCATAATGGGCACCGCGTTATCTATTTAGATAGCGGTGCTACTGCACAAATTCCACAGTCCGTAATTGACCGTGTTGTGGAACATATGACACAACGTAATGGTAATCCACATCGTGGTTCTCATATTTTGGCTATTGAAGCATCTGAAGACTATGAAAATGCACGGGATCGCGTAGTTGAATTTATCAATGCTCGCGAACGTGAAGAAGTCGTGTTTACACGTAATAGTACGGAATCTATGAACTTGATTGCCCATAGCTATGGTCTTCATAATGTGAAAAAAGGTGACAAGATTGTCATTACTGTTGCTGAGCATCATGCAAATCTTGTAACATGGCAATATGTAGCAGAACAAACTGGGGCAACTTTAGAATACATGTACCTTGATGAACATGGGCATTTAAAAGATGGTGAAATCAATAAAATTGATGAAAATACTAAAATTGTCGCTTTTGCTCATGTTAGTAACGTGCTTGGTATGGAATTCCCAGTAAAAGAATTAACTGAAAAGGCTCACTCTGTAGGCGCTATTGTTGTTCTAGATGGTGCTCAATCTACACCTCATAAAAAAATCGACGTTCAAGCATTAGATTGCGATTTCTTCGTATTCTCTGGCCATAAAATGTGTGCATCCCAAGGTATTGGTGTACTCTATGGTAAACGTGAACTATTAGAAGCTATGCCTCCATTCCTATTGGGTGGTGACATGATTGAATATGTAAAAGAGCAAACAGCTACATTTAATGAGCTTCCATACAAGTTCGAAGCAGGTACTCCAAATGCTGATGGTGCCGTTTCCTTGCATGCAGCTATTGATTATTTAGAATCTTTTGGCATGGATGCTATTGAAGCCTATGAAGAGGAACTTGTAGCATATATTCTTCCTAAGATTGTTGCATTGCCTCACGTTCACGTAATTGGCTCTCAAAATCCTAAGGAAAAACATGGTGTAATTGCATTTACAGTAGATGATGTACATCCTCATGATGTAGCTACAATCTTAGATTCAAAGGGTATTTGTGTTCGTTCTGGTCACCACTGTGCACAACCATTAGGTGCATTCTACAATGTATCTGCATCCACTCGTCTAAGTATGTATCTATATACTCGTAAGGAAGATTTAGATGCTTTCCTTGAAGTATTAAAGACAGTTCGTTCAGTAATGGGTTTTAAAGATTAGGAGATTTACCATCAATGGAAATGGATCAATTATATACGGAACTTATTTTGGAACATAACCAAGATAAGCGTAATAAACATGAATTAGCTCATTTTACAAATTCTGAGCATGGCCATAACCCAAGTTGTGGTGATGACCTAACATTGCAACTCAATGTGGAAGATGGCATTATTAAAGATGCTGCATACACAGGCTCTGGTTGTGCTATCAGCCAAGCATCTGCATCTATGATGATTGATATCATCAAGGGCAAATCCGTTGAGGAAGCGCTTCGTTTGGTAGAAATTTTCTTAGGTATGATCAAAAAAGAGATTACCGATGAAAATGAGTTAGAAGAATTAGAAGATGCTATGGCATTACAAAATATTTCTAACATGCCAGCACGTGTTAAATGTGCAGTTCTTGCATGGCATACATTGAAAGAGGCTTTAAAGAAATAATATGAAGAAAACGATATTATTTGATTTAGATGGAACTTTAACGGATTCTCAAGAAGGTATTCTTAAAAGCATTAAATTTGCATTGGAACATTTTGGTTATGATGTACCTGATGAAGAAACACTACAATTATTCTTAGGACCACCATTGGTAGATGCGTTCCAAGAACATTGTGGTATGACCTTTGAGCAAGCGGAAGAAACATACTTTAAATTCCGTGAACGGTATGGTACTATCGGTAAATTTGAAAATAAAGTATATCCGAATATTGTAGACTTATTAGCTAAATGTAAAACTGAACAATATACTATAGCTGTAGCCACTGCAAAACCAGAACATTATGCTAAAGATATTCTAGACCACTTTGAATTGACACCATACTTTGATGTCATTGTAGGTGCCAATTACGAGGCTGGTTTATTACACAAGAAAGAGATTCTTGAAAAGGCGCTTAAGCTTTGTGGTAATCCATTGACCGATGATAACGGTCGACGTTTGGCCTTTATGGTTGGGGATCGTAAGTATGATGTAGAGGCAGCTAACGAACTTGGTTGTATCTCTATCGGCGTTACTTATGGTTATGGTACAGAAGCTGAACTAAAAGAAGCTGACGCAGAATACATTTGTGATGATGTTGATGAAATTGCTGATGTTCTCGACCTTGAAGAAATGATGGTTCGTAGATAAGCTATTATAAATAAAATATCAACCTTAAAAAGGCTAGAGGTATTTCCTCTAGCCTTTTTGGAGTTATAAAAAAGGACTAACCTATAGGTTAGTCCTTTTGTGTTATTTTTTTAGGCCGCTTTTTTTAGCTAATGTTTTGATAACCTTAGCACTTTGTTTTTTCAACTTGCCGCCTGTTTGTTTGAGTTGGATACGTGTGCGAGAGACACGACCAAGTGTAGTGATCTTAGTTTTGCGACGTGGCTTCATATCACGTTCGTTGCCAAAGTCGCCACGTTGTACACTTGTTGCTTTTACCTTTTCAGCTCTGAAAGATTTACGTAACGCTTTCATAATCAATGTAAGCGGTAAGGATTGCTCAAAAGAATACAAATCAACAGCCACATAGCCTAGAGCAGGATATGTGTGCAATGTAAAGTGAAAGCCTGGTGCAACAGATAGGAGGGCGATCTCCTCGTCCATAACTTGACAACTGATTTCATCAACATCAAGGTCAGCTAAATCAAATGCAGTTGCTACACTTTCTTGTACAGCTGTAGCGGATGAGATTGCATCTTCATCGCAGGAATATAAATCAATTAAAAGTTCTTGTCCTAATGCTTCTGCCATAACAACACCTTCTTTCATAAAAATATATCTTATTCATTATACCTAGAATTTAAAATTAAGTCCAATCAAAGGAGAATGTATTGAAAGGTCAAAAATATAGTATAGAAATTTGACCTTTATATTGACTAAAGTCAAAAAGTCAAATATAATAAATATATGTAAAAAGCAAATAGTCAAAAATATATTAAGTAAAATGTTAAAGAGGTGTTTTTTATGAGTATGATAGCTGATAAAATAGAAAAGTTTATTTTAGATCGTATGCGTGAAGAACAAGAGAAATTAATTTTAAAGCGTAATGAATTAGCTGATGAATTAGATTGTGCACCTTCGCAAATTAGTTATGTACTAAGTACACGTTTTTCTAATGAGCGTGGGTTTGATGTTGAATCAAGACGTGGTCTAGGTGGATATATTCGAATTACAAAATTAAATCCAGAAAGTTCTGATTCTTTACCAGCTGTAACAACCTATCGTATTTATGAAGGTCAAAATACAGTGGATCGTTTAATTGATATAAAAGATGTAGACCAATCCTTGTTCCAATTGCTACAAGCAGAAAAAATTACTCGTCGTGAAGCTCAATTAATGCACAATTCTTTTGCTACATTGATTGAAAATACGGATATTGAACATCGTAATGATGCAATTCGTGAGCTATACGCAACAATGGTGGATACACTACGGAAGGAGTGATGATCAGTGATATGTGATCATTGCCATAAAAATGAAGCTACTATCCATATGACAAATATTGTAAATAATCAGAAGACGGAACAACATTTGTGCAATACTTGTGCCACTGCGTTACAACAGGAGGGAAAATTATCTCCTTATAGTTCCTTTATGAATGATATGTGGGATGATAGCTTCTTTACCAATGATTTCTTTAAGAATATGGTCTATCCTGATAGTTTATTAAAATCACATCAGTCTAAACGTTGCCCTCAATGTGGTATTACTTATGATGAGTTTAATCGCGTAGGCAAGTTTGGTTGTGATAGATGCTATGAAACCTTTGCTAGTGAAATAAAACCGTTATTACAACGTTTACAAGGTAGTTCTGAATACGAAGGAACTGTTCCTAGTCATGGTCATAATGTATTTAAAGCAAAGTATGAACTAAAGCGGTTACGTCATCAATTAGACTCAGCAATTCAAGCAGAGAACTTCGAGGATGCAGCCATTTTAAGAGATAAAATAAAAGAATTAGAAGCCATCATTGGTGGTGATAAAGAGTAGGAGGTTCTTATTATGTTAGATACTATATTAGACTCTCCTTTAAGCCCATGGCTACAACACGATACGGATGCAACCGATCATATTGTCATATCTAGTCGAATCCGATTAGCACGCAATTTTGATGGAATATTGTTTACAAATCGTAATGATAAGTCATCTTTAGAAAAGGTAAATACTATTTCTAGAGGTTTGCTTCAACCTTTAAAAGAAGCAGATGGGCATCAATACTCCAATATTAATCTTGAGCAATTAAGTGAGCGTGAGCGAGCTATATTAGTAGAAAAACATTTAATGAGTCCTGCATTGGAGGAAAAACTGCCATATCGTAATTTAGTAGTATCTGATGATGCATCTATTGTAATTATGGTGAATGAAGAAGACCATTTGCGGATTCAATCTATGGTTTCAGGATTACGATTACAGGAAGCTTATGAACATGCTCAAAAAATAGATAAGGCAATTGAAGCAAAATATCCATATGCCTTTGATGAACGGTTTGGTTATTTAACGGCTTGCCCTACTAATGTAGGCACCGGTTTGAGGGCATCTGTAATGCTACATTTGCCAGCATTGACCATCTCTGGACGAATTACACGCCTTATTCGTAGCATCATTCAATTGGGGTATTCTGTACGTGGATTATATGGGGAAGGCTCCGAAGCGTTAGGAAATATTTACCAAATTTCTAATCAACGTACTATGGGGGTAAGTGAAGAGGATACCATCGAGCAATTGACGAAGATTGTAGAAGGTATCATTGCAGAAGAGAGAAAATCTCGACAATCCTTATTACATAATGATAAAGAAGGTTTAGAAGATGTGTTATGGCGCTCCTATGGAGTTCTACAGAATGCACGCCGTGTAAATGGTAAAGAGGCTTTAACAAAGCTTAGTGATATCCAGTTAGGCGTTGACTTAAATATTTTACCTCAATGGGGTAAGGATTCCTTTAATGAGCTGATTGCTATAACTAGACCTAATTTCCTTTCAAAGTATGCAGGAAATGATGATCTAACAGATATAGAGCGTGATAGCTATCGGGCGAAGGTAATCCGCCAAAAGCTTTCACATTAATATAAATTTACAAAAACTAAATTCACATATAATCATTTTATAACTATGTATTGAGAATTGAAGGCTCTACTCCGACTTGGTTAGAGTAAATAAGATAAATTCAAGTTGACTATAAATTTGTTTGTTTAGTTAATAGCTATTCCAATGGTATAGTCTACCATTGTTTACATATATTTGAAGAGAAATAATTACAATTTACATAGATAGATGAGGTGATATTATGATGCAACGATTTACAGATGATGCACAGCGTGTCCTTTCCTTTGCTCAAGAAGCAGCGCTGGAACTAGGACATGACTATGTAGGCACTGAACATGTACTCATCGGACTTACAAAGGTTAAAAATGGTGTTGCTGCTAAGGCTTTAGAAGAGCTTGGTATTGTTACAGAAGATATTTTTGAAGCTGTAGAAGAACAAGTTGGTCGCGGCAATAAAAAAGCAACCTCCATATATATGACACCTCGCGTTAAGCATGTACTTGAGTTAGCTATTCAAGTTGCTAATCGCATGAATCATAATTACGTTGGTACTGAGCATATTCTCTTAGGATTACTCAGCGACGGTGGTGGCGTTGCAGTTGGAATTCTAAGGGCTATGAATATTCGTACCGACGATATAGTAGAAGCAATTCGTCACATCCTTGGCTCTAATACAAATGGCGCTGATAATGGGCAAGAGAGTGCGAGTCATAATGGTGATCTAGGTGATTTAGCTGATTTCGCAACGGACCTAAATGAGTCTGCAAAACAAGGTAAAATTGATCCTGTCATTGGTCGTGATACGGAAATTCAACGTGTTATTCAAATTCTTAGCCGTAGAACTAAAAATAACCCAGTTCTTATCGGTGAACCTGGTGTAGGTAAGACGGCTATTGCTGAAGGATTGGCACAACGTATCGTTAATGGCAATGTGCCAGAAATTTTGCGCAACAAACGCATTATTTCTCTTAGTATTAGCTCCATGTTAGCTGGTGCAAAATACCGTGGTGAATTTGAAGAACGCTTGAAAAAAGCAATCGATGAAGTGCAACAACATGATGATATGATTATCTTTATTGATGAAATTCATACATTAGTTGGCGCAGGCGCTACTGAAGGTGCAATGGATGCGGCAAACATCTTGAAACCAGCTTTGGCACGCGGTGAATTCCAAGTTATTGGCGCTACGACACTTGATGAATATAAAAAGCATATTGAAAAAGATGCTGCCTTAGAGCGTCGTTTCCAACCGGTTCAAGTAGGGGAACCTAATGAAGAGGATGCTCTTGAAATCTTGATGGGGTTGCGAGATCGCTATGAGGCTTTCCATAAGGCTAAAATTACAGATGAAGCATTAAAAGCTGCTGTTACCTTATCTAGTCGATATATTACAGATCGATTTTTGCCTGATAAGGCTATCGATGTGGTTGATGAAGCTGCATCTAAGGTGCGTATGAAAGTCTTTTCTGCAGCTCCAGATGTTAAGACTTTAGAAGAGCGACTTAGTACGGTAAAGAAGGAAAAGGAAGCTGCTGTTACATCTCAAGATTTTGAAAAAGCAGCTAAGCTTCGTGATGAAGAGCAAGCTCTCGTTAAAGAGATTGACGATAAAAAAGCTGTAGCTAAAGAGGAAAGTGATCAAAAACTAATAGTTACAGAAGAAGATATTGCTGCAGTAGTAGCTCAGTGGACGGGTATTCCGGTGGCTAAAATAGCAGAAGAAGAATCTGAAACCTTGCTTCATTTAGAAGATGAGCTACATAAACGCGTTATCGGTCAAGATGATGCTGTTACAGCTGTAGCGAAAGCTGTGCGCCGTGCAAGGGCTGGATTAAAGGATCCAAAACGTCCTATTGGTTCATTCTTATTCCTTGGACCAACAGGGGTTGGTAAAACTGAATTAGCAAGAGCTCTTGCATCTTCCTTGTTCGGCGATGAATCTGCAATGATTCGACTTGATATGTCTGAATATATGGAAAAGCATACTGTTTCTCGTCTAGTTGGGGCCCCTCCTGGATATGTAGGATATGAAGAGGGCGGTCAACTTACTGATGCAGTTCGTCGTAAACCATATAGCGTTATTTTACTTGATGAAGTAGAAAAGGCTCATGCAGATTTCTTTAATATCCTATTGCAAGTACTTGATGATGGTCGACTTACAGATAGTCAAGGTAGAACCGTAGACTTTAGAAATACGGTTATCATTATGACTAGTAACTTAGGTGCTAAAGCTTTACATAAGAACTCTTCAGAGCTTGGATTCTTAGCTCCTAAAAAATCTGAATCTTCTACAAATCAATCTAATAGTATTGATTTTAAAGAAGCTAAGAAATCTGTTATGGATGCTGTAAAACGTCATTTCAGACCTGAGTTTTTAAATCGTATTGATGAAATGATTGTATTCCGTCCATTAACTGAAGAGGACTTAAAACACATTGTCTCTATCTTGATGAGTGATGTTACAAAACGCCTTAAAGAGCGTGAGCTTCAATTAGAAATCACATCTGAGGCGATGCAATTGCTCGTTAAGGAAGGTTCTGATTTTACAATGGGGGCTCGGCCTTTAAAACGTGCTATTCAACGATTAATTGAGGACCCTGTATCAGACCTTATTTTGAAAGGAGATGCTACAGAAGGAAAAACTATAAAAGCAGATGTCAAGGATAACGAGATCGTTGTCAGCGTATAAAAAATATAAAATATACAGTTAATGACTACCTTTCATATAAATTATATGGCTTAAATGGTATACTATAGAATAATGATAGTAACCATGTAGTAAAATTATGCATAAAAGGTCATGAATGGTTATCATTCATGACCTTTTTTATCTTTTATAACAGTTTTGAGGTAATATGGCAAAAGCAAAATCAGTATTCTTCTGTCAAAATTGTGGAGCGGAGTCTTCTAAGTGGATGGGACGTTGTCCACAATGTGGCGAATGGAATACATTAGTTGAAGAGATTATTAAAGAAACTAAACATAGCCGCACGCCTTCACGAGGTGTGGGAAATCAAACAACAAAGCCAACAGCTTTACCAGATATTGAAATTTCATCTATCACTCGTGTATCTACAACCTTTGGTGAAATCGACCGCGTATTAGGTGGTGGGATTGTTCCTGGGGCTCTTATGCTCTTAGGTGGTGATCCTGGTATAGGCAAATCTACGCTACTTCTTCAAGTATCTCAAAAGGTGGCCGATACGGTAGGTACTGTACTATATGCATCTGGAGAAGAGTCTCAATTACAGCTTAAACTTCGGGCAGAACGACTTCATATTAATAGTGAACGTTTACAAGTGATTGCCGATACAGATTTAGATCATATTTTAGAGCAAGCTGATGCAATGACGCCATCCTTACTTGTTATTGACTCTATTCAAACTATGTATACCGGTGATATTGATGCTGCTCCAGGAAGTGTAAGCCAAGTGCGAGAATGTACATCTCGACTCCTTCGGTTCTGTAAAGAACGCAATATTCCAACGGTAATTATTGGACACGTTACTAAGGAGGGTAATATTGCGGGCCCACGTATGTTAGAGCATATGGTGGATGTAGTACTTTATTTTGAAGGTGAACGGTCTTACCAATTCCGTATTTTGCGCTCTATTAAGAACCGTTTTGGTTCTACCTCTGAAACAGGTATCTTTGCCATGGTTGAGGAGGGGCTGCAAGAGCTCTCTAACCCTTCTGCTTCGTTGTTGGCAGAACGGTCGGATGAGGAAAGCGGCAGCGCCGTTATGATTTATCTTGAAGGGGTTCGTCCTATCCTTGTAGAGGTACAAAGCCTTGTTGTTACAACTGCTTTTGGCATGCCACGACGCACTGCCATAGGGTATGATTTAAATCGTCTAATTGTGCTATTGGCAGTACTAGAAAAACGCTGTGGTTTTACATTAGGTAATAAGGACGTGTACGTTAACGTTATTGGTGGTCTCAAGGTGAACGAACCAGCTTGTGACTTGTCCATGGCTGTTGCTATCGTATCTAATTTAAAAAATCGCATCGTTCCTACTGATATGGTCATCTTAGGTGAGGTTGGGTTAACTGGTAATGTTCGTAGCATTCCACGTATTGAACAGCGTATTAATGAAGCTAAAAAATTAGGCTTTACAAAGTTTATTATTCCTGAAGGCAATTATAAGCAGATCAAGGATAATGATAGCTCTATCAAGATTAGAGGCGTTAAATCTATTCAAGAGGCAATGCAACTGGTATTTTCTTAATTAGGAGGTGATTTGATGATTTATCGGATATTGCGCTATGTAATAGCCATTCTTGTGGGCACAGCGGCCTATGTTGGAATGGATAGCTTAGCACCTATTATCGACCCATATTTAGTCTCTCAATTCGAGTCTTTTGGGGATATGTCATTGACCATTGCACGTATTTCAGTATTAATTCTTGGTACTTTAATTGGCGTTATTATTGGTTATTTAATTTCTTCATTCATTTTAAAACAAGGTTTAGTGATTGCTAAACGATTAGAACGTATTCTTACTCATATTCCAAATCAAGAATTGATTGCAGGCACCATCGGTTTATTATTCGGTCTTATTATTGCAAATTTAATTGGTGTTGCATTCAATCAAGTACCTATTATAGGACCTTACATTCCTATTATTTTGAGTGCTATCTTTGGATATAGTGGCCTTAAAATCATGGCTCGTAAGGGCCCTGAAATGTACAATAATTATGTACAACAATGGAGCGGAGATGGTAATAAAAAGACTAGTCGTTTTAAAATGTTCTCCACTCATAAATCTGATAAAGCCTCTAGTACGCCAAAATTATTAGATACATCTGTTATTATTGATGGACGTATTAAGGAACTATGTAATACAGGTTTTATTGAAGGTCCTCTCATAGTTCCACTCTTTGTATTGAATGAGTTACAAATTATTTCTGACTCTGCAGATTCTACAAAGCGCAATCGTGGTCGCCGTGGTCTCGATATTTTGAAAGAGATGCAAGATGCCAATAAGGTAGCCATTGAAGTGGTAGAAGATGACTATGATGATCTTACAGAAGTTGACTCTAAATTGATGCGCCTTGCTTTAGATAAACAATGGAAGTTGATGACTAACGATTTTAACTTAAATAAGGTTGCTCGTGTACAAGGTATTGAAGTACTCAATCTTAATGAGCTCGCTAATGTACTTAAACCAGCCCTCATTGCAGGCGAATGGATTCGCGTGCAAATTATGAAAGAAGGTAAGGAAGTACATCAAGGCGTTGCGTATCTCGACGATGGTACAATGATTGTTGTGGAAGATGGTAAACCTTATGTGGGCCAAACCGTAGAGGTTATGGTTACATCCATATTACAAACGAGTGCAGGTCGCATGATCTTTGCTCGTGTAGATGGAGGACAAAATGGACAAGGTAATTAGTTGTATTGTTCTCGCCGCTGGTGCTGGGCGCCGTATGGGATATAAAGAAAATAAGATATTTATCCCTTTAGGGAGATTCTCTATTATTCAGCGTACACTACAAAATGTAGCAAAGGTTGAAGGTTTGAATGAGATTATTCTCGTTGTAGCCGATGGTGAACAAGAGTTTATGACAAAACATATTCAAGAGTTAGATTTAACTGTTCCAGTTCACATCGTACTGGGTGGAAAAGAACGGCAAGATTCTGTAGCATGTGGACTCAAGGCTGTATCAGAGGATACTAATATAGTTCTTGTTCATGATGGGGCGCGACCTTTAGCTTCTACTAAGCTGTTTAGTGATGTAGCTGAGGCGGCTAATATCCATGGTGCAGCTACTGTAGGTGTTCCGGCTACGGATACCATTAAACGGGTTGATACAGATCATAATGTTTTGGAAACATTACATCGTAGTGAGTTATATCAAATTCAAACGCCACAAGGCTTTCAAAAAGACTTGTTTGTAGAGGCTCATCAAGCGGCTTATGAAACAAAGTATCTTGGCACAGATGATGTATCTTTAGTAGAGTATATAGGAAAGCCTGTACATATAGTTGAAGGAGACTATTGTAATATAAAGGTAACAACACCGAATGATATTGCAGTAGCTAAACGATATTTAGGAATTGAGGATACACGTATGCGCGTTGGATTTGGTTATGATATTCATCAATTAAAAGCAGGTCGCCCATGTATTCTTGGCGGTGTTCATATCGAATCTGAACTTGGTCCTGATGGTCATTCCGATGCGGATGTTCTCATTCATGCATTGATGGATGCCATGTTAGGTGCTGCAGGTTTACGAGATATTGGATATTATTTCCCGCCTGAAGATGACCAGTATAAAGGGATTTCTAGTATGCTTTTACTAGAAAAGGTTAATTCCTTATTGAAAGAACGTGGGTTACAAGCCTATAATATAGATATTATGGTTATTTCGGAGACACCTAAATTAAAGCCGCACATCGATATGATGAAGGCGAATTTACAATCTGTTTTAGAAATACCATTAGAACGTATTAGTATTAAAGCGACAACAAACGAAATGCTGGGTGCTATTGGGCGCCGCGAAGGCATTGCTGCACAAGCTGTCGTTTCTGTATATGAAGGAGAGGTATAATCATGAGTTCCATGAAAGTTCGTTTTGCTCCAAGCCCTACGGGTCCATTCCATATTGGTGGTGCTCGTTCTGCTTTGTTTAACTGGCTATTAGCACGTAAGGAAAAAGGCACATTTGTATTGCGTATTGAAGATACAGATTTGGCTCGTTCCACACGTGAAAGTGAAGAAAATATTAAAGCTTCCTTACAATGGCTTGGCATGAACTGGGATGAAGGTATTGATGTAGGTGGCGACAATGGCCCTTACCGTCAAACAGAACGTCTCGATTTATATAAAGAAGTAACACAACGCTTATTAGACGAAGGCAAAGCTTATGAGTGCTACTGTACACCAGAAGAATTAGATGCTGTTCGTCAAGAACAAATGGATCGTGGTGAAACACCTAAATATAATGGCCATTGCCAACATTTAGATGAAGAGACAAAGGCTAAATATATTGCGGAAGGTCGTAAACCAACCATTCGTTTACGCGTTCCTTTAAACAAAACATATGCTTTCGACGATATGGTACGTGGTCATGTATCCTTTGAGTCCAACGGTGTAGGGGACTTTGTTATCGTTAAATCTGATGGTATTCCGGTATATAACTTTGCTGTAGTAATGGACGATCATATGATGGGCATTACTCACGTTATTCGTGCAGAGGAACATTTATCTAATACACCACGTCAAATGGCTATTTATGAAGCACTAGGTTGGGAAGTACCTAAATTTGGTCATATTTCCTTGATTCTTGGCAAAGATTACAAAAAAATGTCCAAACGTCATGGTGCTACATCTGTTGAACAATACAAACAATTGGGCTATTTACCAGAAGCACTAGTAAACTTCTTGGCTCTTCTTGGTTGGGCGCCAGAAGGGGAAGAAGAGTTCTTCACACAAGATGAGTTGATTCAAGCTTTCTCCATGGATCGCGTTGCTAAGAACCCTGCTGTATTCGATATTGATAAATTGAACCATATCAACTTCCACTATATGAAAAATTTGAGCGACGAAGATTTATTCCATCTTTGTTTGCCACATTTGAAAGAAGTTGGCTTGGCTCCAGATAGCTTAAATCAAGCGGATATTGATTGGTTGACATTATTATGCTCTACATTCCGCGACCATATTAGCTATGGGGCGCAAATTAAAGATCATGTAGGCATGTTTATGGGTGAAACTGTATTCCTTGAAGAAGGTCACGAAGAGGAATTGCGTGCTGTATTGAATGAAGAAACAGCTCCAACAGTTCTTAGTGCTTTCCGCAATGCATTAGCTGAACTTGATGAAATTACACCTGACGTTGTAAAAGCAACTATTAAGGCAGTAATGAAAGAAACTGCTTTGAAAGGTAAATTCGTATTCATGCCAATCCGTGTTGCTCTTACTGGTCAAATGCATGGTCCAGATTTGAACAACATTGTTACATTGCTTGGCAAAGAAAAATGCTTACATCGATTAGACAATGTTAGCGCTTTAACAAAATAGTAATATAAGCTAATTTAAAAGCTCTCATAGCTGTTGTTATGAGAGCTTTTTTATGTATATTGAGATTATTCTATAGAAATGCTATAATAATCGGCGTCTTTTATTTTTATTTATTATGAAAGTGAGTGCTTTTATGAGTATTATTCGTTCTCTTAACCACTTATTTAATAGCTATCTTTCCTGGATTGTGCTATTAATGGCGGTATTGGCGTATTTATTACCAACTGTATTTTCTTGGATGACGCCATACATTGCGTACATGCTTCAATTTGTTATGTTTGCTATGGGGTTAACATTAACAGCTAAAGTATTTTTGGATGTATTTAAGCAACCAATGAAGGTTATTTTAGTATCCGTAATTCAATTCTTATGGATGCCATTGGCAGGTTTCTTGGTTGCTATAATCTTTAATTTTCCTCCAGAAATTGGTATTGGTTTCATCTTGTTAGGGGCATGTCCAGGTGGTACAGCGTCTAATGTCATGACATTCCTTGCTAATGGTAATGTTCCTTTGTCTGTATCTGCAACAACTGTATCTACATTGTTGGCTCCAGTTTTGACACCTTTATTTGTTGTATTATATGCAGGTGCCACATCTTCCATTGAAATTCAATTTATGCCGATGTTTATTTCTATCGTAAAAATTGTATTGGTACCAATTATTTTAGGTATTGTATTGAATTACTTTATTGGCTCTAAAATTGAACCTGTTAAAGATGTATGTCCCACAATCGCGGCTATTGCAGTATTGCTTATTTTAGCTGCTGTTACAGCAGTTAACCAAAAACAAATTGCTGAAACTGGTTTCATCATCTTCGTTGCTTGCTTAGTACAAAATGTAAGTGGTTATATTGTAACGTACTTTGTATGTAAGGCTCTAAGCATCGATATTTCCTCTCGCCGTGCAATGCAAATCGAAGTGGCAATGCAAAACTCTGCATTATCCGTATCTTTAGCGCTTAAACATTTTACTCCTCAAGCGGCTGTAGCTGGTGCAGTGTTCTCTATCATTCATAACTTTACAGGCTCTATCTTCGCAGGTATTTGCCGTAAACATGATGATCAAGAAAAATTAGAAAACGCTTAATAGTTAATAACTAATGTTTCAATTATTATTTGTAAGTATACTTTTATAAATGATATTGGCATTAGTGATAAGCGTAGTAAAATATTTTCATTATAGAATTCCTCATCTTTTAAATTCTATATCCAGAATATGCATGTTTAATAGGCTATTTGGATATATTGAGAGATGAGGATTTTCTTGTTCTCATTGACATTCTATAGGATAATTGATACAATATTTACATATCTCAATATAGATTATTACTAATAGCTAAGACTGAAAGAAGTACTCTACAACTAACTTTTTAGCGAGAACCGATGGTGGGAGGGTTCAAGGATAGGTAGACGAAATGCATTCACGAGCTGACACTCCGATTATAGGTAGGTTTGTCCGGTGACGCGCCGTTATGCGATGAGTGGGTACTACATTGGTACCTAACAGAGTGGAACCGCGGACCATCGTCTCTGTATGAGATGAGGGGTCTTTTTTATTTTACGAACATGGAGGCATCGGTAACGATGAGAGAAATTACAGTTTATAATACTATGACGCGCCAAAAAGAGGTGTTTAATCCTGTAACACCAGGTGAGGCAAAGATGTACGTATGTGGTGTTACACCATATAACCATCCTCATATTGGCAATGCACGTCCATTCGTAACATGGGACGTAATTCGTCGCTACATGAAACATGTAGGCTATAAAGTAACATATGTACAAAACTTTACTGATGTAGACGATAAGATCATCAATACATCTAATGGTGAAGGTGTATCTTGGGATACTATTGCAAACCGTTATATTGATAGCTATTTTGAAGTAATGGATGCACTTGGTGTACAACGTGCTGATATTTATCCTCGTGTTTCTACACATATCGAAGACATTATCGCTATGATTTCTACATTGATTGAAAAAGGCTATGCTTATGAACTCGATGGCGATGTATATTATAGCGTTGATAAATTTGAACACTATGGTGAGTTATCTGGCCGTACATTAGATGATATGGAAGCCGGTGCTCGTATCGAAGTTGATGGCCGTAAGAAAAATCCTATGGACTTTGCATTATGGAAAGCAGCAAAACCAGGTGAACCGTATTGGGAAAGTCCTTGGGGTAACGGTCGTCCAGGCTGGCATATTGAATGTTCTGCGATGAGCCAAAAATATTTAGGTACAGAATTTGACTTCCATGGTGGTGGTAGCGATTTGATCTTCCCTCATCATGAAAACGAAATTGCTCAATCTGAAGGTTGTTCTGGACAACATCCATCTGTACGCTATTGGTTACACAATGGTTTTATTACTATTAATTCTGAAAAAATGTCTAAATCCTTGAATAACTTCTTCTTGGTAAAAGATATTTTAGAACAATATAGTCCAGATGCATTGCGCTACTTCTTGTTGAGTACACATTATCGTAGTCCATTAGATTTCTCTGATGAACGTTTAGAAGAAGCAAATAAATCTTTAGAACGTTTAAGCACTGCTATTGAAAATCTATTGTATCTTGAAAAATGTGAACCAGGTCCATGTGATGAAGCGCAACACTTATTAGAAAAAGCTAAAGAGTATGAAGAAGAATTCGAAGCAGCTATGAGCGATGACTTCAATACTGCGTTAGCTACATCTAGCATGTTCGGTCTTGCTAAAGAGATCAACATTTACTATCAAGCTGTAACAGGTCGTGAAGGTGTTGTTTGCCAAGAAGCTATTGCTGAAGTAAAACGTATCTTCAAGTTCATGACAGAAGTAATTGGTATTCTTGAAAAAGCATGGGAAGGCAACACAGGTGCTAACGCTGCTGAATATGAAGAATTAATGCAAGTAATCTTGTCTGTACGTCAAGCATGTCGCGATCAAAAACAATGGGCATTAGCTGATTGTATCCGCGATCGTTTGGCTGAAATCGGTATTACTATTGAGGATTCCCCTCAAGGTGCACGGTGGAAAAAACGTGAAGTTTAAACAATTTCAATTCTTAAAGAATGAAGCAATAAAAAAGTTGACGGCTCTTGAACAAGAGCCGCTTCGTTTGCGTAAACGAACTATAGAGGAGTGTCTCAGTGCAGATGCAGTTATGCTTGCCTATATTGGCGATGCCGTATACTCCATGTATGTCCGTGAACGAGTGGTACAAATGAATATATCTAAGGTACAAGTGTTGCACACCATTGTTACTGAGTTTATTTGTGCTAAGTCACAAGCGAAGGTATTGCTTGAAATAGAGGATGCTTTCACAGAACAAGAACAAGCTATTGCACGACGAGCTAGAAATAGTAATGTAAATGTGCCAAAAAGTAGTTCTGTTCAAGAGTATCGTAGTAGTACAGCCTTTGAAGCCGTACTTGGATTTCTTTATGAAACGCGTCAAGATGAGCGCTTACAAGATGTTATGAAGCAAGCCTTTTCAATAACTCTACGAGGTATGTAGTATGGATAATTATATTGTAGGTCGCAATGCGGTTAAAGAGGCCCTTAAAAGTGGTCGTTCCATCCAGCGCATTATGGTCAGTGAAGATAAGGTTAAAACAGGTCTAGCTGATATTGTTGGCCTTGCTAAATCTCAAGGCATTGAAGTGCGTCCAACACCTATCAAACAAATGAATAAATATGATTTAGAGGTACCACACCAAGGTGTTATTGCTCTTGTTTCTGCTGTTCAATTTAAGGAACTTGGTGAAGTACTACAAGAGACGAATCATGATGTCCCTTTGCTTATCCTAACAGATGGTGTTGAGGATCCACATAACATGGGCGCAATTATCCGTACTGCGGAATGTGTAGGGGCTACGGCCGTACTCATTCCTAAGCGTCACAATGCTCCTATTAATGCTACTGTAGCTAAAACATCGGCAGGTGCTATTGAACAAATTCCACTTGTACAGGTTGGGAATGTAGCTCAAACTATTAAACAACTTCAAAAACAAGGTTTTTGGGTTATGGGCGCTCATATGGAAGGTGATCGTACCTTATACGAGGCGGATATGACAATTCCTACAGTTATCGTTATCGGTAATGAAGGTAAGGGCATTAGCCGCGTTGTGAAAGAGGCTTGTGATTTCCTCGTTACCATCCCTATGTATGGGAATTTAAATTCTTTGAATGCATCTGTTGCAGCCGCCGTTCTTATGTATGAAGCGGTTCGTCAACGACAAGCGAAATAATTATGTTAAAAGATATCTTAATTGTAGATGGATATAATGTGATATTCGCCTGGACTCATCTAAAGAAATTGGCTCATGAGTCATTAGAACATGCCCGTATGGAGCTTAGAGATAGATTGTTAAACTACGGAAAATTCAAGGGATACGAAGTTATCCTTGTGTTTGATGGTAAATATACAAAGTCTGGCGGTTCTGTAGAGGCTATTACGAGCGGATTTCTTGAAGTCTATACTGAGGATGGAGAGACGGCGGATTCCTTTATTGAACGAGAGGTATTTTTGCGGAAAGGCAAATATACCAATGTATATGTTGTAACCTCTGATGGAGCTGAACAAAATCAAATTCTTGGATCTGGTGGTTTACGCATTCCAGCTCGAGAATTGCAAAATATGATTCGCATAGCTAAGGAAGAGGAACGACTACAATACGCTCATGAACATAGACGAGATCAATTTAGCTTGCGACGTAATGAAGTAGGAGGTTTATTATCTCCTGAAGTAGCTGAAAAGCTTGAGAAATTACGCCGTGGCCATTGATAGTTGAAAATCACATATAGTTCCAGTATAATGAATATATTGGTTTTTCTGCTCAATTGTAAGGAGGAGCATATGAACACAATTCATACACGCAAGTCCGATTACAATTTCAAAGAAATGACCGATGAGCAAGTTGTGGTCATAGCTCAAGAAGAGCAAAATGAGTTTGCAATCGATTATATTGTTAATAAATATAAAAACTTTGTTCGTGCAAAAGCACGGTCTTACTTTTTGGTAGGTGCTGATCGTGAGGATATTATCCAAGAAGGAATGATTGGCCTCTATAAGGCTACGCGAGATTTTAAACATGATAAGCTAGCGTCCTTTAGAGCTTTTGCAGAGCTTTGTATAACTAGACAAATTATTACGGCTATTAAGTCGGCAACAAGACAAAAACATGCGCCTTTAAATTCCTATGTATCGTTAAATAAACCGGTATATACAGAGGAATCAGAGCGTACGTTGATCGAGATGCTATCCTCAGCAAAGGTTACCAATCCTGAGGATCTTATTATCAGCCAAGAAGAATTGGATGATATTGAGCGCAATATTGGTCATATTTTAAGTGAACTCGAGTGGGAGGTCTTGGAAGGATATTTAGACGGACGTTCTTACCAAGAAATGGCTGAGGTCACAGATCGCAGTGTCAAATCTATAGACAATGCGTTACAAAGGGTTAAACGTAAATTAGAGAAGTATTTAGAACATCGGGTTTTGGATTCTCCAAGAGCCACACAGGAAGGATGACAGTCGTGACAAATTTCTTAATGATTGTAGAAGTTATCGTATCTATCTTATTAATCGTAGTAGTTGTTGCACAGAATAGCAAAAACGCAGGCATGGGTGGTGCTGTTTCTGGTGCGGCAGACTCTTCTTTTGGTGGTAAGCAACGCGGTTTAGACGCTTTCTTATCTAAATGTACGATTATATTGGGGATTATCTTTGCTGTGTTGAGCTTAGTGTTAGGGGCAATGATTAATCAATTCTAATGATGAAAGCCTGCTTTGCAGGCTTTTTCTTTTTTCAGAATAAGGAGGTGAAGATTTGAAGAAGAAAGTATTAGACTTTTATAAATCTATACAACCACATGCATATCATATTGAAGATGCTGCTATGGATAATCACATTCGAGGTGGTAAGGATCTTGAGATGTTTATTCGTTCAGCCAAAATGCTTGCTCGAGAAGGGGTGCTAACATCTTCTCGACCTGATGTATATCAATATGCAGAACAACAACATGAAGAATATGAAGGTATTTATAAGGGCTATCGTAAGTCGTATGGCTTTGTGATCATGCCTGATGATGAAGATATATATGTAGCAGAACAAAATAAAGGGACTGCTATGCACAATGATAAGGTTCGAGTTCGCGTCGTACCTTCTAACTATACAAAGCATAAACGAGAAGGCGTCATCGTTGATGTTATTGAACGAGCTAATGAAACGATTGTAGGTACCTATGACCGACAACAACATTTTGGCTTTGTTATCCCTGATGATGAGCGTATAGGGACCGATATCTTTGTAGATTTAAAAAATACATTAGATGCACGTAGTGGCGCAAAGGTACTAGTCAAAATTACAAAATGGCCGGAAGGTGATAAAAAGCCAGAAGGTATTATTACTGAAATTCTTGGCTATAAAGGTGATGTAGGCCTCGATATTAACTGCATCATGGCGAATCATAAGATTCCATTTAATTTCCCAGACGATGTCATTAAAGCTAGCAAAAAAATTGATACTGTGATTCATGAGGATCCTGATCGTTGGGACCTTCGTGATGTACAAATGGTTACTATCGATGGGGAAGACGCAAAGGATTTAGATGATGCTGTGAGTGGTCGTAAATTGCCAAATGGTAATTATGAATTAGGCGTACATATTGCAGATGTTAGTCATTATGTAACATCTGGGCAACCTATTGATAATGAGGCTTACAAACGTGGTACATCTGTATATTTAGTTGATAGAGTAGTACCGATGTTACCAGAGGTTTTATCCAATGGCATTTGTAGTTTAAATGTTCATGAAGACCGTTATGCCATGACGTGTATGATGGAAATTGATCATACTGGTAAGGTTGTACATTATCGTATTCGACCATCTATTATCCATGTAGGCCGTCGTTGTAGTTATAAAGAAGTGTATAAGGCGCTGGAAGAAAATATTATTCCTGATGATTTACAAGACTTTATGCCTATGCTTCGCGATTTAGCAGAAATCTCTAAAATTCTTAATGCAATGCGTCGTCGTAGAGGTGCATTGGACTTTGATTTTCCTGAGTACAAGGTATTACTTGATCATGATGGGACACCTTTGCGCATCGTAAAACGAGATCGTACCATGGCGGAACGACTTATCGAAGAATGTATGCTCATTGCCAATGAAACAGTGGCTACACATTTAGAGCATACACACCGTACATCGGTATATCGTATTCATGAGAATCCTAGTGAAGAAAAACTAGATTTATTCCAAAAGGTGCTTAATTATTTAGGTCAAAACTTAGTACTTAGTACTGATGGTGTAACACCACGAGATTTCCAAAAAATCTTAGATGTAGTAAAAGGGCAAGATATTGAGCAAGTAGCTCAAATTATGACCTTGCGCTCTATGCAGCAAGCTAAATATAGTACCAACAATGTGGGCCATTTTGGCTTGGCATCCACATGTTATACGCATTTCACATCTCCAATTAGACGATATCCTGACTTAATGGTTCACCGCCTTTTAAAAGCGGATATGCATTGGGAAAATGGCTATTCTAAACGCGATGTAGATGAAACCTTCTTAGTGGGGGCTGTAGAACATTCTTCTATACAAGAACAAGTTGCCACTGAGGCCGAACGAGATACAGTAGATCTCAAAAAGACGCAATATATGGTTCCATTTGTAGGAGAAGTCTTTGAAGGAACAATTTCTAGCATTACGTCCTTTGGGATGTTTGTAGAGTTAGAAAATGGTATCGATGGTCTCGTGCATATGAGCATGATGAACGATGATTACTATTTCTTCGATGAAGAACATTTTGTGCTCGTAGGTAAGAGAACCGGTAAAACCTATCACTTAGGTGAAAAGGTAACTGTTACATTGGTGAAAGCTGATGTAGAAAAGAAACAAATCGACTTTGTACTAGGTGAAGTTAATAATCTAATGGCTATTCAAGAACAATTGCGTAGTGGTTCTGACTATGCAAGTAGTCGAGATAGCTTTGGTAGTCGTAAAGGTCGTAAATCTTCAAGCAAATCTAGTAAAAAATCTTCACGACGGGATAGCAATAAATCTAGTCATTCTAAATACGATACTTTCAGTAAAAAATCTAGTAAAGGCAAATCAAGTCGTAAGAAATCTAATAAAACATCGAAGCGCAATCAATCTAAGAAATCTAAAAGTAAACGTAAACGATAGAGGTATATATGGCGAAACAATCTAGTCCATCTCTTATTGCTGATAATCGTAAGGCGCGTCATGATTTTAATATTCATGAAACCTATGAAGCCGGTATTGCTTTGACAGGTACTGAAATTAAATCCATACGTCAAGGTAAGCTGAACCTAAAAGATAGCTTTTGTCGCATTGATAAAGGTGAGCTCTTATTGTATGGCGTTCACATTAGTCCATACGAACAGGGGAACCGCTTTAATCATGAACCTGAACGAACTCGCAAATTGTTGATGCATAAATCTGAAATCAATAAACTGCATACTCAGGTTAAGGAGAAAGGATTCTCTTTAGTGCCCCTTAATTTCCATTTCAGTCATGGTTATGTAAAGGTAACCGTTGGTCTTGTAACTGGTAAAAAGCTGTATGATAAGCGTCAAGATATGGCAGAACGCGATGCTAAGCGAGATATTGCTAAGAGACTTAAAGAACAACAAAAATATTAAAATAAAGAAATCGAGTCATAATGGCTCGATTTTTTTGTGATATTTGTCAACTTATTCTGTATTTTTAGTTGATAAATATGTATATTGAAATTATAATGTAAACAAAGAGTCGTGTTTGTGGTTGACATTTTCTAAGTAGAGGAGAAACATCATGAATCAGAACATTCGGTACATTACTGAGGTCGCTATTTTAACGGCTATGATTACTGTATTAGGGGCTATTAAAATACCTAATGTCATTCCAGGTATAGAGTTTCAATTATCGGCCCCGTTGGCGGTAGCCATATGTGCCGTATTCGGATTTAAAAAGTATATTATTAGTGGATGTTTATCTAGCTTAATTGGCCTAGCACTAGGTACTCAAACTATTTTAAATGTTATGATTGCCATGCAATTTCGCCTCATTGTAGGTTTAATCCTTTGGATGTGCCACAATCACTTGATTGGTATTATGATTTCAGGCCCAATTGCATCTGCCTTAGCGCGGTTAACCTTGTCCGTATATATTGGTAAAGCCGCATTGCCTATGGTTGCATTAGCTGTGCCTGGTATGATTTTTACGGTTATTATGGCTCCTGTATTTGTAAAGGTATTCCGTAAAATTCATAGTCAAGCACATCAAAATCATGTAATAAAAGGCAAGGTATCATAATGAGTGAATTATATAGTGTACGCATGCGTGCAGCACAAGGTGGTCCCCATGAAAAAGGGGGCCACCATATTTCTGGTGCAGAGCGTATCGTAAAATTAGATGATGTTGGCACCATAGCGCAATCCTTAGCTGAACGTGCACTGCATCATAGTAAAGGAACTGCTGATTTTATAAATATTACAGTAGATTTAATTCCACAGGAGAAGATTTCCTATATAGACTGTCTAAGGGTAGAGGAACATAAAACTGGTAGCATTCCTGAATCCCATCAATTGGCAACGGAACTTTTACAAGGTACCACTATTACTGAAACTGCTGTTAGAAAAGCTATCGGTATGTTAAAAAATTTAGATAGATCCATGCGCGGCGCTATGTTAGTGGATGCTATTTCGGGTGAACGCTTAGATGAAGGCAATCGCGGTGTACGTGTGAGTCATATGGACTCCTTTGACTCTCATGCATTAGGTGACAATGAACATATGAGGGAGGCTTTAGTATTGGCCTCTAAGGTTCAATCCGCAGAGGGTGTTGTTGGTGAATTATGTTGGTCTGATGATCCAGATTATACAGTAGGCTATGTGGCTTGTAATGGTGTATATCATCGAATTCCTCATATGAAAGAATTAGGGTCTAATATAGGGGGACGGGTTTTCTTTGTACGGTCTGATATAGATAGTGAAAGTGTAATCGAGTATTTGGAGAGTGCTCCTGTACTTGTTCAACGGAGATAACATGTACGAATTTTTTAAAGAGCAATTAGATGCTAAGGAACAGAATCATAATTTACGAACCTTAAAAGAATATTGTCCTATAGATGCAGTGCGAGTTAAACGAGATGATAAAGAATATTTAATGATGGCTTCAAATAATTATTTAGGCCTTACCTTTGACTCCCGTGTAATAGAAGGGGCTCTGAAAGGAGCTCAACAATATGGTACAGGGTCTGGTGGATCGCGCCTCGTATCTGGTACGTTTCCATTATTTACTGATCTTGAAAATGAATTAGCAAAATTTAAGAATACTGAAAAAGCCCTCGTATTTAATACAGGTTATATGGCTAATGTGGGAACTATTTCTGCTATAGCTGATAAGAATACTATCATTTTTAGCGATGCTTTAAATCACGCTAGTATTATTGATGGGTGTAGATTGAGTAGAGGAGCAGTAAAGGCTTATAGCCATTGTGATGTAGACGAACTAAAGTATTTATTAAAGCAAGTAGATCGTAATGCAAGAAAGCTTATTGTCACAGATGGTGTATTTAGCATGGATGGGGATATTGCACCGCTTGATAAACTATATGAATTAAGCCGTGACTATAATGCATTGCTCATGGTAGATGATGCTCATGCAACAGGAACAATTGGTAATGGTCATGGTACGGCTGCTTATTTTAATTTAGAGAAAGAGATAGATATTCAACTCGGTACATTGAGTAAATCCTTAGGATCTGTTGGTGGTTATATAGCTGCAAATAGCACTATCATAGATTATCTCGTTAATACGAGTCGTAGCTTTATATTCTCCACCGCATTATCTCCTGCAGATATAGGAGCGGCCCTGGCTGCATTACATATTCTTGAGACAGATGCATCTGTTTTAGGGCGTTTACAAGAAAATGTAAACTATATGGCAGATAAATTAACTTCTATGGGAATTGATGCGACCAATGAAACGCCAATTTTCCCAATTCTAATCGGAAGTAATGAAGATACACTTGCAGTATCTGATTATCTATATGAGGCTGGCATTATAGGCACCGCTATTCGTCCGCCTACAGTACCTATTGGTGAAAGCAGAATTCGATTGACCGTTACAGCCGCTCATAATAAAGAACAAATAGATTATGTATGTCATACATTGCATAAAGCGATGCAGACAGTAAGGTAAATAAGAATGTTGGTCTAGTGAAGTTTTGGTTGAATTGACAGCACTAATAAATAGGCTTATAATTATGAGACCGACGCACGGGGATGTAAAGGTTTCGACAGGGGTGCGTGTGGTATAGATAGCGAGTCGGCGTTCCATGAGGCCGTTAAACGGTGGGAAAACATTTAAACGCAGAAGAAAATTTTGCATTAGCTGCATAAGCTACGTCCCTCATACTTGTGCCTACCAAGTGTGAATGGACGTCAAACCGTAGGCTGGCTTAATTCAGTTGTTCATATGAATTAGGCGAGACAATATGAACTGGGGTTGTGTAGCTTGTCTGTGAGCGGTAGCAACCTGAGACTTAAATCATAGACTGTGCTCGGAGAAGTCTATATGGCAACACTTCTGGACAGGGGTTCGACTCCCCTCATCTCCACCATATTAAATATATATGCTAGTAGTATTGAATGCTTGGTAATAGTTTCTATACTACTAGCATTTTTTTGTACACAAAAAATGATGAAAGTCAATAATTTTTATCATTTTTGTTGTATACAATGAATATGAATCTATTTAGGTTTTATCTAGGTTTTATCTAGGTGGAGGAGTATCGAAAAAATTGACTTTGCCTATAGAATCCTGTAAAATATATAAAGATATTTATGTAATTATGACACATAGATGATTAGTTTCGTGTAAAGGAGTACAGATAATGAAGTTCCGTTATTCCCGTATGTTAGCGGCTCTCGTTGTATCCGCTGTAATGGTTGCTGGATGTGGCAGCAATCAACAGCAAGCAGGCGACGTGAGTGTCAATGCATACAAAATTACTGCAAGTGATGCACAGGTAAACCAAACCTATGCTGGTACTGTAGTTGCAGAAAACTCTGTAGCTGTACATGCTCGTGTAACTGGTTACGTTGTTGAAAAATATGTTAAAGGTGGCGAGCAAGTTGTAGCTGGCCAACCATTATATCGTATCGACTCTCGTCAGTACGAAGCTAGTCTTGCTAATGCAGAAGCGCAAGCTGCTCAAGCTAATGCGACTTACAAAAATGCTGAAGTAGATCTTAATCGTTATGAAACATTGGCGCAACAAGATGCTATTGCGCAACAACGTGTAGATACACAACGCAGTACTACAGAACAAGCTAAGGCAGCATATGAAGCATATGAAGCATCTGTAAAAATTGCTCAAGATAACTTGGGTGACACAATAGTATATGCACCATATTCCGGTACATTACGTATGGACGATATTGATATGGGTACATTTGTACAAGCTGGTTCTACAACTTTAGTTACAATTGACTCCATTGATCCTATTTTTGTTGAATTTAGCATGACTGAAGAAGAATATCTTGACTTCATGAAAAATCCAACTGGCGATGATTCCAATGGTCCTAATATTCAATTAAAGCTTGCTGATGGTGAAACCTATAATGAACTTGGTTCTATCGTACAAGCGGCGAGAAGCTTAGATCAATCTACAGGCAAGCTCGTATTGAAAGCATCCTTCCCAAATCCTAATCATTTATTGTTGCCAAATATGTATGCAACCGTTATTTCTCCAGGGGAAAAACTTAAAAATGCTATCCTCGTACCAAATCGTGCGATTCTTCAAATTATGGATAAAAACTTCGTCTATGTTGTGAATGCTGATGGTGTCGTAGAGCAAAAAACTGTTGAACTTGGCGGTACAAGTGGTAGCGATACAATTATTAAAGCCGGTTTGGCACCTGGAGACACAATCATAGTTGATGGTTTAACTAAGGTTAAAAACGGTGCGAAGGTTAATGCTAAATTGCTTTCAAAAGAACAATTAAAAGCTACAAAATAGAAGGGGGCTAGATCGTGTCGAAATTCTTTATTAATCGACCTATCTTTGCCATCGTAATAGCCATTGTTATTACCTTGGTAGGTCTCATTTCTATGATGAACCTTCCGGTAGCTCGATATCCACAAATTTCTCCACCTACAGTTCGTGTTAACACTGCCTATACTGGTGCAACGGCTCAAGTTGTAAATGATACTGTAGCCAGTGTTATTGAAACACAAATTGTAGGCGTACAAGATATGGACTATATGACATCTAGTAGTTCTAGTAACGGTAGCTACTCTTTGACAGTTCAGTTCAATCAAGGTACAGATGCTGATATGGATACGGTTAATACTCAAAACCGTGTTCAAGCAGCACTTGCTCAATTGCCTGCAGAGGTACAAGCAGTTGGTGTTACAACTACTAAATCTTCTGGTGATATGGCGATGGTATTCTCCTTAAGCTCACCTAATGGTACGTATGATTCTACATTCTTAAAGAACTATGGTACCAACTATATGATGGATACCATCAAAGCTATTAAGGGTGTAGGTTCTGTACAAGAGTTCGGTTCTGACTATGCTATGCGCATTTGGTTGGATCCTGCCAAAATGCAAAACCTTGGTGTTACTATTTCTGAAGTAACGACAGCTATTAAGGGGCAAAACTTACAAGCTGCAGCCGGTACGGTAGGTCAAAATCCTACTAATGGTGAACAAGCATTCCAATATCCTATCAAAATTGAAGGTCGTCTTGTGACACCTGAACAATTTGGTAATATTGCTATTAAAAGTTCCAATGGTAAGGTGTTGCATCTAAAAGATGTTGCTCGTATTCAAATTGGTGCAAAAGGGTATGACTTTATTGCTAAGTCCGCTCATAAAGAGGTAGCAGGTTTTGCTATTTCCCTTCAAAATGATGCCAATGCATTAGAAACTATTGCTAATGTTAAGAAGGTATTGGATGAACAATCTAAATCCTTCCCACCAGATATGCAATATAACGTAGTGGTAGATAATACAAAATTCGTTAGTGCTTCTATCAATGAGGTAGAGCATACATTTGTAGAAGCATTGCTACTCGTTCTTATCGTAGTGTATGTGTTCTTGCAATCCTGGCGCTCTACAATTATTCCTATGATTGCTGTGCCAGTATCCTTGCTAGGTACATTTGGGGCGTTCGTATTATTAAATTTCTCTATTAATACATTGACACTCTTTGCGATGGTACTAGCTATCGGCCTCGTAGTTGACGATGCTATCGTAGTAGTAGAGGCTGTTGAATACGAATTACAATATAATGGTTTGTCTCCTAAAGACGCTGCTATTAAAGCGATGGAAAATGTACAAGGCCCTGTAATTGGTATCGCCTTTGTATTGGTAGCGGTATTCGTGCCTGTTGCCTTCATGGGTGGTATGACAGGTATCCTTTACAAACAGTTCGCCTTAACAATCGCTGTATCTGTTGTTATTTCTGCGATTGTCGCTCTTGTTTTGACACCAGCTCTATGTGCTACGATGTTAAAACCTCACACACCAAAAGAACGTGAAGACTGGGTACATCGTCAGTTAAACAAATTTAATGCAGCTTTAGAGCGTTTTAGCAATTGGTATGGTATCCAATTGGCTCGTTTAAGCCATCGTTTGAGCTTAACTGTTATTGCATTATTAATCTTTGCTGGTGGTACTGGTTTAGTATTCCACTTCTTACCTACATCCTTTGTACCTGCAGAGGATAGCGGTTACTACATGATTGCTGTTAATGAGCCGCCAGGTGCCACATCTGAGCGTACTATGGCTACACTTGAAAAAATAGCATCTTTCTTAGAAGGTAAAAATGATCCTGAAAAACCTAAGAATGAACAATTATTCCAAGAGGTATTTACTGTAGCAGGCTTTGACCTTTTAGGGAATGGTCAAAAATCTAGTGCTGGTGTAATCTTTGCTACTATGTCTGACTGGAAGTATCGTACAACTCAAGCAACATCTATTAATGCAATGGTTGGTCAAACATTTGGCTTTGCTGCTAAAGGCGTACCAGAAGCAACTGTAGTTGCTTTGAATCCACCATCTATTCCAGGTTTAGGGGCTACAGGTGGTTTCAGCATGTACCTTATTAACAAAGCTGGTGACAGCCCACAAGTTATGGCGGAACATGCTAATGAATTCTTAGCAGAAGCACGTAAGAGTCCAGCAATTCAATCTATTTACACTACATTTGAAACATCTACACCATCCTTACAATTTGATGTGAATCGTGAAAAAGCGGCTCAAGATGGTGTGGCATTAGCTGATATCTTTACTACATTGCAAGGTTTTTATGGTAGTATTCAAGTCAATGACTTCACTACATATGGTAAAAACTATAAAGTAGTAGTTCAAGCTGAAGACGCTTACCGTCAAAATGCAGAACAGCTTAATATGCTAGCTGTTCGTAATAGCAAGGGCCTTATGGTTCCAGTATCTAACTATATTACGAAGGAACAAACTGGCACACCATCTAGTATTACTCGTTTTGATAATGCAATGGCTGTACAAATCGGTGGTTCTCAAGCGAATGGTTATTCCTCTGGTGATGCTATTAATGCATTGAAAGAGGCGGCAGCTAAAACTTTACCAGCCGGTTATACATATGACTGGGCCGGTCAATCTCGTGAAGAGTTGAAAGCTGGTTCTCAAACCATCATGATTCTTGGTTTAGGTCTAGTATTTGTATTCTTAATCTTGGCCGCCTTGTATGAATCTTGGAAGGTTCCATTTGCCGTATTGTTCTCTGTACCATCTGGTATGATTGGTGCTGCATTAGTACCATTCTTGTTGAATTTTACTGGTCGATTCCAATTAGCAAATGATATTTACATGCAAATCGGTTTATTAACCTTGGTAGGTTTGGCGGCGAAGAACGCCATTCTGATCATCGAGTATGCGAAGATTCGTGTAGATGAACGCGGTATGGATATCGTCGATGCGGCTATCGAAGCGGCTAAGATTCGTTTGCGTCCAATCTTGATGACTTCCTTTGCATTCATCTTTGGTGTATTGCCATTGGCAATTTCTACTGGTGCCGGTTCTGGTGCTCGTACATCAATGGGGATCACGGTAGTAGCAGGCATGACAACCGCTACATTCTTTGGTATCTTTATCATTCCAATGCTTTTCATCATCATTGAAAAGATTGGTCCTGGATTCTTTACGAAACGTAAAAAGAATCACTAAATCCAAATTTCATAACACAAATAAAACACGCTTATAACATAGCTTATAGGCGTGTTTTTTTGACTATTTTATGGTATAATATGCTAGTTAAAACGATTTAATTATCGCATGGGCGATATTGTGAAATATTTATATAAAAGAGGTATAAACATGAGTGATGTAAAAACATTTGTGGCTGGTCATAAAAGCCCTGATACAGATTCTATTTGTTCTGCTATTTCTTATGCTAATTTGTTAACACAAATGGGTACACCTGCAACGCCTGTATGTGCTGGTGATGCGAATAAGGAAACTAAATACGCATTGGAACATTTCGGTTTCGAACACCCACAAATCGTTACAAACTGGGAAGAGTTCGCTCCTAATGGTGGCGATTTATACTTAACTGACCACAATGAATCCAAGCAAATCATCGACGGTTATAAATCCATGAATATGTGTGGCGTTATCGATCATCACCGTATTGGTGATTTTGAAACTGATGGCCCTGTATTTATTCGTATGGAACCAGTAGGTTGTACAAATACAATTTTGACTAAACTTTATATTGAAAATAATCAAGAAATTCCTAAGAATATTGCTGGTTTAATGTTATCTGCTATTATTTCTGATACTGTATTGTTCCGCTCTCCAACATGTACAGAAACAGACAAGGAAATGGCTCATAAACTAGCTTCCATCGCTGGTGTAGATATTGAATCCTATGGTTTAGACATGTTGAAAGCTGGCGCAGATATTTCTGATTTAACAAACGATGAAATCGTTCGTACTGATATGAAAGAATTCTCCGAAGCAGGTCAAACGATTTCTATCGGTCAAATTTCCGTTATGGATACAACTGATGTATTGGCAAAACAAGCTGAATTAGTAGCAGCTCTAGAAGCTCTTCGTACAGCTAATGGCTATGCGGCATCCTATATTATGGTTACCAATATTCTTGATGAAAGCACAACATTGATCTATAGCGGTGATGTAGAATCTGTTGTAGTTAACGCATTTGGTAAAGATGTAAAAGATAATGCTGTATTCTTACCAAATACAATGTCCCGTAAGAAACAAATTGTACCTCCAATTTTAGGAGCTATGAAATAATAAAGGATATAGACATATCATGGTAATAAAAACGTTGCTCTTGCAACGTTTTTATTATATGTGATGGTCATTTATAATTACTCATTTTATGTTATAGATAAGGAGATACCATGCAATCATTGTTAGATGGCTTGAATCGGGAGCAACAACAAGCTGTACAACATACCGAAGGCCCACTATTGATTTTAGCAGGTGCAGGATCAGGGAAAACAAAGGTATTAACTGTACGTATAGCATATTTACTAGCTCAAGGTGTAAATCCTTATGAAATCTTAGCTATTACATTTACCAATAAGGCGGCTAAGGAAATGAAAAGCCGTGTAGAAGGCCTTGTAGGCGATGTAGCTAATCGAATTTGGCTAAGTACATTCCACAGCTTTTGTGCTAAATTTTTACGCTTTGAATTAGATAATTTTTTAGGTTATAACAGTAATTTTACAATTTATGATACATCTGACTCTCAAGTCGTTATAAAGGCAGCGTTGAAGGCCCTTAATCTTGACGATAAATATTATCCTGTAGGTGCTATGATCAGTGCTATTTCCGATGCGAAAAATAAATTGATGTTTGCTTCTGATTATAGAAAACAAGCACGAGATTTTTACCAACAAAAGGTAGCTGATGTATATGAATACTACGAACGAGAATTGCGTAAAAATAATGCATTAGATTTCGATGATTTATTGCTAGTAGCTGTTAAATTATTACAATCTAATGCAGCTGTACTTGATAAATACAGCAAACGTTTTAAGTATGTTATGATTGATGAATATCAAGATACGAACCACGCTCAATACTTATTGGCTTATTTATTATCATCGCATTGGAAGAATATCGCCGTCGTAGGTGATGCTGACCAAAGTATTTATGCATGGCGTGGTGCAGATATTCAAAATATCCTCGATTTTGAAAAGGATTATCCAAATTGTACATCCATTAAATTGGAGCAAAACTATCGTTCTACAAAAATCATATTGGATGCGGCTAATGCAGTTATCGATAATAATGAAGGACGCCCAGAAAAGAATCTTTGGACTGATAAAGTAGAAGGAGCTAAAATCCAGCACTTTACGGCTCAATCGGAACATGAAGAGGCGGCTTTCATAGGCGATACAATAGTCAAAAAACACGATATTCACGGCGTACCGTATGGTGATATGGCTATCCTATATCGTACCAATGCACAATCCCGTGTGTTAGAAGAAGCGTTGATTAAACGTGCCTTACCGTACACTATGGTAGGTGGCACTAAGTTCTATGATCGTAAAGAAATCAAAGATGTGCTCGCCTATTTGCGCGTATTATATAATCCGTTCGATGATTTAAGTTTGTTGCGTATTATCAATGTACCAAAGCGTAGTATAGGTGCCACTACTGTTTCTAAGTTACAAGACTATGCACGTGAAAATGGTACTTCCTTATTTATGACCTT
>NZ_CAJLUB010000008.1 GCF_905209685.1 uncultured Veillonella sp. | reverse complement strand
CGCAAGCCCATATGGCAGAGGTAGGCTGTAAAGGTCGTTTAACGCTCAGTATCAATCCATTTATTCCGAAGCCTTTTACACCATTCCAATGGATGGCTATGGATAATCAAAAAACGGTAGAGAAAAAACTGCAATATATTAAAAAAGCATTGCAAAAGAATCGTCGTATCGAGGTGCTCGTTGAATCACCTAAAGAGGCATATATCCAAGGTGTTCTCGCTCGTGGTGATCGCCGTCTTGGCGCTGTTCTTGCGGCATGTGCAGCAGATCGTGGCAGTAAGTCCTTCAAGGCTGAAATGAAGGCAGCAGGACTAGATATGGACGAGATGAACTATCGTGAACGCAGCTTTGATGAATTTTTACCATGGAGTCACCTCGACATGGGGATGGACGATGGATATCTTGAAATGGAATGGAAACGCTCTGTGGATGAAGCGTATACACCGCCATGTGTACAAGGCTGTAAGCGATGTGGTGTATGTAAATAGGAGGCACTTATGAATCAATCTGTAAAACGTATAGATGTTAAAGGACCTCATGGTACTTGGTCTTATGAAACTCCTAATTGGGCAGATCGTTTTCCTATTACAATGGGTGATACGTACCGTCATGGTGGTGTATCTCAAGAGCCCTATGAATCACTAAATTTAGCATTTCACGTAGGGGATGAGCCTAAGTATGTTCGTGAAAACCGTGCTATTATTGCTGAATATTTAGGTGTTGAACCAAAACGTATTTCTTGTGGTAATCAAGTACATGGTTTAAAAGCTGTAGAAATCACAGAAGCTCTCGTTGGTGCTGGAGCCTTTGGAGAGGATACAGCCATAGCCGATTGTGATGCTGTATTTACAAAATTACCGAATGTACCGCTATTTTTATTTACTGCTGATTGTGTAGCTGTAGGTATTTATGATGCTAAGCATCACGCTATCGCTACGGTACATGCAGGCTGGCGCGGAGCGATAGGACATTTGCCAGTTCTTACTATTGAGGCTATGAAAGAAGCTTATGGTACGGAGTTCAAAGATTGTTATATCTATCTTGGACCTAGTATTGGACCAGAATCCTTTGAAGTCGATGTAGAGTTAGGGAAACGTTTTGAATCAGCTTGGCGTGGTATGACGGACCGTAGTGTGGCTGATGTTGTAAACTATCCAGGCGATAAATTAGATAAAGCCTATATCAACTTATGGAACTTTATTGCTGAAGGTCTTATTGTTAATGGTGTACCTAAAGAACATATTGCTATCGGTGGTACCGATAGTGTAACTGAAACGGATTGTTATTCCTATCGTCGGGAAGCTGGTAAAACAGGTCGCATGGCTTTATTTGGTATGCTACAAGAACGGTAGTATATACATACATAGATTTATAGGCTTTATAAGACCTAAATGATGTACAATCAATAATAAATACTATATAATAGAATAGTCTATACAAATATATTTTATGGTTTTTGAATATAGATTGAAGGGGGATCACATGATTGAAGAATCCCTACACGCAATACAGCAGCGCATGGCAGATGCTATGGCGCGCGTTGGTCGCGTAGATACAGCATTATTAGTAGCTGTTACTAAGAACCACCCTGTATCAGCGGTGGAAGAGGTCGCACGTCTCGGTGTTACTCATGTGGGGGAAAATCGAGTACAAGAGGCTAAAGAAAAACAGCTCACCTATAAAGGTCCAGCATTAACATGGCACTTGATTGGTCATTTGCAGGTCAATAAGGTGCGTCAAGCGGTGCCTATGTTTGATTTAATTCATTCTGTAGACAGCCGTAAATTATTAGATGAAATCGAAAAGGTCGCTACAAAGCACGACAAGGTGCAAGACGTATTATTGCAAGTTAACGTGGCTCGAGAAGCCTCCAAAACGGGTATGTCCGTAGAGGAGTTCCCAGAAATACGAGACTATGCAAAGACATTACCTCATGTACGTGTACGAGGCTTGATGTGTATGGCGCCATTTTTCGACAATCCAGAGGAAGCACGTCCAATCTTCCGCGTAGCAAATGCCTTGTATGAGGATATGAAGGGCTACTTTGAAGAGGGGCAGATTCAATATTTATCTATGGGGATGACTCACGACTTTGAGGTCGCTTTAGAAGAAGGGGCTAACATCGTTCGTGTAGGCACAGCAATTTTTGGGGAACGTGTATATGATTAAGGCTCGGGTTGCCTGATAATCGATAGCGTTAAGTATTAGGAGGAAATCCAAATGGCATTGGGAGATTATTTAGACAAAGCAAAAAACTTATTCTTAGGCAAAAATGATGATGACTATGAATATGATGATTATGACTATGAAGATGAAGAGGAATATGAAGCGGAACCTACACCAGTAGCTCCAGTAGCTCCAGTATCCGGTGCATCTGAATTTCATCCACGCAAGGTAGGAGGCCAATCTACGATGACACAACGTCCAACAGCTATGAAAGTAGTTGTAATTGAACCAAAAGTATTTGAAGACTCTGAAAATATTACACATCAATTGCGCGACATGCGTCCTGTATTGATTAACTTTGAAAATACAGATCCTCATGAAGCAGCTCGTATTGTGGACTTCGTATCTGGTGCGACTTTTGCATTGGATGGCAAATTGGAAAAAGTAGGTAAAGACATTTTCATGTGCGTACCTGTAAACATTTCCATTGATTATTCTGATAATGACAGCAACAAAACTGAGCAAAACGAATACGCTTGGGACAATAAATAATTTCTCTATAAATGGTGGTGACAACGATGTTAGGTAAAACTTTATGTATAGGCGTTGGCTCAATGGGTGGCGCTCTATTGCGCGGTGCGTTACAGCATGGCGTGTTGAAAGCAAGTGATACACACATTCTTGTACGTCGCGAAGAACAATGTAAGGCTCTTACTGAGGAGCTCGGTGTAGTAGGTTTTACTACATTGCCTAATATAAACGAGTACAATACGATTTTATTGGCCGTAAAACCACAAGTGTTACCATCTGTATTAGAGACGTTAAAAGAAGTACCTTATGGGACTGTTATGATTTCTGTTGCAGCAGGTATCACCTTAGAAACCCTTGATGCAGCAATTCCACAAGCTAACTGGTTTAGAGCTATGCCCAATACACCGGCTTCTATCGGTGCAGGTATGACGGCTCTTGCAGGGGATGATGTACATACAGACCTTGGTCGCGCTGTACAAGCCTTATTTGCGGCTGTTGGCGAAGTGGCCGTGGTAAGCGAACCTGATTTGGATCGCTTAGGTGCACTATCTGGTGCAGGCCCTGGCTATATGTTCGTCATTCTTGATGCGTTAGCTGATGCGGGGGTTCGCATTGGATTGCCTCGTCACTTGGCAATCAAGGCAGCGGCTCAAACGATGTATGGTGCAGGCAAGATGGCTCTTGAAAGTGGCAATCATCCAGCAGTACTACGAGATCAAGTAACTAGTCCAGGTGGCACGACCATTGCCGGTATTGGTGCCATGGAAAAAGGTGGACTTCGCAGTGCTCTCCAAGACGGCGTAGTAGCATGTCTTGCTCGGTCGAATGAATTGGGGAAATAATTTTGGCAGATACTAGTAAATTAATACGATATTTTGAAGCCAGTGGCAGCGGTGAGGAAGCTCGCCGCATGCTAGACTTGGCTGAGCAGGTTGTAAAAGGTCGCCCTTATCGCGTGGCGGACTTTACGAGCCCTGCAGGCCTTGTCATTGCAGACGCAATCAAGGCTAACTACCCACAGCTTATCGTTAAGACAGACGGTGGCTATGAAGGAGCGGAACGTATCCGTATCGCCTTTGTAGATAGCGACTTTAACGGTACTGTGGACATGGGCATTCGCGCCCTTAAGGTAAATTGGGACCCGCGGTTCCGATTGCTTACCCATCGCGATGTGCTGGGCTCCTTGATGGGCCTTGGCATTGATCGCTCCAAATTTGGGGACGTTATCGTTCAACAAGGGGGCGCTCAAATTTTGGTGGATGAAAGCGTAGCAGACTTCGTGATTCAAAACTTTACAAAAATCGCTATGGTTTCCGTATCTGTAGAGGCTATTGAGCTATCAGATATTGCACCAAAAGAAGAAAAAATTAAAGAAGTCCGCACTACAGTTGCTTCTTTGCGCTTAGATGCGGTGGCAAGTTCTGGTTTTAGCGTATCTCGTACTAAATTGGTAAGCGCTATTAATGCAGGATTATTGCAAGTAAACTGGCAACCAGCTAAGGGTGCATCCCAAGAAGTTAAAGAAGGGGATGTTATCTCTATGCGTGGTCGTGGCCGAATGAAGGTAGAAGCCATTACAGGTACATCTCGTAAGGGGCGTATCGGCGTATATCTGAAACGATTCATGTAGGCAATTGAAAATCGGCTTGACCATCAAGCCGATTTTTTTATATATAGTAGGACAGCCATGGTATCTATAACATTTCAACCTACAACAGAAGATATAATCCTATTCGTTGGCGGCGGGGAGGTCGCAGAGCGACGAATGCAGCTCTTTGTTGATGAGCCGTGCAACATTGTGGTAATCGCTCCCACTGTAACAGATAGGATTTGCCAATGGGCAAAGGATAATCGTATCACTTGGTACGACCGTGCTTTTACAATGGACGATGAACACCACATTATAACGAGCAGTTTGTTCTTTATCTGCACAGATAATGGCGAATTAAACGATATGTTATATGAGATGGGGAAAAAACACCGCGTTTGGACGAATCGCAGTGATGACCCTAGGGCGTGCAGATTTACTGTTCCTTCGTCCCTTGAATTAGGTGATCTTCACATCGCTATTAGTGCTAATAACGTAGGGCCTCGTATTAATCGTCTCGTAAGGCAAGATATGATGAATCGTTATGGTCAGTTGCAAAAGGCTATGCCTAGACTTAAAATATTTAGAGAAGAAGTAAAGTTACTACTTCCTACCCCAGAGGCTCGACAGAAATTTTGGCGAGATCATCTGACCGTAGAAACTTTTGAAGCCATTCTCAAGGGAGAGTGGACGACTATAGAGGAGAAACTTGACCATGAAATTAGTGGTATTAGGTCTAAATCATAGAAGTGCCGCTGTTGAGGTGCGTGAGCGTTTCTCGTTTGATAAGGACGAGGTCGCTTCAGCACTGAACCGCCTCTATGAATTCGACTGTGTAGCAGAATGCGTTATATTGTCTACATGCAATAGAACTGAAATCTATGCGGCCTTAGAAGGTGTAGAGTTCCCTAAAGAATATATGCTGGCTGTGTTAAAGGATTTAAAAGGTGCCGACCACATCGATGAAGATGCCTTTTTCTTCTATGAAGAGCGCGATTGCATTGAACATCTATTCCGCGTATCTGCAAGCCTTGATTCCCTTGTATTGGGGGAAGGTCAAATCTTGAGCCAATTAAAAGGGGCTTATATTCAGGCTTATAGCGCAGGTTGCACAGGCACAATTTTTAATATCTTATTCCAACGTGCTATCAGTGTTGGTAAAAAGGTACGGACGAACACAGGTATTGCTAATACGCCTGTATCTGTTAGCTACACTGCTGTTAACCTTGCGGAGGACAGTCTAGATAAACCATTATCTGAAGCGACGGTGCTCATCTTAGGTGCTGGCACCATGAGTGAGTTGACCGCAACGCACCTACAAGCAAAGGGCGTAAAAACGATTTTTGTATCCAATAGAACCTTTACCAAGGCAGAGGCTTTAGCAGAGCGATTTAATGGTAAAGCTGTTAAGCTCGATAACTTTGTAGATTACGCTAAAGATGCGGATATCCTCATTACATCTACAGGGGCGCCACATTATATTATTACGGAACGTGAAGCAAAGAAAATTACCTCCCTTCGCAAAGGTGAGCCAATCGTTATGATTGATATTGCGGTACCACGCGATATCGATCCCGGCGTAGCAGATATGGAAGGTATTTACCTGTTTAATATCGACTCTCTTGAAAGTGTAGTCGAAGAAAATAAGGCACAGCGCGAAGAGGAAGCTCGTCGTGCAGAACCTATCATTCACGACGCTATTGAAGAATTATTAGATAAATTGAGTTATTTAACGGTGCGCCCTATGATGGCATTGCTCACAGAAAAAGCAGAACGCATTCGCCGTCGTGAGTTACATCGCGCATTAGCGAAATTGCCTGATATTTCTGATAAGGAGCGCCGCATTATGGACTCTATGAGTCGCATGATCATCCGCAAAATGTTGCGTGAGCCGATGATTCACTTTAACGAAATCGCTGGTACAGAGGAAGAAGGTTTGTACTGGGATTTATTCAAAGATATGTTTAATCTTGAGAAAGAAGGCTAAGGCCATGAGAGACCATATTCGAATCGGCACGCGAAAAAGTGCCCTTGCCCTATGGCAGGCTGAACATATTAGTGCAGAGTTACAACGTCTGTACCCAAACATTACGGTCGAGTTAGTTCACTTTAATACAAAAGGGGACCGTATCTTGGAAAAACCACTGGCTCAAGTGGGTGGTAAAGGTTTATTTACTGCTGAGCTAGAAGAGTCCATGCATAAAGGCGATATTGATATCGCCGTACATAGCTTGAAAGATATGCCTACAGAGTTGCCAGAAGGGCTAACTCTTGGTGCTATCTCTGCTCGTGAAGTGCCTTACGATGCGCTTGTGAGCCCCGTGTATAAAACATTAGATAAATTGCCTGAAGGTGCTCGCGTCGGTACAAGTAGCTTGCGTCGTCAAGCGCAATTATTACATGTCCGTCCTGACCTTAAGGTCGAAGTTATCCGCGGTAATGTACAAACTCGGTTGAGCAAGATTGAAACAGAAAAACTAGATGGCGTTATCTTGGCACAAGCCGGTCTTAAACGGTTGGGCTTAGATGATCAAATTACCCAAGTATTTAAAGCGGATGAAATGATTCCTGCTGTTGGTCAAGGTGCACTTGCTATTGAGTGTCGTGCTGACGATACGGAAATGCTTGAGATGCTAGCTCCTATTAACGACGAAGCTACACGCTATGCTGTTGAAGGGGAACGCAGCTTCTTGCGTCAGTTAAATGGTGGTTGCCAAGTGCCGATGGGGGTGCATGGTACTATCAATAAAGGTCAATTGACCTTAAAGGCCATGATCGCATCCCTCGACGGTAAAACGGTATACGAAGGAGAAATTTCTGGCCCAGCAAAGAAAGCTGAAATTCTTGGTAAAAACCTTGCAAAAGCCTTATATGAAGAAGGGGGCAAACATATTGTAGATGCTCTCATAGAGGAAGGAATTATAAAATGACAGGTATGGTATATCTAATCGGTGCAGGCCCTGGCGATGTTAAACTCATTACTGTGAAAGGTCGCGAATGCATTGAAAAAGCAGATGTAATTGTATATGACTATTTAGCAGATGCTCATTTGTTAGAATGGGCTCGCCCAGATGCAGAGTTGATTTACGCTGGTAAACAATGTAAAGATCACACAATGCACCAATGGGAAATCAACGAGTTATTAGTTCAAAAAGGTAAAGAAGGAAAAATCGTAGCGCGCTTAAAAGGCGGTGATCCACTCGTTTTCGGTCGCGGTGGTGAAGAGGCGATGGCTCTTGGGGAAGCTGGTGTACCATTTGAATTCGTACCAGGCGTAACATCTCCAATTGCAGCACCTGCTTATGCAGGTATTCCTGTAACACAACGCGCTATGGCTACATCCTTTGCGGTTGTAACCGGTCATGAGGATCCAACTAAAGCAGTATCTGGTATTCACTGGGAAGGCCTTGCTACAGCCGTTGATACACTTTGCTTTGTAATGGGGGTTGGCAATTTGCCTACCATTGCAGAAAAATTGATGGCTCATGGACGTCCAGCTTCTACACCAGTAGCGCTTGTTCGTTGGGGTACAAAAACGATTCAAGAAGTTCTCGTATCTACCCTTGAACATGTAGTAGAAGACGTAGAAAAGGCACAACTAAAAGCGCCAGCTATCATCGTAGTAGGCGATGTAGTTAACCTTCGTGAAAAATTACAATGGTTCGATAATAAACCGTTATTCGGTAAAACTATTGTAGTTACACGCGCTCGCTCCCAAGCTAGTGCATTCCGTGAAAAATTAGCAGATCAAGGTGCTAATGTAGTAGAAGCGGCAGCGATTAAAACATCTCCATTGGAGTTGTTTGATGAAGATCGTCGTATCATCAATAATACAAAACAATACCAATGCATCGTATTCACATCTGGTGAAGGGGTTCGTTACTTCTTCGATGCTCTGTATAAAGAAGGCAAGGATACACGTGCATTAGGTAATTCTAAAGTAGCAGCTATCGGCTGTGCTACAGCTCGGGAACTTCAAAAATACGGCATTGTTCCAGATATTATTCCTGTAGACTATAAAGCTGAATCTGCTGTAAAGGCTCTTGAAGAAGAGCTCAAAGCAGGGGACTCCGTATTGCTCATCCAACCAAAAGTAGCGCGCGACGTAATTCCACGCTCTTTGCGTCATCACGATATAGATGTAGATATTTTGCGTTTATATGAAACGACACAAGATACATCTCAACAAGAAGCATTAGTAAATGCATTAACTGCAGGTACTGTAGACTATATTACGTTTACAAGTTCCTCTACAGTAACAAATACAATTCAATTATTGGGTGATGATGCATTGAAACTATTAGGCAATACTAAGATTGCTTGCATCGGACCTATCACAGCTGCTACAGCTATGAGTGCAGGTCTTAAACCAGCTGTTATCAGCGATGTATATACTACTGATGGCTTGGTAAATGCTATTGTAAAGGACATTTAGGAGGATTACATGTACGATTTAACATACCGTCCTCGCCGCTTGCGTATCAATCCAGAAATGCGTGATTTGGTACGGGAAACGACACTCGACGTAACTGATTTAATTTATCCATTATTTATCGTTCCTGGTGAAGGTATCAAAAAAGAAATCGATACTTTGCCAGGCCAATACCACTTATCCGTTGATGAAGCTGTAAAAATGGCTCAAGAGGTATATGGTCTTGGTATTCTTGGCGTAGAAATCTTCGGTATTCCTACATATAAGGACGAACAAGGTTCCTCTGCATGGGATATGTCCCAACCTGTACAACAAGCTATTAAAGCCATACGTGCAGCTGTGCCAAATCTATTGGTGGTAGCTGATGTTTGCTTGTGCCAATACACAACAACAGGCCATTGTGGCATGATTGATGACCATGAAATCTTAAATGATGAAACATTGCCATTGCTTTGTAAAGTAGCGGTAAGCCAAGCGGAAGCAGGTGCGCATATGGTGGCTCCATCCGATATGATGGATGGCCGTGTAGGTGCTATCCGTGAAGCCCTTGATGCGGCAGGTTATACTAATGTATCTATTATGAGCTATGCTGCAAAATACGCATCCGCTTACTATGGTCCGTTCCGTGGTGCCGTTAACTCTGCACCTAAATTTGGGGACCGCAAATCCTATCAAATGGACCCAGCTAATCGCTTGGAAGCTTTCAGAGAAATCGAACTCGACATCGCTGAAGGTGCAGATATTATCATGATTAAACCAGCCTTGTCCTATTTGGATATCGTTCGTGAAACACGTGACCGCTATGAATTACCTGTAGCGGTATACAATGTATCTGGCGAATATGCGATGGTTAAATCCGCTGCTGCAGCTGGTCTTATCGACGAAGAACGCCTCGTTATGGAAACAATGCTTTCTATGAAGCGCGCCGGTGCTAAAATTATCATTACGTACCATGCTATAGATATTGCTAAATGGTTACAAAAGTAAGGAGAAACCATGTTCCAACTCGGTAAATCTGAAAAAGCCTTTGAAGAGGCTAAACGCTATATGCCAGGCGGCGTAAACAGTCCTGTTCGTTCCTATCGCAGCGTAGGTTCTAACCCTCCGTTTATTAGTAGTGCCAGCGGCAGCCGTATTTATGATATTGATAACAACGAATACATCGACTATGTATTGAGCTGGGGCCCTATGATCTTGGGCCATGCTAACCCAGAAGTTATCGCTAGCTTGCAAGAGGCGATTCCACGGGGCACTAGCTATGGTGCGCCTACACTACTAGAAACAGAATTGGCTAAAAAGGTACAAGCCTTCATGCCATCTATGGAGGTTATCCGTCTCGTTAACTCTGGTACAGAGGCGACTATGAGTGCTTTGCGCGTAGCTCGTGGCTATACTGGTCGAGATCGCATTGTGAAATTCGTTGGCTGTTACCATGGTCATAGTGATGCACTTTTGGTAAAAGCTGGCTCTGGCCTTGCTACCTTTGGTGTGCCAGATAGTCCTGGTGTTCCACAAGGTGTAGCAGAAAATACCATAACCTTGCCGTACAATGACTCTGATGCGGTTCGTAAACTGTTTGATGAAATTGGTGATACTATTGCAGCCATCATCGTAGAACCTGTAGCAGGTAATATGGGCTGTGTGCCACCAGAACCAGGCTTCCTTGAAACCTTGCGAGAAGTGACTAAGGCTCATAGTGCATTGTTGATTTTTGACGAAGTTATGTGTGGCTTCCGCGCTAGCAGTGGCGGTGCACAAAAATGTTACAATATTAAACCAGACCTTACATGCCTTGGTAAAATCGTTGGCGGTGGTATGCCACTTGCTGTGTTTGGCGGTGCTCGTGAGATTATGAACCAAATTGCACCAGCTGGTCCTATTTATCAAGCTGGTACATTGAGTGGTAACCCTATTGCCGTTACCTCTGGTCTTGCCACACTTTCTATTTTGCAACGGGATCCAACTATCTTCAAACAAGTAGAAGACGCAACTATTGCCCTTTGTGAAGGTTTTGAACGCTTGGCTGCACAATACAATGTGCCTGTTGTCGTGCAACGGGTAGGCTCCATGTTCACTATCTTCTTCACTGATAAACCAGTTAAGAACTTTGATGATGCAGCAGCTTGCAACGAAGAACAATTCAAAATGTTCTTCCACCATAACTTGAGCCATGGTATTTATTATGCGCCAAGTCCTTATGAAAGCAACTTCGTATCTATCTGCCACAAGAGCAGTGAAATCGAACGCACATTAGCCGTAGCTGATGAAGCTTTCAAAAAAATCAGTGATACACTACTATAAAAATGAGTGATACACTACTATAAAAATCAGTGATACATTATTATAAAATATATAGTTTGTAGTTGTTTATGTATCGATGTAGGTGATGAACATGCAGTTTTATAAGAACTTAAAGCGTGCTCGCGTGCGCATGGGCAAAAGCCAAATCGAAGTAGCAAAGGCCGTAGGTATCAGTAATGCGGCGCTTTCAAATTACGAAACAGGGTATCGCGAACCGGATTTAGATACACTCTGTGCCCTGTCTCGCTATTATGGATTGACCTTGGATGAGCTGCTAGATGTAAATGGAGAACAACACGAGCCCATCTATGATCTCAGTCCTGTACTCAAAAATAAATACATCGCCTATAAAGGTGATGTATTTGAGTTGAAAGACTCACAAAAACGCGCGCTCTTGCGCGAGCTAGACAATCTATTTACTAAATTTGAGAAATCAAAGGTAGAAGATAAGAGTAGCAAGCCAAAAACGTACAAATATGGGAATCCACATATCAATCGAGTGGGCCTAGCTAACAGCGCTGGTAGCTTAGCGGCACGACGAAATATAAAGTAGTGCTATACTACATTGTATGTAAGTGGAACCTGTTTATTTGAACAACTGAATTAGAGTAATTTAAAAGCACCATCTATCTTAATGGGAAACGACACATAAGTCGGCCCTTGGTAGATGGTGCTTTTTTTATTGTCATGGATAAATTGCTAAGTTAATGAATTATTTTTTTGCATCAAATATAAATAAAATATTAAATTATTTAATAATTTATTGCAAAATAAATAGAATTTAATATATAATTTACCTTATAAAGAAAGGAGAGGAATTAATGAGAGTTGTATGTATTGCAGCAGGTTGTGTTGGCTTGCTGAGTATATTCGGTACTTTGCCTAGTTTTGCGGCAGAAGTATCAAACCCATTTATACAACAAGAAGCGGCCCGAGCCGATGCTTCATTACGCCAACGTGCAGAAGCACCAATGACTGGGGCTGCTTTGCCGCGTTCAGAATCTGGCTATACAGGTTTAGATAAAGTGCCAATGAAGTCATTGCCTAAGGAAAGTACATCGTTTGCAATAGAGCATATTGTGGTGACTTCATCAGAACCAGTGTTACAAAAATATAAAAATCGATTACAGGTATATAACCATAATCGTATAGGAACAGAGGGTATTCAGTTTTTACAAAAGGAATTACAAGAGCAACTGTTATCTGATGGGTACATTACAAGTCAAGTAGTTGTGCCAAATCAAGATTTACAGTCTGGTACACTCACTTTTGAAATTATGCCTGGTTATGTAGAGGATATTGTTCTTACAAATCCTAAAGCTCGCACTAATTGGAGAAGTGCTTTTCCTGTAAGACCTGGTTACGTATTACGACGTCAAGCACTAGAGCAAGGGATTGATCAAATGCGTAATGTACCAGGTCAAGATATCAAGATGACCATAGAGCCTGGTACGAAACCGTTACATTCTATTGTTAAGCTTACCGTTGAGCAAAAAGGTTTTGTACACGGATCTTTGATGTTAGATAATTCTGGAAATAAATCAACAGGAACGTATCAAGGAGCTGTATTTTTATCTTTCAGTCAATTGGCAGGACTCAATGACGTATTAACTACTAGCTTTACAAAAGATATCAGTCATCATGATGATGGACATGGATCAAAACAATATGCGGTTAGCTATTCCGTTCCTGACGGAAATCGTACGTATCGTATTTCAACGTACAAATATAGCTATAATCAATTAGTATTCATGCCAAATGCGTTTCGTTCTTCTGGCACTACGCAAGGTACAGAATTTGCAGTAGAGCAAGTATTAAATAGAACAAGTCGCTCTAAGACTTCGGCTGTAGCTAAAGTCATTCATAAGGAGCGTCATAATTATTTAGATGATGTGGAGCTTGGTGTACAAGAGCAACATACAACCGCTGTTGAAGTGGGTTTATCTCATCGTCAATATAGTGGGAATACTGTATCCGATGTTTATCTATTCTATCGACAAGGTATTAATGGATTGGGTGCTCAAGTACGGAGTTGGGAAGGTTTGTCAGATAATCCTACTACACTATATAAAATGGCAGGCGTAGAAGGTCAAGTTCAAACTGGTGTTCGTATGGGTCATAAACAAGGTACGTATACGATGCGTTTTAGAAGCCAGTTTACAGATCAACGCTTATTTGGTACTGAACAATTTAGTATTGGTGGTCGTTATTCTGTACGAGGCTTTAGCGGAGAAGAAACCTTAAGAGGGGATTCTGGTTATTATGTACAAAATGAATGGGCATTACCATTTAGAAAGCAACAAGTCACTCCATATGTAGGTGTAGATATTGGACATGTATGGGGACCATCTACAGAAACGCAAGTAGGTAATACCTTAATTGGTGGTGTACTTGGTGTACGTGGTATGGTTGGTGATGCTGTAAATTACGATGTATCACTGGGAACCCCTATTAAGAAACCAGAAGGATTTGATACAGATACGCGTGTGTGGGCCTTTAGAGGCAGTTATCAGTTTTAAGTGTTGTAATCTAGTGCAGCTATACCGTTACATGTTGAATGGTATGTACTAGAAAAGGAGAGTAATATGAATATAAAAAAGCAGACGGCAATGGCTATCTTTGCTGCATTGTTAGCAACTAACTCTGCACCATGGATTCCTATGGCCCTTGCTAATCCTGTTGTACCTGATCAAGGTAAATTAGGACCAAAAATAGAAGAAGCTCGTAATGGCATGACTGTCGTTAATATTAATACACCTAATGATAAAGGGTTATCACATAACCAATATAATGCATTCAATGTAGATGAAAAGGGACTTATTTTAAATAATGCGAATCGCCCTGTGAATACAGAGCTCGCAGGATATATTATGGGAAATCCTAATTTAGTGGGCCCTACAGCCAATACTATTTTGAATGAAGTAACTGGTACGGGCTCTACATCTATGAATGGTGCTCTTGAAGTAGCAGGGAATAAGGCACATGTTATCGTTGCCAACCCAAATGGTATTTCTGTTAATAATGGCACATTTATTAATGCAAGTAGTGCTACACTCACAACGGGTAATCCAATGATTAATAACGGTAGTATTACTGGCTATAATGTTCAGCAAGGTGTTATTACTGTAGGTGAAAAGGGGCTTAATGCCTCTAAAACAGCACGTACAGATATGCTATCTGAGGCTGTAAAGCTCAATGGTAAAGTTTGGGCACAAGATACTCAAGTTGTAACGGGGAAGAATGATATTTCCGTTGATGCTACTGGTAAAGTTACAAATGCTCATAAAACTGGTGAATCGAGTCAAGTCGGCCTTGATGTAGCTGCTATTGGTGGGATGTATGCTAATAGTATGTACTTAGTGGGGACCAATGACGGCTTTGGAGTTAATAACCAAGGCATATTGTCTGCACAAAACAAACTAACCATAGATAGTACTGGTAAGTTGCAAAATACAGGTACGATAGCTGCTACAGATGCCAATATTACAACCAAAAGTCTAGAGCAGATGAATAAGGGTAAATTCTATGTAGATACGGCAAAGATTACTACTGACTCTGTAATACAAACTGGTAATGCTACGACTAAAGAAGCACCTGTTATGATTGCTCAAAAAGATTTGTCTATAGCGACAAAATCTATTGTTAATACAGATAGTAGTGTAATCAAAGCAGAAGGTAAATTACAGCTTGGTAAAACGATGGATGAGAAAGGTACAGTGTCCGGTAAAATGGATAGTGTAGTAAATACTGCATCAACTATTGAGTTTGGTCAAGGTGGAGCTTTACTTGCGAAATCTGTAGATAATAAAAATGGCGGTATTACCCTTAAGCGTGTAGCTGTAGAGGGCAAAGAGCATGTCAAAAACGAAGTAGCTCCATCTGGTAGCATTAAGCGTTATCAATTGTCTGAAGAACGAATTTATGGACATGATGATGAAATTCCAAAAGATAAAGTAGTGGTACACTCTTCTGAGAATCTCCAACTTTCTATAAATGGTAAACATCATGATAGTTGGACTAAATATGAATATGATCGTACTCGCGAAGTAGATGCAGTAGATACATCTAATCCTGGTCGAATTATTTCTGGCGGTAGTTTACATGTGGATGTAGATCATATGGTGAATGAAGCTAGTCAAATTAGTGCTGCTGGCGATATTACTGGTACTGTAGGTCATTATGAGCAAAGTAATCCTAAAGGTAATGAATATATTACTGAAGAGGGTACAGCTACAAGCTATAGCCGTCATCATAAAAAAGGGTGGGATACTACCAATATTCGTGAAGCGGAATATAAGAATACTAAGGTGAATCCTAAAGATGTACCTGTTGCCGTATATGGCGGTCATGTAGAAAATAGTAAAAGTGATGCTACAGTAGATGCATCTCTATTAAATAGTATGAGTCAGTTATCGACGAACCCTAATACATCGTATGTGATTGAAACAGATCCTAACTTCACAAATCGTCGTAACTTCTTATCTTCTGATTACGTATTATCTCGTCTTAAATTAGACCCTATGAATATACAAAAACGTTTGGGTGATGGCTACTATGAGCAGCAACTCGTTATGCAAGAGATTATGCGTCAAACCGGTAAAAGTAGACTTCAATCTGGTCTTTCCGCAGAAGAACAATATCGCCAATTGATGGATGCAGGGATTAGTGTAACTAAATCTCAATCTATTGTATTAGGTAGAGGTTTAACAGAGGCTGAGCAAAAAAATCTTAAAGAAGATGTAGTGCTCCTAGTAAGTAAGTCTGTTGTATTACCAAATGGCAAAATTGAAACTGTGCTAGTGCCGACTCTATATTTAGCACCAAACACAAAACGAGTAGAAGGTGGCGCTAATTTGCAGGCCCAATCGATTAACCTTTCTGTTGATACTATGCATAATAGTGGTAGCATTGTAGCGGATAAGGATGTGACTCTTACTGGTAATTCCATTCACAATGATAATGGTCTTATTAAAGGTAACACGGCTACGGTTACAGCAAATGACGAAGTTCGTAATACACAAGGTACTATTATGGGCAATGATACAGTCTCTGTGTATGCTAAGAAAGACATCATTAACGAAGGTGGCACCATTACACAAACTAATGCAGCTGGCTCCACAAAGGTTAGTGCGGGACGCGATGTAATTAATAAAGGCGTACAGTATGAGGCCGGTAATAGCAAGGTTGAGTGGAACAGTAGCAACAACCGTCGTGAAACGATTACTGGTGTAGATCAAGGCCGTATTGGTGGTGCTGGTCAAACAACAGTAGTAGCAGGCCGAGATGTATCTATGGAGGCAGGTATTGTCTCCTCTGATGTGAATACAACTGTTACGGCAGGTCGCAATGTAACGATGAAAGCAATGAATGCTACACATGAGCTTGAAGAACATCGTTTTGATAAAGGTAAATCTGGCGGTGGACACTCTCAAACGACTCAGTCTCATGATCTTGTTAAAGCTCAATCATCTGTTGGTAGTAGCATCGAAGGTAAAAATGTTTCTGTTGTAGCCTCTGATACAGTACAACTGGTAGGTAGTCAAGTGTTAGCGGCAGATACAGTGCAAGTATCTGGTAATACGGTTGCATTAAATACTGCAAAAACTAATAGTACAGTTAATCATGTGTATCTAGATAAAAAGAAAAGCTTAGTAAAACGTGAAAGTACAAATGCTGTTGATGACGTAACAAGCACATCTGTAACAGGTTCTACAGTAAGTGGTAAAGATATAACTATTACAAGTACTCAAGATGTAACAGGTCAATCTGCTCAAATTTTGGGTGAGAATACTGTATCTGTTACCGCTGGCGGTAAGGTAGAATTGGGCGCAGATAAAGATGTTACTGATGGTTCCAGTGTGTATCGTCATAAAAAATCAGGCTTGCTTGGTGGTGCAGGTATAGGTTTCTCTATTGGTAAAGAAAAACACAATATTGATGAAGCAAACCATGAAGAGGATACTGTACGAAATACACTTGCTAGTACTAAGGGTACTGTTACTGTTAAGGCAAATGATACAGTTCATCTTACAAGTGCAGATATTGTTGCTAAAGAAGGTGCTGTGTTAGATGGCTCTGCTGTTACATTAGATGGTAACGTGGATCATAACCACATGACATATGATGAACGCTACAAAAAAACTGGTCTTACCGTATCCTTAGGTGGTGCAATAGCAAATACACTTACAAATACTACACGTACAATAAAACAAGCAGGTGGCCGTGATGATAAACGGTTAGCCGCACTTGAACTCAATGAAGCGCGTAAACAATTGCAAGATGGATATGAAGCAGTAGATGCAGCTTTACATGGAGAAAAAATACGCGATGCTGTAACAGGTAAAGTTGATAAAGTAGATGGTAAAGTTAAACGAGGCGCTAAAAATATTGATGATGCTATAAACTTATCTGTAAGCATTGGTAGCACTTCTAGAAAACAAGGGCAAGTAGTAGATACAAATACATATCAAGGTGGTACTCTTGTTAGTGAAAATGATGTACACATTATAGCTCGTGATGCTCAGCAAAGTGGTATTGGTTTAACTGGTGAAACAGTAGAGGCTAAAAAATTAGTATTAGATAGCGCTAGTGATATTAATCTTGGGGCTGGCAAGAATACTGTAGATGTTAATAATGCTTATAAAAGCTCTGGGTGGAGTGTTGGAGCAGGTATTAGCTTAACTGGTGGTGGCCTTCTAGACATTAATGCAAGTGGTCATATGGCTCGTCAAAATGGGGATACCCATCAAGAAAGTTATGTACCTACTAAGATTAAAGCGGCTCAATTAGCACAGCTTAAAGCAAAACGAGATACAAATATTATTGGTTCTACTGTGTCTGGTAAAAAGGTAGAAGTAGACACAGGCCGTGATTTACATATTCAAAGCTTACAAGATGTAGATAACTTTAAAGAACATAGTAAGTCTGCGGGATTCTCTGTGTCCTCTAAACCTAACTTCAAAAATCCAACTGGTAGTATCAATGCTAGTGTAGGCCGAATTGATAGCAAGTGGAAAAGCGTAACAGAACAAGCCGGTATTTATGCTGGAGAAGAGGGCTACGATGTTAATGTAGGTAATAATACTACATTAGAGGGTGCTGTAATTAAAAGTGATGCTCCAAAAGCTAAGAATAAATTGACTACCAAATCTCTAGAGATGAAGGACATCAAAAACGAAGCTGAGTATACATATAGCAACAATGGTATCGGCTATAACTACTATGGCAGTAAAAAGAAACTGGAAGAGATGAAGACCAAGGATAAAAAAGGCTATGATAAGATCTATAATAATATCGGTCTAGTTCCAAACTTAGGTGTAGGATCTAAAGGTAAAGCAAGCTCTACTACTCAATCTGCTATTTCTGATGGTATACTGTCTGTAGATGGTAAAGAAATTGATACTAAAACTATTAACACGAATACAGAAAATACATTACATCAATTAGATAAGATTTTCGATAAAAAGAAAATTGAAGAACGTCAAGAATTAGCACGTCTATTCTCTAAAAATGCATTTGAACAACTACATAACTGGCAACCAACAACGAAAGATGGCAAAATCGCTAAATCTATTGCACATGGCATCATAGGTGAAGTAGCAGCGCGCATGGCTGGTAATACACCGGGTAGCGGATTTAAAGCTACTATGACTAATGAGATGTTAATTAGTGAAATTAATAAAGTGGCTAAACATGATCCAGCTGTAGCACAATGGTTGAGTGCTGCCGTTGGTGGTGTGGTTAATAAGGCTAGTGGGGAAAATGCAAATGCTGGCTCGGCAGTTGCATCTTATGCTACAAAGTGGAATGAAGATCTTGTTTGGAATGCAGGAGTGTCAAATAGAATATCCTCTTTAGCTTCAGCGAGTAAAGGTGCTTTTGGCTTAGTAAAAAATGCATCACCAGTTTTAAATGCTGGTGATTTAGTAAGTACTCCTCTTGTAACTGGTGCGGGCGAGCCTACTACTTTTGATGAAAATATAATGGCTAATATTCCTGGCACTGCATTTTATAGAGGTAAAATAACTTCTGGTGCTGAAGCAGGCGGGACATTGATGGAGCGTGTTGACGATAGCTCCATTGAAACTGGAGAGGCTCCTGTATATAGTGGTCCATGGGCTATAACAGTATCTTATCCTGGTACTTCATTACGGGTTCAAGAAAATTATAATTTAGATAGTGGATTTCAGGCTATTAATGTATATCATGCAGCAGATGGAAATACATATAAAGATACCGGTGAATATGATAGTCTTGGTCGCCGATATTTTAGAGGCATAAGCACATCGGGGTCAACTATATTCACAGGACGTGTTATTGGTCCTGATGGTACAGATAATTGGGTAGATATTGGTTCTGATGGCAATTCTCCGTTTTCTAGATTGCAAAACATATCAACAGGCCAGGTTGTACATTCAACACATACTGAAGGTGATGCAATATTTGTAGATAATCCAAATGATAATTTGGTATTTAATACTCATACTAATTCTTTTCAATCAACGTTAACTGGGAAAACGATTTCTACAACAGTTGCACTACACTATGCAGACGAACGATTGAGTCCGGAATCGTCATTTACAATAGATGAAATTAGAGCTGGGAGTCCATTACCTGATGGGATTCATTTTGCAAATAAATATCAGGATAAGAGTAAGGCTAAATCTATATCGGAAGAAAATTCTAAGAAAAATTTAGATAATCTTAATAGAAACTCTGATAATAAAAATAAGAATGATAATAAGTCTAATACTAATTTATCTAGTGGATTATATTCTGTAAATGATCGAATTAAGAGGGTTTATAACTCCTTGAAGGAGTTAAAGTCATTACCTAAAGGTTTTAGGAGTTACCAAAAAGATAAATTAAATATAAAAAATGAGGATGGTCTCGGTAAACAATTAAAAGAAGATGTAGGGGGCGATTGGAAAAAAATATATGACCATGGGAAAGATATTAATGGAAATGATATAGAAATCCATTATTTCCAAAATAGAAATGGACAAATATTTAATCCAAAGATAAAAAGAATTAATGGTGAATCGGTAAATCGAAAGCTAGAATAAATTAGTGGACAGAGGTATAACTATGGTTTATTTTAAAAATAAAAAAAGTTTAGATACATTTTTAATGGTCTTTATATTGGGTGCTGTTAAGGCATATAGACGAAATTATACTGATTTGACCATTCTAGAGTATTACATATTTAGTATGTTAATTCGATTAATGTGTAGAAAAGCACATCTGTCCGATAAACTGTTAAATATAATTGGAGATGGCATGAGTTTAGAGGACGTTGATGAGTGGATGGCCCGTAGGATCCCTATACCAGCATTAAATGATACGTTAGATGATATTGAATGCAGTATTTGGATAGCTTTAATAGAACGGGAGTTAGAGGGTGATACTTTATCTGAAGCGTTAAAGATTTCTACACATGATGAAATGAAGTTCGGTATCTATTTCTTTACCGATTATGTAGAGGAGATATTTTGGGCGTTGTTTTTGTTAGGATTGTATGAAGTCTTACAAAAACCTGAATTCATTTCTGAATCAATCTTAAGTTGTATTAAACAGTCCTATTTGTCTGAAATATATACGTGTGAACGTATTCAGAATGAAGATTTTCAAACATGTATTTCCAATTTACAGGAGATAGCTGATACTAATATATCCGGGCAATTAAGTAAAGAGTTAATTACTATGAAAGCAAAATTAGCATCATTACAGGTATTATTACCATTTTATGATGTGAGTTTTGATAAGTTAAAAACAGACATTGATTTAAAAGCTACTAGAGGGATGTTCTGGCAAATTAAAGTTTCAGGGAAGTTTATAGACTTGGGATTATAGATTCTAAAAGATTATTGAGTTGGTTCTATACTTATGATTACTTTTAATTTTGGGATTAACCTTTATTAACTTCTATCCTTAAATAATATTTAGTGTTAAATGTTATAAGCTTATTTTTATGACATCTATACCTTTCATAAGGGACTGGTATAGATGTCATTTTTATATTACAAATTAATAAAAATCAGTATTGATTAAAATCTAAGTAGTTCTATTAAAATCACTAGATTTTTACGATTTTATGAGTGTTTTATGATAAAATAAAAGGTATGAATACTTCAACAACTAGGTCTATTACCTATAATGGCGACAGAATTGAATATGAGTTAACCATCAAGCGTGTGAAGAATATGAACATGCGCATTACAAAGGATGGTGTGATCCATGTATCGGCGAATGCCTATGTGCCGGATTATAGGGTGGACAAGTTTGTTATCGAGAATATGCCCTTCATTGAACGGGCTCGTTACAAGATTGATGCATTGAATGCCAAGCGCGTCGATGCGTTGCAGTATGTGAATGGTGAAAGCTTATCAATCCTCGGCATTCCCGTTACGTTGCGTCTAGTTGAGCAGGATGGGAAGCCTCATATAGGCTTTGACGGAAAGGCGATTCTTACTATGGTGGTACCTCGTGGTACGACCTTTGAGGCTAAGCATAAATTAATGCAAAGTTATTGGCGTAATTTAGGGGAGAAGGTCTTTGTCCATTGGGCAAAGGTCGTGTATCAACGCTACCATAAGCAAGGTATTGATGTACCTATGCCAACTATAAAACAGCAGCGCATGAAGAGCCGTTGGGGTTCTTGTACGCCTGCAAAGCAGCTCATCAAGATGAACACCCGTTTATTAGAGGGGCCACAGGTGTATATTGAGTACGTTATGATTCATGAGTTTGCTCATTTTAAATATTTAGACCATTCCAAGAACTTTCACAATTTAGTGGCACAGTTTTTGCCAGATTGGAAGGCTCGTAAGAAGTCATTGAACGTGTATTTTGCTCATCGCCCTTAAAGGAGGTGTACCATGCAGCCATTTGTACATTTACATAGTCATACAGAGTTTAGTTTGCTAGACGGCATTAGTCGTTTGCCTGACATGGTACGTCGTGCGAAGGAGTTAAATCAGCCAGCCCTTGCCATTACAGATCACGGCAATATGTACGCAGCCATTTATTTCTATAAAGAGTGTATAGCCCAAGGCGTTAAGCCTATCATTGGTTGTGAAGTATATGTAACGGAAAACAGCCGATTTGATCGTCCCGAAGGTCGCAGCCGAGAACGATTAAAACATCTTATCTTGTTGGCTGAGACCATGGAAGGGTATCGTAATCTCGTAAAAATCGTGTCTAAAGCATCTACGGAAGGTATGTTGTATCGCCCTCGTGCAGACCGCGATTTATTACGCCAATACAGCAAGGGCATCATTGCCCTCAGTGCCTGCATTCAAGGGGAAATCCCTCAGTATATTCTGCAAGATAATATGGACGCTGCTAGACGCTCTATTGAGTGGTATATCGAGACATATGGGAAGGATAATTTCTTCTTAGAAATTCAAAATCATGGTCTCCCAGAGGAGGCAAAGGCGCAAGAGGAGCTCATTAAGCTCAGTAAGGAATACGATCTTGGCATCGTAGCGTCTAATGACTTCCACTATGTCTTAAAAGAGGATGCGGACGCGCAAGATATTAAAGTATGTATTTCTACAGGCCGTCGTCGTGCCGAAGTGGATCGCTTAAAGTTCCCTAATGATGAGTTCTATCTAAAATCTGGGGATGAGATGGCGCAGTTGTTCTCACATATTCCTGGGGCCATCGAAAACACCTTAAAAATTGCAGACCGCTGTAACGTAGAATTCAATTTCGACGAACATCACTTGCCACACTTTGATGTGCCAGAAGGGGAAACGTCTAAGACCTATTTACGTAAGGTTTGTGAACGAGAAATTCCACGCCTTTATGGTGAAACGTCTGAAGAGCTACAAAAGCGTCTCGACTATGAGTTAGACGTTATCGGTACGATGGGCTTTGAGGACTACTTCCTCATCGTATGGGACTATGTACGGTATGCTCGTGAGTACGATATCTTAGTAGGTCCAGGTCGTGGTTCTGCAGCAGGTTCTGTGGTCGCCTATCTCTTAGGCATTACAGGTCTTGATCCATTAAAATACGATTTGCTCTTTGAACGGTTCTTAAATCCAGAGCGGGTAAGCATGCCTGATATCGATATTGACTTCTGCTATGAAAAGCGTGGTCAAGCTATCGAATATGTAACGCGAAAATACGGACAGGAACGTGTATCCCAGATTATTACCTTCGGTACTGAGGCAGCGCGTGCCGTTATTCGTGACGTAGGGCGCGTGCTTGACTTACCACTGGCAGAAGTAAACCGCATTGCGAAGATGATTCCCAACGAACTGGGGATTACCTTAGATAAGGCTCTACAAGGCAAAGAGTTAAAGGCTTTATACGAAGCCGATGACAATGTTAAAGAGTTATTTGATTTTGGTAAAAAGCTAGAAGGCATAGCGCGCAATTCGTCCACTCATGCAGCGGGTGTCGTAATTTCTGCAGACCCTCTAGATGACCACGTACCAGTACAAAATGCTAACGAAGAAGGCTTTGTTACGCAGTACGATAAGGATAACATCGAGGAACTAGGCCTCTTGAAGATGGACTTTTTGGGCCTTCGTACTTTGACGGTTATGGGGGATGCTTTAAAGCTCATCAAGGCGAACCGTGGTATTGATCTCGATTTAGATGCAATACCGCTCGATGATAAAGCGGCTTGTGATATCCTCACAAAAGGTGACACGTCTGGTGTATTCCAGCTCGAATCAGAAGGTATCACCAAGCTCGTTATGGACCTTAAGCCTGAGCATTTCGAAGACTTAATTCCATTGGTAGCCTTGTACCGTCCAGGCCCATTGGGCTCTGGCATGGTGGCGGACTTTATTGACCGCCGTCACGGTAAAAAAGAGGTTACTTATTTACATCCTATATTGGAACCGATTTTAAAAGACACCTTTGGTGTAATCTTGTACCAAGAACAGGTTATGCAAATTGCATCCGCCATGGGCGGGTTCTCCCTTGGTCAAGCGGACTTGATGCGCCGCGCCATGGGTAAGAAAAAGGAATCTGTTCTAAAGGCGCAGCGCGAGTCCTTTATTCAAGGTTCTATTAATAATGGTATAGAAGAGTCCATTGCAAACGAAGTATTCGACTTGCTCGTATACTTTGCTGGCTATGGCTTTAATAAATCACATAGTGCGGCTTATGCGTACATCGCGTACCAAACAGCGTATTTGAAGGCCCACTATTTCCCTGAATTCATGGCCGCTACCATGACGAGCTTCATGCAGAATATGCAGAAGTTGACGTACTACATCAATGCTTGTAAGAAACACAATGTTAAGGTATTGGGCCCAGATATTAACTATTCTGAGCGCAGCTTCGCCGTGCAAGGTGATGCCATTCGTTTCGGCCTTGGGGGCATCAAGAACGTAGGGGATAATGCCATTGATCGCTTGATTCGCGAACGCAATGAGCACGGCCTCTATACGGATATCGTAGATTTCTGTAAACGAGTGGACAACAAGGTTGTTAATAAACGACTTCTTGAAAGTCTCATTCGCTGTGGCGCCATGGATGGGTTCAAGGAAAACCGTAACCAATTATTGCACATGTATGAAAGTGCACAAGCCGTTGGTGCTAAAGAGCAAAAGGATGCTGCTATGGGCACCATGAGCCTTTTTGGGGACATAGAAGAATCTGTAGATTTTATTCCTGTACCGAATGTGGAGGATTTATCGGAAGACGATAAATTAAAGGATGAAAAGGAATATACAGGCTTTTACATTACAGGCCATCCATTGCAAGGCTATGCGAAGGAGTTAGAGGGCCTCTTTGAACTGGGTGCTCTCGTAGAAAATCCAGAGCAATATGATGGTCAAACCATTACCTTTGGGGGCTTGATTGAAAATAAGACGGACCGCATGACGAGACGGAACGAGGTTATGTCTATTCTTCGCATTGAAGATTATTCTGGTGCGGCCAATGTAGTAGCGTTCCCGAAGGTCTTTAGTCAAAGTCAACAGTTCCTTGCTATTGATATGATTGTTAAGGTAAAAGGCCGTGTTGATGCGGATGAAAAGGGTGTGCAAATTATTGCAGACCGCATTATGCCGTTAAAGGTAAACTATAGTCAGGCGAAACATGTGGCTATTCATATTTATAGCCAATATGACACGCCAGAAAATAGTGAGGCTTTAAAACGGGTGTTAACTAGCACCGCAGGCTCTGTACCAACATCACTATATTTGCACCGTCAACGGAAACGCATTAACTTGCCACCGAACATGTGCTTTGACCCTAGCGATGAATCAATCAAGGCTATTGAAGCTATCTTAGGGGATGGCTCTGTAGAGGTACAATAATATATGCATAAGTAGATATTAAGGCACGAATAAATATATTTACTACTTAATAACTTATGTTGCGTGAAGCACAGCTAGCTTTCACCAATATTACTACAATAAGAAATGAAAGATTCAATATAGAAATTGCTTTCATAGGAGGAAAGATGAAACGTACAAAAATCGTATGTACTGTAGGTCCGGGAACGGATAAATTTGGTATTTTAGAAGATATGATGCGAGCTGGCATGAACGTGGCTCGTTTTAATTTCTCTCACGGATCTCATGAAGAGCAAGCAGAGCGTATGCAAATGGTGCGCGATGCGGCGATGATTGTTAATAAACCAATCGCATTATTGCTCGATACGAAAGGTCCTGAGGTTCGTCTTGGCCTATTTAAAGAGGGCAAGGTATTCCTTGAGGCAGGTCAACAATTCACGTTGACTACCGATGATGTGGAAGGCACAAAAGAGATTAGCTCTGTAAACCACAAAGGTCTTGTAGGCGATGTGTCCGTAGGGGATAAAATCCTCTTGGCTGATGGCCTTGTAACGCTTAACATTGATGCCATCGAAGGTAATAACATCATTACTACCGTTCAAAACAGTGGTGAAATCGGCAATCGTAAACGGGTGGCTGTGCCAGGTGTAGCGCTTAGCTTGCCTCCTGTATCTGAACAGGACGAAGCAGATTTACGCTTTGGCTGTCAACAGGGTGTAGACTTTGTGGCCGCATCCTTTATGCAACGCGGTAAGGACATTGTAGCGATCCGCCGTATCCTTGAGTCTGAAAAAAAAGATATCAAGATTATCGCAAAAATTGAAAATGCAGAAGGCGTTAAAAATATCGATGAAATTTTGGAAGTAGCGGACGGCCTCATGGTGGCTCGCGGTGACCTCGGTGTAGAAATCCCTGCCGAAGAGGTGCCAGTACTTCAAAAAATGATGATCGAAAAATGTAATGACTTGGGTAAACCAGTTATTACGGCAACCCAAATGCTAGAGTCCATGATTCAAAATCCACGTCCTACACGGGCAGAAGCAAGTGACGTAGCCAATGCCATCTTAGATGGTACGGATGCGATCATGTTGTCTGGTGAAACTGCAAATGGTGCTTACCCAGTAGAGGCGGTTACGACTATGACTCGTATTGCAGAGGTAACGGAACAAGCTGCTATTTACGATAGTAAAAGCCGTGCTCGTCAAGATGGCGATATGACGACTACTAGTGCTGTATGTTTAGCAAGCGTGCGCATCGCTCAAAACCTTGGGGCAGCTGCTATTCTGACCTGTACTGAATCTGGTCATACTGCAATTAGCACTGCTCGGCATCGTCCGGCTTGCAAAATTATTGCTGTAACACCGCATGAAGAAACAATTCGCCGCATGCAATTATGCTGGGGCGTAGAGGCTATTAAAGGTCATGAAATCGTTAACTCTGATGAAATGGTTAAACAAGCTATTACATGTGCTTTGGGTACAGGTGCTATCGAGTCTGGTGATCTTGTAGTTGTTACAGCTGGTGTACCATCTGGTGCAACAGGTACTACAAATATGATTCGCGTTCATATTGCAGGCCAAGTACTCTTATCTGGTAATGGTATTTTGCGTAAATCCGTTACAGGCACTGTATTCATTGCTGCTAATCATAAGGGCAATTATGAAAGCTTCAAAGATGGCGACATCCTTGTGGTGGGCACAATGGAGCCTGAATTAATGGCTATTGCTAAACGTGCAGGCGGCATTATCGCTGTTGAAGACGGTTATACCTCTGACAGTGCTATTGCTGGCATCACCTATGGTATTCCTGTAATTTTAGGCGCGAAAAATGCTCATGACGTACTCCTTGAAGGTCAAGAAGTAACTATCGATGGCGAACGAGGCAAGGTATTTGCAGGTATTGCTAACGCTCGCTAGTTTTAGTAAAAGATAATTAAATATAAGGAGGGATAGTATGAATCCATATAATGTAACAGGCCCTACTGCAACTGAGGTTGCACAGGTTGAAAGTATCGTATCCCAACGATTAAAAGGCTCCTTCTTGTGGATGGTTGTAGGTTTACTTACGACTATCGGTGTTGGAGTGGCCGCATTGGCAAATCCTGATTGGTTACGCTTTGCGTACCAAAACTTTAATATTATCCTACTCGTTGAATTAGGTGTAGTATTCTTATTTAGTGCTCGTGCATATAGTGCTAATGTTATGACTTTAAAAGGCATGTTTTTCCTCTATAGTGCGTTGAATGGTCTTACATTAACACTCATATCCTTGCGATATAATGTATTTGAAGTAGTTATTCCAGCGTTAATCGGCACATTAGCGTTCTTCATTGGCTTTGCTGTAGTAGGGGCTACTACAAAACGTAATTTATCATCCCTTACACCGTATGTAATGGCCGCTTTGTTCGGTATGATCATCGTATCCTTGGTGATGATGGGTGCTCGCTACTTTAACTGGGCTGTACTCAGTGGCTTTAGCGACACTGTTAGCTTAGTTCTAGGTTATGTAGGGGTTGTAGTATTCTCCATCTTTACAGCTATCGATGTGAACCGCATTAAAAATAATGTGACACAAGTAGCGCTCTTGGAGGATGAAACCATTTTAGACCGTATTGAAATCACAGGAGCTTTGAGCCTATACTTGGATTTCATTAACTTATTCTTATCCTTATTGCGCATCTTTGGCAATAAGCGATAAAAGGAGATAGTATGGATGATAGAGAATGGCAAACCTTTGTAACCGTTGTGGATGAAGGGAATATTACAAGGGCTGCAGAAAAATTATTTTTATCACAACCGGCTTTAAGCTATCGGTTGCGCCATATGGAAAAAGCCTTGGGCCATTCTCTGTTGTTACGAACTGCTGAAGGGATTGCTCTTACGGCACAAGGCGAAATTTTTTATGACTACTGTAAAAGAATGATGCAAGATCAAGAGGCCTTAGAAAATGCTATGAATTCTGCTTCTGGTAAGATTCAAGGGACCTTAAAAATCGCATCATCCATCAACTTTGCAGACTATGAACTACCAGCTTTATTGAAATCCTTTCGAGAACAATACCCTGATGTGCATATTCAAGTTAAAACTGCTTTCAGCCATCAAGTGGTTAAGATGTTTAATACTGGTGATTGTATGGTTGCCTTTGCTCGTGGTGGCTATGATGTGTCCGGTAAGTCTGAATTACTATTAGAGGAACCGTATTGTTTGGTTTATAAAGAATTAGTAGCACCTGAGTCGTTAGAGAAGGTACCATTCATTAAATACCAAACAGATGCATCTGTAGCAAACATTATTGAAACGTGGTGTGCTGAGCATTTTGAAGAACCACCGAGTGTTGCGATGGATGTAAATTCTATGAGTACGTGCCGTCACTTTGTACGCGCCGGCCTTGGATGGTCCATTTTGACCTATATGGGCCTTGGATCTTGTAAGGATAGAGATATATATGTAAGTCCATTGCGTAGTAAAGATGGTACCTATATCACTCGTGATACAAATATGGTATATACAAAGGATACGGAAAATCTTGTTGTAGTTAAAACATTCATTGAATATGTTCGCGATTACTATAAAAAACATACCGTTGTAGATAATAGTATTTTTAGAGAATATAAATCATAAGAATCCTTGAGATAAAGAGAATCTATGAGATTGTATAACTGTTTATCCATGCTATTTCAGCATTGGACTTTTTCGATATAATATCTCATAATGAAAGTGTCTCGAAAGAGCAAGGCAGTACCATGTAAGTGCATGTATACCCCCTTTGGGGACGTATACATGCACTTTTTTCATTTTGGGCTGTAAATCTATGCTCAAAATGCATAAAAAGTATGATTGGTAGATATAAAAGTTTTTATAACCCCTATAAAGGTAATCTATTATTCATAATTCTTTTAAGCATATATAATGAGTGTAGACAAAGACTCCTAGAGTTCAATAGATGATAGTCGCGTATCACGAATCTTTAGGGGAGTGTTAGGATGATATACATGCCTATGTTTTTAAGAAAGGAATAAACATGGAAAAATTCTTAAAACTAGCACTTATCGTGCTAATTCCAATTATCCTCTGGTTTACAACTCCACCAGAAGGGCTCTCTGCGGAAGCGTGGCGCCTCTTAGGCTTCTACATTGCAGGTATCGTAGGTTTGATTTTAAAACCATACCCAATTCAAATTATTTTATTAGCTGTATTATCTGCTTCTGCATTATTCTTAGACAATGCAAAAGATATCTTGGTAGGTTATGGTTCCACAGCATTGTGGATGATTATCGCTGCGTTCTCCTTGAGTGTTGCGTTTGGTAAAACTGGTCTTGGTCACCGTGTTGCATACCATTTGATTGCTGCATTCGGTTCAACTGTATTACGCCTTGGTTATGTAACAGCACTTCTTGATTTAGTGTTATCCCCAGCGACACCTTCTAACACAGCACGTGCGGCTGGTATTGTATATCCAATCAATTTATCTATCGCTGAATCCATCGGTTCTTATCCTGGTGATACTGCTAAACGCGGTGGTTCCTTCATCTTAATGAATGGCTATTTCGTAACAAAAATTACATCCTTCATGTTCTTAACAGCTATGGCTCCTAACGTGTTGGCCTTGGACTTTGTTACTAAAATCACTGGTCTAAACATGACTTGGGCTGAATGGGCTTTGGCTTTAGCTCTTCCTGGTCTTGTAATGTTGATCTTCGTTCCACTTGTAGGTTACTGGATCGACCGTCCTGAAGCAGTAAAAATTGACAATAAGAAATTGGCTGCTGACGGTCTTGCTAAATTAGGACCTATGAAAATGTCTGAAAAAGTCTTGGCTGTTGTATTTATTCTTGCTCTTATCGGTTGGGCATTGCCTTCCATCGGTTTTGATTTGAGCCCAACAGCAGTAGCATTAGTAGCTATGACTGTTGTGTTCTTTGCTGGTATCATCACTTGGGATGACATGGTTCAAACTAAAGCTGTTTGGAATACATTCATCTGGTTTGGTGCTATCCTTGGTTTATCCACTGCTTTAACAAAAGCTAAATTCTTCGCTTGGCTTGCAGCATATATGCAAGCAAACTTGGCCCTCGATGTGTCTCCACTCGTAGTTGTATTAATTCTCTCTGCTATTAGTGTTGTCATTCGTTACTTATTCGCTTCCAGTACTGCCTATATTGCATCTATGCTTCCAGTATTCTTGACTGTAGGTATGGCAGCTGGTGTTAACCCTGTTATGTTTGGTTTAGTATTGCTTGCAACAAATGCGTTTGGTGGTCTTGTAACTCACTACGGTGCATCTCCTGGTCCAATCATCTACTCTGCAGGTTACAATAACTTGAAAGATTGGTGGACTGCTGGTGCAATCTTAGCAGTATTGAGTTGGATTCTACTCTTTGTAGTAGGTATCCCTTGGTGGACTTTCATCGGTATGATTTAATCACCATATAATTTTATTATCAACATGGTTTTAACGGCACGGACCAGACATTCGCGACACGTCTGGTCTTTGCCATTTGATATATTTTTTAGTGAAAGGATGCAACATGGCACAATTAGTAAAAGCTGCACAAGCTGGCTTCGACGAAAAAAATGATGCATTAGTAACGGTTGAACCGATTGCTAGCGGTATCGAAATTGAATTAACATCCAAAGTTATCCGTCAATACGGCGACCAAATTAAATCCGTTGTTATAAACACAGTTAAAGAAGCTGGTTTTGACGGCGTAAAAGTAATCGTACAAGATAAAAATGCTTGGGATTACACAATTAAAGCTCGCGTATTAGGCGCATTGGAAAGGGGGAGCAAAGCATAATGGCTAACGATAAAACATTCCCAGAAGTTAAAACAAATCCATTAACAGAGGCTGCTAAAAAACGTTTGTCTCGTTCCATGATGTTCGTACCTGGTAATACACCTAAAATGATTAACAGTGCTGATATTCACGGTTCTGACTCCATCATGATCGACATCGAAGACTCCGTTCCTGTAACAGAAAAAGATACAGCTCGTCTTTTAACTGCAGAAGCTTTGAAATCTCGTAAATTCCGTGCAGAAACAGTTGTTCGTATCAACCATCCTACACAAACTCCTTACGGCTATGACGACCTTGATGTAATCGTTCCAGCTAAACCTGATATGATTCGTTTACCTAAAACTGAAGATGTATCTGAAGTTGAAATCGTAGCGAAGAAAATTGAAGAAGTAGAAAAAGCTAATGGCTGGCCAGAAGGTACTATCAACATTATCGTAGCTATTGAATCTGTTCGTGGCTTGTACAATGTTCGTGAAATTTGCCACGGTCCTCGCGTAGTAGCTATTGCTCTTGGCGCTGAAGACTATCGTGCTGACCTTCGTACAGGTAAACATAAACCAGCTGTTGAATTGTTATTCGCTCGTCAAACAATTCTTCATGCCGCACGTGAAGCAGGTATCCGCGTAATTGACACTGTATTCTCCGACGTGAAAGACCCTCAAGGCTTCCGCGAAGAAGTTGAATTCATTAAAGCTTTGGGTTACGATGGCAAATCTTGTATCCACCCAAGCCAAATCAAAATTATCCACGAAGTATTCACTCCTGACGAAAAAGAAATCGCTCACTCCGTTAAGGTATTGAACAGCTACGCAGATGCATTGCGCAACAATAAGGGCGTAATCTCCGTAGATGGCAAAATGATCGATGGTCCTATCGTAGTACGTGCACAACGCGTAGTTGATAAAGCACGTGCAGCAGGCATTAAAGTTGAATTAG